>NZ_JAUTAU010000001.1:2665175-2974210 GCF_030818775.1 Bacillus sp. SORGH_AS_0510 | reverse complement strand
CAACTTCTACGACTAAAGTATGAATAATCATTCGGCCTATAAATGGAGAGAATTCTCGTCTTCAGAACGATTTCATTCTTTTTGGGTTTTTCTATACTAAGAGTAACAAATAAAGCAAAACACATTAGTACCAAGGAGTGATTGACATGACTATAAATATTTTATTCCTTTCTATAACCATAAAAAAACGGACGCTCAGTCTACAAGAAGCTGTACACGAAGAAAATGTTGAAAAACTCTATGAAAAAAATAAAGATCAACAAATCTCCATGCACCGTTTTTTTAGATAATCATTTTCTAACCTAGCAACAAAATTAGCTGTCTTTAATGGACAAAATGAAGAATGAGGTGACCTTGAAATGGCTAAGAGACAAGAAATTCCTTCAAACAAGAAGATTTCAGTTAGCCTCAACCTTGAGGGCTGGATATGGGAATTAGTGGAGCGAATTGAGAGTAACAGATCAAAATTTTTTAGGAATTTATTCCTTGAAAAAATAAAAGCCGAACTAATAAACGAGCATGTTATGACTGACATGGATGGAGTGACCGAACTTTTAGGTGAAGTATACTTAAATATTATTCAATATAAACGCCAATTAAAATCAGTAATCACAGGTCGAAAGCCAGTAAGAAGAGTAGGTTTAAAAAAAGAAGAAATCAAAAACGGTTTGTCGGAAGATTTAAAGAAAAAAGCAATTAGTATAAATATGGAACATTGGATATGGGAAATTGCAGCGAAGATTGCCCCAAATCGGTCGGCATTTTTTAAAGATTTACTTTTACAAAAAATGAAAAAAGAGTTAATAAATGCGAATGTTGTGAAAGAAAACGAGGTTATCGGGAAACAACACGCTGAAGCATATATCAAAATCATGGCTGCTACGATAGTTAATAAAAAGGTAAGTTAAAATTTAAATAGATCATGTATAGTTCAATAGGATTAACCAACACTACCTGTAAAAAGGATGGTGCTTACTATGAATAAGGAAGAAAAAGCGTTGCCTCAAGAACTTCACAATAACGTAAAAGAAAGTACAGCTAGTAAGACAGCGAACAATGTGGAAGCAAACCTAGAGGATAATGATATCCAGACAGAAAGCTCCATCATCGTTGGTAAAGGGGACCCAAACACTTCACCAGATGCAGGAAAAGCATTGCTTTAGAAAAAATTAATACGAAAGTCCCGGGAGCGTCCATAACGGTTTCATTGCCGATTAGGACGCTCTTTTTTGCTTTATATCGAGGCATAAAAATGTGCAAAAAATAATATACAAAAAATTAAATTTTTTCATTTACATAAAACCTATAGGTATGGTAGGATTAATTTCAATAAAATATAACATTACTTCCTGGCATCATAAAGGGGGGCGAACCAACTGAAAGCTAATGAAAAAGAAGAACTCTTCGCTCAGCTTGAGAAAATGCTCGACACCTTACAATTTGGTTCAATTACACTTGTCGTTCAGGACGGCAAGATCGTGCAACTTGAAAAAATTGAAAAGGTTCGTCTTCAATCGAATAAAAATCGCTGACTAGACAAACTAGAGGCGGTCTCCACTTTTACGTAAAAGGAGACCGCCTTTTTCTGTTATAAAAAGGCGGTTAGCAGAGCAAGGATTATTCAGAAGATTTTTAGAAGATAAAGGAGGCCTGTAGCAATGACGACTACAGTTACTTATGAAAATTGGCAACAAATTTCAGATTCTTTTTCAATTGAGGATTTTACCAAAGGAGCGCGTTCCGTGCTGGAGTGGGCATATAGTCATTACTCGGAACAAGAACTTGTCTATGCATCAAGCTTTGGTGCAGAGGCTATTGTTCTTATTGACTTAATTCAACAGATCAAGCCGGATGCTCATATCGTATTTCTAGATACCGGATTGCACTTTCCAGAAACGTATGAGGTGATTGACAAGATCGAAGCTAGGTTCCCAAGTTTAAATATTGAGAGAAAGTTGCCAAAACTTACGCTTGATGAACAAGCTGCAGAATATGGATCGGCCTTATGGAAACGGGATCCAGGTCAATGCTGCAATATTCGTAAGGTGATTCCGTTACGAGAGACCTTAACCTCGAAACAAGCTTGGATATCTGGGCTTCGTAGAGACCAATCACCAACACGTGCAAATACTGAGTTTATTAATAAAGATGACAAATTTCAAAATATAAAAATCTGCCCGTTGATCCACTGGACGTGGGAGGAAGTATGGAACTACATCAAAGAAAAAGATTTACCGTACAACACCTTGCATGATCATGGATATCCAAGTATCGGTTGTTTCCCATGTACACAGCCGTCAGGGACGGATAGAGATTCACGTGCAGGACGCTGGGTGGGAAGCAACAAGACGGAGTGTGGCTTACACACGAAATAGGGAGGGCGTAACATTTGCTCACAATTATCGCCATAACAATTGGGTTGTTCTTTGCAATTAATATAGGTGCGAGCGGTGCCGCCGCCTCCATGGGAATTGCCTATGGAGCGGGAGTGGTGAAAAAAAGGCTGGCATTATTGCTTTGCGCTATTGCTGTATTCTTCGGTGCTTGGCTCGGAGGAGGCGAAGTCGTCAAAATGATTGGCGGGGGAATTGTACCTAATAGTACATTTAACGTTCCGGTTGCCTTAATTGTTTTAGCCTCAGCTGCCTTGTCCTTGTTTTTAGCTAATATATTTGGAATTCCACTTTCAACAAGTGAAGTTGCAGTGGGTTCAGTGGTTGGGGCAGGAATTGTTTATCAATCCGTGTTCGTTAATCATCTAATCTGGATCATGTTCTTTTGGCTTCTGACACCATTTGCTGCCTTTCTTATTGCCATCATTGCTTCCTACATTTTAAAAATGAACTGGCTAAAAAAGTGGCTCGAAGCATCAAAGGCGGTTCCCGTGCTATCTGTCTTAGTATTACTCATGGGGATGTTTGAAGCCTTTTCTGCAGGAATGAATAATGTGGCCAATGCGGTAGGACCGCTTGTTGGTGCAAAAATCCTATCAACTGGTGATGGTATACTCTGGGGCGGATTATTCGTTGCCTTGGGAGCATTGGTTTTGGGCAAGCGGGTGCTTGAAACAAATGGAAAGAAAATTACCCAACTCAGACTCGAAGAAGGCTCCATCATCTCTGGTACCGGGGCAACCATCGTAACGATTGCATCCGTATTTGGAATCCCCGTACCGCTCACGCAAATTACGACTTCTTCCATTATAGGAATTGGCTTTGCTAAGCATGGGAAAGCGGTATTGAAAAAAGATATCGTGGTTCAACTGCTTACCGTTTGGATCGTATCACCAGTTTTATCGATGGTCTTATCGTACACGCTGATTCAATTAATTATTGAACATAATTTCTATCCAATTATCGCTATGGGAGGTGCCCTAATTTCTGTATTTGGCGTACTCTCATTAATAAAAAAGCAAAAAACTAGCATACCAGTAAGACAAGAAATGGCTAAAGACTAAGATTCTTTCCAATAGAATCTTAGTTTAATAAATAAAAATTTGTAACCAATTACCGGTTAACTAAAGAAAGGGTTTGATTCTGTTGTCATTTTTACCAAAACCACATGGGGGAAAACTAATCCAAGCATATAACCCAAAACTGGATGTAACTCACATTGAAAAAGAAGTAGTGATTGATGCAATTGCCTTAAGCGACCTCGAGTTAATTGGAGTAGGTCTGTTTAGTCCACTTACGGGATTCCTTGGTAAAGAAGATTATGAATCAGTTGTTGAGAACATGAGATTAGCTGACAATACCATTTGGTCTATCCCTGTCACTCTGCCTGTATCGCAGGAAACAGCTGCCACACTTGAAGTAGGAGAAGAAATCAAATTAGTTTTCAATAAAGAAGTTTACGGCGTAATAAAAGTATCTGAATGGTTTGAACCCAACTTAGATACGGAAGCAATTAATGTCTATAAAACTCTTGAATTGGCACACCCCGGAGTGAGACGTCTATATGAAAGAGGCCCTGTATATGTAGCAGGCGAAGTAACCTTGATTAAGAAACCTGAAAAAGGTGTCTTTAGTGATGTATGGCTTGAGCCCAAAGAAACGCGCGCTTTATTTGAAGAAAAAGGCTGGAAAACTGTTGTTGGCTTCCAAACCAGAAACCCCATTCACCGTGCGCATGAGTACATCCAAAAGGCAGCCCTTGAGACGGTTGATGGACTTTTCGTTAATCCATTAGTGGGTGAAACAAAGTCGGATGATATCCCAGCAGATGTCCGTTTAAAGAGCTATCGTGTGTTACTTGAAAACTACTATCCTACTGAAAGGGTACAGCTAGGTGTCTATCCAGCAGCAATGAGATATGCGGGACCACGTGAAGCCATATTCCACGCGATTGCCCGAAAGAACTTCGGCTGCACACACTTTATTGTCGGCCGTGACCATGCAGGGGTAGGGAATTACTACGGAACATACGATGCACAGTTGATTTTCAGTGAATTTGAAGAGGGAGAATTGGGCATTAAACCATTATTCTTTGAACATAGTTTTTATTGCAACAAATGTGAAGGCATGGCTTCAGATAAAACTTGTCCACATAGCAACGCGGACCGTGTAATTCTTTCCGGAACAAAGGTAAGAGAAATGCTTCGTGCTGGAACACTGCCACCATCAACTTTCAGTAGAAAAGAAGTTGTGGAAGTGCTAATTGAAGGAATGAAAGAAAAAACATCAGTCTAGGGAGGCAGTAAAATGACAAAAGCAACGAATATTACATGGCACTCATCATCGATTTCAAAGGAAGAGCGCCGTTCGAAAAATGGTCATGGAAGCTGCGTTCTTTGGTTTACGGGTCTGTCCGGTTCGGGGAAATCAACCATTGCTAATGCGGTTTCTAGTGAATTGTTTCGTCAAGCATTAAACGAATATGTACTTGATGGAGACAATATCCGCCATGGATTAAATAAAGACTTAGGCTTTTCCGACGAGGATCGAACAGAAAATATTAGAAGAATTGGTGAAGTGGCTAAACTGTTCGTCGATAGCGGCGCGATTGTGACGACTGCCTTTATTTCTCCATTCCGCTCAGATCGAGATCAGGTGCGCGCGTTGTTTGAAGAAGGGGAGTTTATTGAAGTATATATCGATTGCCCTCTTGAGGAATGTGAACGACGGGATCCGAAGCAGTTATATGTAAAGGCACGCCGTGGTGAAATTAAGGATTTTACGGGGATAAACTCGCCATATGAATCACCAGAACGACCAGAGATTACTATTAGGTCTGATCAGGTAACGGTAGAAGAAGCCGTTAAACACATTTTTGACTATTTACAGGATAAGAATGTAATCTAACAGGTATTATAGAAAGGATGAATAGCCATGACAGGCAAGGTGTACTTAGTGGGTGCGGGTCCAGGAGATCCAGATTTAATAACGGTAAAAGGATTAAGGTACCTGCAGCAAGCTGATGTCATCCTATATGATCGGCTAGTTAATCCAGAACTATTGCAACATGCAAAACATGGTGCGCAACTCATATATTGTGGGAAACTTCCAAACTATCATACAATGAAGCAGGAAACGATCAACCATTTTTTAGTTAAATATGCAAAAAAGGGTCTTCAAGTTGTTCGTTTAAAGGGAGGAGATCCCTTTGTATTTGGTCGTGGTGGGGAAGAAGCTGAGGAATGTATGAGGAACGAAGTCCCTTTTGAAGTCGTACCAGGGATAACAGCTGGCATTGCTGCAACTGCTTATGCAGGAATTCCTGTTACCCATCGTTTTTTGAGTAGAAGCTTTGCTTTTATTACGGGCCATCAGGCTGGTGATAAAGCGGCAGAGCACCAATGGAATCATTTGGCTAAAAGTGTTGATACCATTTGTGTATATATGGGGGTATCTCACCTTTCAACTATTATCAAACAATTAATCCAGCATGGGAAATCCCCTCAGACACCGATTGCCGTAATCCAATGGGGGACATTAAGGGATCAAAAAACGGTTATTGGAACACTTGCAACAATTGAAGAACAGGTAGTGAAAACTGGTGTTTCAAATCCCAGCATGATAGTAATTGGAGAGGTTGTTTCGCTTCACAAAAATTTAAATTGGTTCCAAAAGGAAATGCTGCCCAGCTTGCCAGTTGTGCATGGATAATCGTGGTTGTATAATATTCAAAAATTAAGTATTCCTATTGTACTTATAGTAGTTTAAAATAAATATAAGTAATCCTATTGGATTTAAGATTTTCACAATTAATGCAATTAAGATTTTAATCTGGGGTTTAACATTCTTCAATCTCATAATAAAGAGGAATTCTATCTATGAAGGCAATACTTTACATTGGACATGGGACGCGCTCTAAAAAAGGAGCAGAAGAAGCAAAGGCATTTATTGAAAGGGTAATGGATCAGGTTAATATCCCGATACAGGAGCCCAGTTTTCTTGAACTGACACATCCCTTGATTGAAGAGGGTTTCAAGCGCTGTGTGGAGAGGGGAGCGACAGACATTACTGTCGTCCCTTTGTTCCTTTTAGCGGCAGGACATATTAAACAGGATATCCCTGATGCACTATCGTTATTAAAGGTTAAATATCCTCAAATTCAAGTGAATGTTAGGGATCCTTTTGGTGTACAAGGGCCAATTCTGGATGGAGTGGCGGAGCTGATCCGTTTATCGGCAGGGGATGTAGGACCAGATGATCGGGTCTTGGTTGTTGGAAGAGGCAGCAGCGACCCAGCCGTTCATGATGATTTTGCTAAGATTACCACTGGTATTCGAGAGCGGCTTGGAATTGAACACGTATCAGTTTGCTTTATGGCTGCCGCTGAACCGCGCCTTAGAGAAGGGTTAGAGATGATTACGATAGGTGCAACTGGAAGATTGATCGTTGTGCCGTATTTATTATTTTCTGGTCTGTTAACCGCTGAAGTGAGTCAAGAAGTTCGGAAACGGCAAAAACAAGGGCAGCCGATTCTTCATACAGGCCCATTGAGCGGCCATCGGGTGATTGAGGATATTGTTGTTAGAAGAGCTACAGTGGAATAAGGTGATGGGGCGTGGGCTGTAGATTAAAGTGCCCGTCGGACAAAAAAACAGAGGCCCATGGGCACTATTAATAGTTCCATCAACAGCCCCAGCTCAAAGTAAAATAGAAGATTCATAGTCAACTAACTTAAAAAACTCAAATTTAACAAAAAAGTTTATCCTTTGTGAGGTGGATATCGTTGCAACTTCAGGTAATCAACAGTCCGTTTAATCAGGAGCAGGCAGAACTACTTAACCGACTTTTGCCCACTTTAACAGACGCCCAAAAAGTATGGCTGAGTGGGTATTTAGCAGCATCCCCGTTTACTGTTCTTGGAGCAGCTAACACGCAGGGGACAGTAGTTCCTGTCCAAGGTTCAGAACCAAAGGCATCAAAAGAGGTAACAGTTCTATACGGTTCACAAACGGGCAATGCACGCGGACTAGCAAAGAAAACAGGCAAAACATTAGAGGAAAAAGGGTTCCAGGTAACTGTCTCCTCCATGAATGATTTTAAAACCAACAACTTAAAGAAAGTCCAAAACCTTCTTATTATTGTAAGTACACATGGTGAAGGCGATCCACCTGATAGTGCACTCACATTCCATGAATTTTTACACAGCAAGAGAGCACCGAAACTCGGTGATCTTTCTTTCTCTGTGCTAGCACTTGGTGACAGTTCATATGAATTTTTCTGTCAAACTGGAAAAGAATTTGATTCACGTCTAGAAGAACTGGGCGGAACACGTTTATACCCACGATTTGATTGCGATGTGGATTATGATGAGCCAGCAACAGAATGGCTTGAAGGCGTCCTCGGAAGTCTAAGTTCAGGTCTGGAAAGCAATACTCCGGTAGCGGTAAATTCAGTAGGAGCAGCAGCTCCAGTGGCGGATTCTGTATACTCACGGTCTAATCCATTTAAAGCGGAAGTATTAGAAAATATCAACTTGAATGGCCGTGGCTCTAATAAAGAAACGCGTCATCTTGAAATCTCACTCGAAGGATCAGGGCTTACCTTTGAACCGGGAGATAGTCTAGGAATCTATCCGGAAAACGACCCTGTACTCGTCGAACAACTTCTAGCCGTATTACCGTGGGGTGCGGAAGAAACAGTGACCGTAAACAAACAAGGAGATGTATTATCTCTAGAAAAAGCACTCACTGCTTACTTTGAGATTACAGTAGTAACGAAACCGTTCCTTGAAAAAGTGGCAAAGCTTACAAATAATGTTGATTTGAAGGAACTACTTGCAACAGGCAATGAGGATAAATTGAAAGCCTATATTCAGGGGCGTGACCTGTTGGATTTTGTTAACGACTTTGGTCCTTGGGGAGATTCAGCCCAAGAATTTATCTCCATTCTACGTAAAATCCCGGCCAGACTTTACTCAATAGCGAGCAGCTTGACAGTCAACCCGGATGAAGTACATTTAACGATTGGTGCGGTCCGCTATGAGGCGCATGGTCGTGAAAGAAAAGGCGTATGTTCCATTTTAACAGCTGAACGCCTGCAGTCTGGTGACACATTGCCTGTATTTATCCAGCACAATGAAAACTTTAAATTGCCAGCCAATCCAGAAACACCAATTATCATGGTAGGACCTGGTACAGGAGTAGCACCATTCCGTTCTTTCATCCAAGAACGTGAAGAAACAGGTGCGGAAGGGAAATCATGGTTATTTTTTGGTGATCAGCATTTTGTAACAGATTTCCTTTACCAAACGGAATGGCAAAAGTGGTTGAAGGAAGGCGTCCTGACCAAAATGGATGTGGCATTTTCACGTGATACGGATGAGAAAGTATATGTTCAACACCGCATGCTTGAGCGTAGCAAGGAATTATTCGAGTGGCTTCAAGAAGGAGCGCACCTGTATATTTGCGGAGACGAGAAACATATGGCACACGATGTCCATCACACGCTTCTTTCGATTATTGAAAGAGAAGGAAATATGAGCCCTGAACAAGCAGAAGCATACCTTGCCGAGATGCAGCAACAAAAACGCTACCAGCGCGATGTATATTGATGGGATGGAAAGGAGTATTTCAACATGGTGAAACAAATCTTAAAAGCACCAGATGGCCCTCCAAGTGATGTGGAGGACATCAAAGAACGAAGTAATTACTTACGTGGTACATTAAAAGAAGTGATGCTTGACAGACTCAGTGCGGGCATTCCTGAAGATGATAACCGATTAATGAAGCATCACGGCAGTTATTTACAAGATGACCGTGATCTCCGAAATGAGCGACAAAAACAAAAACTGGAGCCAGCTTACCAGTTCATGCTGCGCGTTCGATTACCGGGAGGAGTGGCCGCACCACATCAATGGCTGGTCATGGATGAGCTTGCGGATAAATACGGAAATGGCACCTTGAAGCTGACAACACGTGAGACTTTCCAAATGCATGGAATTTTAAAATGGAATATGAAAAAAACCATCCAAGAAATTCATGCATCACTATTAGACACAATAGCAGCCTGTGGGGATGTTAACCGTAACGTCATGTGTGCATCCAACCCCTATCAGTCTGAAATTCATGCTGAAGTATATGAATGGTCAAAAAAATTAAGTGATGACCTCTTGCCACGAACAAGAGCCTATCACGAAGTTTGGCTGGATGAAGAAAAAGTAGCAGGTACGCCTGATGTAGAAGAAGTAGAACCGATGTATGGTCCGCTTTATTTACCGCGGAAGTTTAAAATCGGGATTGCTGTTCCTCCATCTAATGACATCGATGTCTTTTCACAGGACCTTGGGTTTATCGCTATTGTGGAAGATGGCAAGTTAATTGGCTTCAACGTGGCAATTGGCGGTGGAATGGGCATGTCTCACGGTGATACCGCTACCTATCCACAGCTGGCAAAGGTAATTGGCTTCTGTAAGCCGGAACAGTTGTATGAAGTAGCGGAAAAAACGATTACGATTCAACGTGACTATGGTAACCGTTCTGTTCGTAAAAATGCTCGATTTAAATACACGGTTGACCGTTTAGGTATTGAAACAGTTAAGACAGAGCTTGAAAATCGTCTTGGCTGGAGCCTAGAGGAAGCGAAACCGTATCATTTTGACCATAACGGAGATCGTTACGGCTGGGTTAAAGGCATTCAAGGAAAATGGAATTTAACCTTATTTATTGAAGGCGGCCGGGTGGCGGATTTTGCTGACTACAAACTGAAAACAGCTCTTCGTGAAATTGCAAAAATCCATACAGGAGATTTCCATCTAACACCAAATCAAAATGTGATTATCGCGAATGTATCAAGTCAGAAGAAGAAACAAATCAATGCACTTATTGAACAATATGGATTAACGGACGGGAGCCGCTATTCCGCTCTCCGCCGGAATTCGATGGCTTGTGTGGCGCTACCGACTTGTGGTTTGGCAATGGCAGAGGCGGAACGTTACTTACCAAAGTTAATTGATAAAATTGAGGCCATTGTGGATGAGAACGGCCTCCGCAATGAAGAAATCACGATTCGAATGACGGGTTGTCCAAACGGATGTGCTCGACATGCACTTGGTGAAATTGGTTTCATCGGTAAAGCACCAGGAAAATACAATATGTATCTAGGTGCAGCCCATGACGGCAGTCGTCTTAGTAAAATGTACCGTGAAAATATTGGGGAAGATGAAATCTTACAAGAATTAAACGTCGTTCTTTCCCGTTATGCAAAAGAACGCAATGAAGGGGAGCATTTCGGAGATTTCACGATCCGTGCAGGGATCGTGAAGGCAACAACAGACGGAACGAACTTCCACGAATAAAATATAAAACTCGGGTCCAATAACCTTCTACAAGTTTAGTCAAAAAACGACTTCTCTTGCAGAAGGTTATTGCTTTTTTTGGTTGAACAGGGTACTGGCAATTTTCAGTAGATACTATTTTCGGAAGGAATTTTGTTAATAATAATTCTCATAGGTAATTTATTATTATAAATGTGCTGATAAAGGCAATGCTTATAAGTAAAGAAATAAAGGGCGTAGCATGTTCAGCTGATTTTATAAATAAAATGAAGGTTAAAAGAAACGTAAAAAAGGTACCAATAAGTAAAAGTAGATTTACAGAATAGAGTAAAATGGTATCTATCCACAGCAAAAAAATTCCTCCCCCTATTACATAATGGCTCTATAATTTAATAATAAAAGCTGTTTTTTAAGTGCTGATGGATTTTATGTAAAGGTTTATTAAGTTTCTTCCTTAGTGGCAAATAATGCGAGAGCTTTAAGTCACTATTCAAAAGCACACTGCACAATCATTAATAATTTCGATTATGATAGTATTTTTCTTTTAAAGTCTTGTTCGACGAATGTATGTAAATTTGATACGCAAGAAATAATAGGTGGTGTAGTAAAATGGGTTTCTTATCCAAATTATTTGGCAATTCAACAACAAAGGGGACAGAGAAAATGACAAATGTTAAATTGGCCGTAGTATTTTACAGTATGGGTGGTACAAATTATCAACTTGCAAAATGGGCTGAAGAAGGAGCAAAAGAAGCAGGTGCTGAAGTTAAAGTACTAAAAGTTCAAGAATTAGCTCCTGAGTCTATTATTGAGAGAAATGAAGTATGGAAAAACACAGTGGAAGCAACGAAAAACGTTCCAGTTGCAACAGGGGATGATATTGAATGGGCAGATGCAATCATTTTTAGTGTTCCGACTCGATTTGGAAACATGCCGTCACAAATGAAACAATTCCTTGATATACAAGGAGGACTATGGGCAACAGGAAAAACAGTAAACAAAGTAGTCAGTGCCATGACTTCAGCACAAAATCCACATGGTGGTCAGGAAGCTACACTTCTTTCATTATATACTTCTATGATGCATTGGGGTGCGATTATAGCGACCCCAGGTTATACTGATCCAGTTATATTTGGAGCAGGAGGAAACCCTTATGGAACAAGTGTGACAGTTGGCCAAGATGGTAAAATGATTGAAGATGTTCAAGCGGCTGTAAAACATCAGGCAAAGCGTACAGTAACAGTTGCAGAATGGGTAAAGAAAGCAAATCAATAAGTTTATTAAAAAACAAAGAAAACTCGCCATTTTTTCAGGCGAGTTTTGCTTTTTTATATGCCATTTACGTCGTCCATTTCACGTTCAAGTCTTGCAATCTTTTGTTGAATTTTTCTTAGATTTTCTTCCGTATCTCGAATTTGTTGTAAAACGTTGGTTTCGTGATGTCTGATCATTTCTAATCGTTGAGGGGTGTAATCCGCCCCCTCCATTGACCAATCAATAAATTGTTTAATTTCCTTGATGGGCATTCCAGTATTTTTTAAACAAAGAATGATTTCTAAAAATTTTAGTGCACCTTCGTCAAAAACCCGATCCCCTTTTTCCGTTCTTTTTAAAAAAGGCAACATTCCTTGATTATCATAGTAACGTAATTGGGAAATGGATAGGTTATTCATTTTGGCGACTTGCCCAATGGTATAATTCATACTATTCTCCTTAAGGGATTACCAAGGAATAATTCCGTTTTGGTTAAGAATTTTTCCATTATAATTTGTTTCGCTTAAGGCGTATTTAACAATGATTTGCGCACCTTCGGCAGGTGTTTTGCCTCCCGGAGCATTTCCATTAAGATCTGTTGTGGTAAAACCAGGTGTCACACCTAGTATTTCTGGACCATTCGTACCGAACTCTTTACCAAATCCTAATGTTAAAGCATTCACAGCGGTTTTTGATGAATTATAGCCTAAAATATTTAGTGGATGAACATCGCCATTGTCGAACATTGTTTGCGAAGCCATATCTGTCGTTAGATTAATAATTTTACCATTTGGAGCTTTTTTAACTAATGGTAAGAAGGCTTGGATCATTTGGAATGTACCAAAAAAGTTAACATCGAATTCTTGACGCAGGGTTCCAACGGTTAATTCACTTGGCAAAATATTAAAATCCAATGCAATCCCTGCATTATTAATTAACAAATCTAAGTGATCCGTAAATTCGAGAATATTTTTAACAGAGTCCTGAATGGATTGTGTGTTTGAAATGTCCACTTGGACAAATGAAACATTTGACATACCTAAAGATTGTATAGCTTTTTGACCAAATTCCGCGTTGCGCGCTCCTAAAAATACATGGAAATCTTTTTCTGCTAATTGACGGACAGTCTCATATCCAATCCCTTTATTTGCTCCTGTTACAAAAGCGAATTTTGTCATTTTATTTCCTCCAATGTTTATCTTGATACGATACAAATAAAAGGATACAACCTAAACCTAAGTTTAGGTCAAGGTCTATTCGAATTTATTTTTCATACAAATATATCCATTTTTATCTGTTAAACAGATTTTGTTTTTCCACGATAGCCAATTTTAAAAAACAATCGAAGCAATGGTGGAACAGCAAAATAGATAAAAAATAAGCGGAAAAGCTGATAACCCGTCACCATAGATAAATCTGCATGTATTTCGTGAGCGAGTATCCCCATCTGATCCATCCCACCAGGAGCCAGGCTTAAGAAACTGGTGGATGGTGAAATACCATAGAGCGAAACGAGTAAAATGCTTAAACCAATGGAACCCAAAATCATGACCATTCCACTAACAAGCGCAAGCGTGATAATTTTTGCTTTATGCTGCAATTTCTCAGGTTTTAATAGCAGTCCAATATAACTACCGATCATAAACTGGGAAACATCCAAAATCTCTGGTGACAATGACGGACCTTGAAATCCAGACATCGTGGCAATGGCAGTTCCCAAAATCGGCCCTAATAAAAACGGAGTAGGAAACTTAAGTCTTTTTGCTAAAAATGCACATGCAATGCACAGTAAAGCAAATAGAATGAACGTTGGTAAAACAGGTCCAGAGAAGGGCATTGCTTTTTCAATTAAGTCTGCACTTGACTTTGCAGGTGTATTTTTAAAGTAAGACCCTAAAATTAGAAAGGGCACTAGGAAAATTATCATTAATAAACGAGCTACTTGAAGAAAGGTAACGGTGGTAATATCGATTCCTTTGACTTCTTCTGCGAAAATAATCATTTGCGATAGCCCACCAGGAATACTTCCTGTTAATACAGTAGGATAGTCGACGCCTGAAAGCTTGGAAACGACATAAGCAATTCCTGCACAAAATGAGACAAGTAAAACAGTCATAAGCAGCATGGAAGGCAGCTTAGCTACTATTTGTAAAAGTGCCGACTTCGTAAACGATAAACCGATTGAATATCCAACAATAATTAAACCAGTATCACGAATATAACTCGGCCAGAAAAACTGAATCCTAGAAAATCTGGCTCCAATTAAAACTGCTGACATTGGACCAAGAAGCCAAGGGATCGGTGTATGCAGGACAGTGAACACGAGTCCACCGATAAATGCTGATATTAAGGTTGCAATAAATCGAATTCTTTTGTTGTCTTTAGTCAATGAAACCCCTTCTGTCTGAAAAATTATTTTTAACGACCTTCCATTAATGAAACACGGTATTTATGTAATTCACAATCCATAACTCCGTTAACCACGGCTGGATCATTCTCCATAATCTTTTGTGCGACTTCCCATGATTCTGAACGAAATATACAAATGCCCATGGCGCCGTCTAAGCACGGACCTGCGAGGATAAGCTTTTCTTCTGTCAAAAGCTCATTTAAATATTGAAAGTGGGTACCCATAATCTTATTTTCTTCTTCTGTCATGGTCTCGATAAAATTTTCCCGCTTTGGCCTAATTACATACACAAACTCTTCCACATTCAATCCCCCAATTTACGATATGATTACCCTATTTTATCATGACTAGTGTGTTATGGTAAAAAACTGAACTTGTAATCGCAGAACAATTGGCAGGAGAATAAAAAATAATCTAGAACAATAAAAAGATGATGTTTTAAGTTTTAGGCTGTGTTAAAGAACAGTGTTGATTTATAAATCCTGTTGATTGGAGCGGAAATCAACAGGCAAGTTTAACAGAGCCTAGTTTTAAAGGGGAGTGCAAGAAATGAAAGTAGAATACTTATGTGAAGAGAGAGTAGCAGACTTTGTTGCCTATTGTAAGAATCACAAAATAGAAATAGATGACTCATTTTTGTATGACGAGCATCTAGCAAACTTTAAACCAGATAAGGAAAACCCGACCTATATTGTTACAAACCAAAAGGGAAGAATGGTAGCAGTAGGCTCATTGATGTTGAATGATTATAATCGGCGCGGGCGGAAAGCTCGCTTTAGGATTTTTCATTCCGAAGAGGAACATCTTGTGAACTACCAAATGTTGATGCAAGAGTTGTTAAGGCATACAAACGAGATAGATGAAGTTTTTCTGTTCGTTCCATTCACTAATGAAAAATTGGCTCATACTATTGAACTATTGAAGTTTTTGGCGGAGCGCTACACGTTCTTACTTGTTAGGGGAAATGAAGAGGTTCCCAAGTTCAGCATGTTAGACGGGTATGAAATTAGACCATTCCGTTTAGGCATGGACGAAGAAGCCTGGTGTACGGTTCGAAATGCTGCCTTTGCGAATTTAAAAGGAAGTGAAACCCCCATCACACCAGACATGGTGGTGAAAATGATGACAAATTCGGATCATATCGAAGGGGCATCGCTTATCCTTTTTGACAAAGAGCGCCCAGTAGGAGTGATTCGAGGTGCTGTCGATGAATATGAAGATGCGCCTATTATGAATATCGGTCCCATTGCAATCGTGCCTGAATACCAGGGCAAAGGTTTAGGAAGGTTCCTGCTTAGGTATTTATTGGATTTTGCCAACAGAACGGGATATGACAGAACCATTCTCTGTGTCAATGCAGAGAATGAAAGGGCCAAAGCGTTATATATTCAAGAGGGATTTAAACAAGTCGAAGGAGTGACATGTTATACTTTTCGATTATAGAATGCTGGATGTGAAACGAAACAAGAGCAGTTCACCTTAAGTAAACTGCTCTTGCTTGATAGGAATAGTTTAACGGTCACTGCTTTCCATGCGGTCATGGTCATGGCCATGTTCATGTTCACTTTCAAATTCATCAGGACTAAAACCAAAAGGTCCTCTTGGTCTATGTTGTTCTACACGGAAGAGGGCAACAATGGTTTCAATACGAATAGCGACTAGCGTAGAACGCATTCTGCCTCGTGTCTCCAACACAATCACGTCACTTCCCACTTCAAGAAGTCTTCCAGTAAAAGTACCTTGAAGTGTTACCACCTCAACTTCCCGTTTGAGTAACTCATGGGCAAGCTGATGGAAATTTATCTCTGTCATACCTCATCATCTCCTTCACATTACATTAAATGCAGTTTTATGAAAAACGCACCATTTTTTTTGAATTTTTTAGGTATTAAACCAAGTAAACTGAGTAGCCCAATGAAATGACGTAATTAAGTAATAGGAGGTTTTGTGGTAAATATGAAGATTCATAGTAATTTTTCAAAAAGTAACCTTGATGAAATGAGAGAGGTTTATCGCTCAGTGGGTTGGACTAAACATTCCAATGAAATCATTGAACAAATTTTCGAGGCAAGTAATGTTGTTGCTATTGTAAAAATGGATGATCGAATTGTTGGATTTGGAAGAGCCATGACTGATGGAGTGTTTAATGCTGCAATATATGATGTGGTCGTTCATCAGGAATATCATAAGCAAGGCATTGCTAGAAAAATAATGGAGTATCTCCTAAACGAACTTAGTCATGTTTCCTGCGTTCATCTAATTGCGACAACGGGTAACGATGAATTTTATCAAAAGCTGGGTTTGAAAAAGGTGAAAACAGGGATGGCGAGCAACACCATGGTCATCTACCATAATAAAAGAGAGGCAAACTGTATCCAATACCATTTTTTTATATCCGCACAACCCGCCCTTTAAATGCATTTTTCCAATAACCTTGTGACATATCGGCGATCGCAACACCGGTTGAGCTTTGAGAGCCAATGAATTTTCCGTCACCGATATAGATACCGACGTGTCCGTCCTTTTTATATGTATCAAAAAACACAAGGTCCCCTGGCTGCATATCTTTTGCAGCAACCTGCCTGCCATCATTCTTAATAGCAGAAGTCGTAGTCCCGATAGTCACGCCCGCTTGTGCAAAAGCCCAATGGACAAAGCCGGAGCAATCAAATCGGCCACGTGCAACATCATTCGTACTTCTACCGCCGCCAAATACGTAAACTGAATTGCCAATATACTTCTTACCTGCGTTTATTACCGTACTTATGTAATCACTTTGTTTAGCTGGTATCGCATTTATGTATGTTTGTTTAACAACTTCTTTTTTACTAACTTCTTCTTTAACTTGCTCCTTTAACAAACTGTATTCATTCTGTTGTTTAATCAGATGTGACTTTAATGTCTCTAAGTTTTTTTTCATATTGGCTATTTCAGTAAGCTTTTTTTCTAAAGCTACTTTCTTGGTATCATATTCCTGTTGTTCCGTTTCTTGCTGTTCCAATAGAGTTCTGTCAGCTTCGGCAATTGCAGCGACTGCTCCAACACGTTCCACAAAATCACGAAAACTAGTGGAACCAAGCAATACATCAATGTAGGAGACATGCATGTCTGTGTGCTGATAAGATAGAGCTCGGTCCTTTAATACACTCTTCCTTTTTTCCATACTCTCTTCTAAAGTTTTCATCTCTTTTTCAAGTTTTTCTACCTCAGCTTTTGCTAGTTTTCCATAATTTTCATTTTTGAGAATTTCAACATTATTTGCTTGAATAGCATCGTAAACTCGTTTCATTTGTTCCTTTACATTATTTGGGTTTGCTTCAAGGTTGGGAATTTCTGCTGCAATGGTTAATGAATTTATGGGAGTGGTTGACTGCGATTGTGATTGAAGGTTTTGATTATGTAGGTTAGTTAAAGATTCTGCATATACACTATGTAAAAATGGGTTTCCTGCTGATACTGTGAGAATAATCACTATACTTAATATCATTATCAACTTTTTGATCACCAAACACCACTACTTTCTTAAAAAATTCATTGAATCTAGTAACAATAATTTTCTAAATGTTCGTACTATTTAATGTATCAATATTGTAGCAAATCATTCTATCAACTGTGTTATAAGAATATTACATTTTTATAACAGAGGGGGAGTGAAACTGTGTAAGATTTTCTTACATAATCGTTGAATGTCCGATGGTTTATAGATAGGATTTAATTAAATAGAAACTGAGAGTAATTAGGAGGCTTTTATGGAAATTAGAAGCGATGATTTAACTGGACCTGAAATTGCAAGTTTAATAAGTGAACACCTTTATAACATGTCATTGAACTCTCCACCGGAAAGTATTCATGCTTTAAATCTTCAGCAGTTAAGGAAACCTGAGATAGCGTTTTGGAGTGCATGGGATGGTAGGGAATTACTTGGATGCGGCGCACTAAAAGAGCTAAATAGTGAACATGGGGAGATCAAATCCATGCGAACTTCTGCCTTGCATCTAAGAAAAGGTGTGGCAAAGCGAATGCTACAACATCTGATTGAGGAAGCGAAGTTACGTGGTTATCAACGTGTAAGTTTGGAAACGGGCTCAATGGAGGCATTCGAACCAGCAAGAAGATTATATGTTAGCTTTGGATTTCAAAATTGCAAGCCTTTCTCTGATTATAAAGAGGATCCCAATAGCGTATTCATGACACTGGAATTATAATGTGTGTATTATGAAAAAAACCGTACCTATAAAGATACGGTTCGTTCGTACTTATACTGAACTTTTTCTAATTTGATGCTTAAGCTGATACATGATTTGCTCTGAAATGGCTGTATATCCAGCTACATTGGGATGGACACCATCTGGGGAGAGGTTTTGCAGCTTGTCTCCATTAATGACCTTTGTTGTTTCAATAACGATGGAACCTGGAATTTGATTCGCAACTTCATAGATATGAAGATTCCATTTAGGCAGCATTTTGTCTGCTATAGAATACATTTGATCATCAGGATGGATGGGGTTATACAATTCTAGAAATACAATCGTGGCCTTCGGATTCACTTTGGTAATTCTGGTAGTAATCTCATTAAGATTTTTCGAAAAAGAGGTTTGCAGTTGATCGTAGTCTTGAATGACGGTTCGAAAATTTTGACCACGGGCCATGCGAAGAACATCATTGCCACCAACATTTATGGTTACAATATCAGACTGCTTAATCGATTCATCAAAGCGACCTTCCTGAACTAGCTCATTTAATTCACCACTAGTAATCCCATTGATACCTTGGTTATCAAAGGTAACTTGTTTGTTGGTCTGTTCCGCTAATTTAGTAGAAAATTGGCTTACAAAGTTCTCATTCGGTCCAGCACCAACTCCTCGAATAATTGAATCTCCAATGGCTAGAAGGTGGAGTTCCTCTGTTTTAGCATTTTGGAAATAGTTAAGATACGAAATTTGATTGGTTTTATGATTAACAGCAACCGCTGTCTGTTTTTTCATTTTGTATATCTGATACTGCGGATAGTAAAACCAGGCTGAAACCCCAAGTCCAATGATGAAAATGAAGATGAATAGATATTTTAATATTTTCATAGCATACACTCCTTGATTAACACTATTATAACAAGGTTAAAAGGAGAATGGTTTAGGGGGTCATTTCCAAAAGGTAAAAAACCATCTTCTTGTTTGAAAGAAGATGGTTTAGAAAAAGCTATTTTGCTAATGTTTGATCAGCATTTATCTTTGCAGTTGACTTTTCGTCTTCCATGCGACTAAAAATAGTTGCTAAGACTGGCCCTGAAATGTTATGCCATACACTGAAAATAGCACTTGGAACAGCTGCTAGTGGAGAGAAGTGAGCAGCTGCAATAGCAGCACCTAAACCAGAGTTTTGCATTCCAACCTCGATTGCCACCGCTTTTTTCTTCGAAAGATCCATCTTAAACATTTTTCCAAATGAATATCCCAGTAAATACCCAAGGCAATTATGTAGGACAACTACCGCAAAAATAATTAATCCAGTTTTGGCAATGGCTTGTTGGCTAACAGATACAACAGCCGTAACGATTGCAACAATGGCGATAATAGAAACCAGCGGCAAGACCTTCACACTGGCTTGTGCCTGTTTATTAAATAGTTTTTTAACTACAACGCCTAGAATGATAGGGAACAAGACGATTTTTACAATGGATAGAAAAAGACCCCCTGGATCCACAGGAATCCATTCGCTTGCAAGTAATAAAATGAGTGCAGGTGTTACAAGTGGAGCTAGGATTGTTGTGATGGATGTAATGGTAACACTTAGTGCGACATCCCCCATAGAAAGAAAGGTCATTACGTTTGAGGCGGTTCCCCCAGGACAGCAGCCGACCAAAATAACGCCAACTGCGACTTCGGGTGATAAATTTAGGCCTTTTGCTAAAAGAAAAGCAAGGGCTGGCATAATTAAAAATTGACCAACCACGCCGATAGCCACATCTTTTGGGCGTTTAAATACTTCTTTAAAGTCGTTGGCAGAAAGGGTTAAACCCATTCCAAACATGATGATTCCTAACAATAACGAGATATGTGGAGCAATCCATGTAAATGTAGCGGGTGAAAAGAATGCAAGTGCTGCAAATAGTAGCACCCAGATGGCAAAAGTACTGCCAACAAACTGACTAACTTTTTCTAGGGTTTTCAATGTGTTTACCTCCTCTAATATTTCGTATTGCAAAGTATTATAGAATATTATTTCAATAAACACAATAGTTTGAATATTATTTTATTTTTTAAATTTAAAGCGTTAGTGAATGAAAGCGTTTTCTGGGAGATGTAGGAGAAAAACGTTAACAATCTTAGTTCGCTTTGAATATGAATAAATGAATGGGATTAAAACATCTATGGATGGAGGAGGACCAATGAATATCACATACGAGCATCGTTTTGGGCTGCCAAGGAACGTTGTCTGGAAGTATATAAAAAATGAAAAAGTTCTAAGGAATTCAATACCTGGTTGTAAATCGTTTGTGGAAACGTCAAAAGGAGTATACCAAGCAGAGTTAGATGTGAACATCGGTCCGATCCAAGATGTCTTTTCATTAAAGATTAGATTTTTCGAGAAAAATCAGTCAACCTATCAGCTACGCGTTGAAGGAAAGGGAAATGTTGGCGAAGTTGTGGGTAAGGCAGACCTACTGATAAGTGAAGTTCAAGGCGGGTCTAAAATTACATGTAGGGCCGATGCGGATGTAACGGGTGCCCTTGCACTAGCTGGAAAAAGTGTATTGGATTCAGGTGCCAGCAAAGGGTTAGACACTTTTTTTGAAAAACTGGAAAAACAAATTAAACGGACTATTTATGAAATGAGAAGAAATACGAGATAAAATTAGCGTTAATCCGTGGGATTAACGCTAATTTTATGAGAGATTATAAAGAAAAAATAAACGTCCCTTTTAATGTGAGATCGCTCTTTTAAAAAGTTCCTTAAATTTCTCCCTATCTTCTGATGTAAATGGTTTTGGGCCCTTTGTCCGTTTTCCGCTTTTTCGAGCCATTGCACTCAAATAACGAGTTTGTAATAATTGGTCAATATTTTCATTGGTATAGCTAGACCCCTTATGATGAAGTACCTTACAACCTTTTGCTAAACCCAAAGAGGCAAGACCATAATCTTGCGTAACGATTATATCTCCTTTTTCTGCTAACTTCATTATCCGATAATCCGCAGCATCTGCTCCAGAGTCAACATAAATGGTTTCTACACCCGATGGTTGTTCTGCATTCGAAAAATGAGAGAAGCTAGTAACAAGGATAACAGGTATGTCAGCATTCGTACCTTCAGAGATAATGATATCTTTTACCGGACATGCATCTGCATCAACATAAATTTTCATCTTTATCTCCCCAAAGATCATTTTGAGTTGATGATAATGGCAGATTAATCCTTTGTCAAATGATAAAGATGGTTTACCTAAAATCATTAAACACAGTTATTCAATTATAGGTCGCCTATTTACGTTATAAGTTTTGTTCTCTGCGAATTTTATTAAGTAATACCCGGCAGCCAGCGGAAACAAGTCGAAAGGTTTCCTCAAAATCTCCGGTGAAAAATGGATCAGGGATATCTTTTTTGTATTTGGTTAGGTCGAGCAACCTAAATATTTTTGTATGATTGGGCTTGCCCGTTATTCTATAAATATTTTTTATATTGCTTTCGTCCATACCGATAATGTAGTCGAACTTCCTAAAGTCTTCTTTCTTTAGTTTGCGTCCAACTAGACCGTCAGAATAGATATTGTATTTTTTTAATATATTTAGTGTTCCTTCATGCGGCGGGAAGCCGATTTGTAAGGGACTAGTTGCAGCGGAATCAACTGCAATTTTATTTACCAATTTTTCCTTTTTGACTAAGTGGCGAAACAAAGCTTCAGCCATCGGTGAACGGCAAATATTCCCCAAGCACACAAATAAAACGTTGATCATGCACTATACCCTCTTTTCCGTTTGTAATGACAAAGTATGTATGGAACATAATTTGGGAACGGCGTTAAGGGATAAACAAAAAACTCTCTTTTGGACAAAAGAGAGTTTTTTTTACAGACCTCAATCCTAATTTTACCATTTTATAAATATAAGTCTATTATTTTTTTGTTATTCCTTTAAAATCAAGGTTACAAACTTAGTAAGCTGAAAGGGTGATGATTATGTTTTTCGATCAAGATCGATATGAATGTAAAGTGGAGTGGGGAAGGCGCGGAGCAAGAGAGGCAGCGGATAGAGGAGATATTATCGTCATTGTCGATGTCCTAAGTTTCTCATCCACAGTAATAACTGCCTTACGAAATGGGGCACACATCTATCCGTATCCTCAGAGCTTAGATGGAAAAAAGTATGCGAAAGAAATTGGCGCTGAGTTTATCTTAGGAAGAGCAGAGGCTGCGAAAATCGGAAAGCCTACGTTATCACCGGTTTCTTTTGGACAAAATCATAGGGAGCGAAAATATGTTTTGACCTCAATTAATGGGGCATTTTGCACGTGGATTGCATCCAGAGTTCCTGCCCTGTTAATTGGATCTTTCCTCAATGCCGAATCTGTGGCAGTAGCTGCTAATCAAATACAAAAGCAAACGGCCTCCAATATTACGGTTATCCCTTGCGGTGAACAATGGGGGGAAGTAAAAGAACACGAAGATACTCTCCGCCCAGCGATTGAGGACTATTTAGGTGCTGGAGCTATACTTTCCTATTTAGAAGGAAAAAAGTCTCCTGAAGCTGAGCTTTGTATGACTTCATTTCTTCATACAAAAGTAAATCTTGATGAATTAATTTGGGAGTGTGGGAGCGGACGAGAGCTACGAGCAAGAGGCTTTGAAGCAGACGTCACACATTGTAGCCGTTTAAATGTATACCAAACCGTTCCGATTTTGAAAAATGATCATTTTATTGAATATGCTTAAGAATTGTTTCGATAAGACCATCAACCAATGACGTTGATGGTCTTACCTGATTATGTATCATTTGTTAGGCACCTTGAGGAATTTGCGCTTCTGTCTTCTTAAATAGTAATTTCTTTAAAAATGGAATAAACCATCGGTCTAATCCAATTTTTCCAGCGTTTAATCCAGCAATTAAAATGAATAAGCTTAATAAAACCATTTGAGGATTGGTGCTGGTTGTTCCTGAGAACATATAGGCAAAGTTCATAGTTAGACCCATTAGTATTGAAAATGAGGTGAAGATTCCTAAAATTAATCCGAGACCGACTAAAAATTCACCCCAAGGAACAAGTACATTAAAAAGGTCAACATATGGTAGGGCGAACTCTTTAATAAACGAACCCCACCAGGGTTGAACAGAAGGGTGGTCACCTGCCATATTTTTAATTGCTCCATTTAAAAATCCTGTTGCATCGAATGCTCCACTAGAGATTTTCCCCCAACCTGCCTGGATCCACTGCCATCCAAGATAAAGCCGCAGCACTGTAAGTAACAGTGAAATGAAACGGTTTTCCTTTAAAAATTGAATAAACATACTAAACGCCTCCTTTTAATTGATAACGATTATCATTATCGTTTAGAATGTCATGCGAGTCAACGAGTGAAAAGTACTAAGTTTCAATATACCGTATAGAACAATATTCCTATTCCACCATTTTTAAACAAAAAAGCCCTTCTTTTTAAAAGAAGGGCCGTCGGATAGATCGTATTCTTAAAATCTAGTGAATTTAATCGTTTTGTCCGAACTATCAATTTCGACTTCGCCGCCAATAGGAAAGGTGAAAATAGGCTGGGTATGTCCAAAATCTACATCATATAACACAGGAATTTCCTTTAGTTGTGGATGCTTATCCAAAATGAACAGCAGCTGTTCTTCCGTTACTTTTGAAACTCGTTGGAATCTACCAATAACGAGACCCTTTATCTTTCCTGCAACTTGTAAAAGGGAAGTAAGGTCACGTGCGAATGTCTCTGGAATGGTCAATTCATCATCTTCTATAAAGAGTACACAATCCTCAAGTGCTGGCATATAGGTAGTGCCTTGTAATAAGTTCAGGGTGCATAGATTTCCACCATATAAAGTCCCCTTTGTCGAACCTTCACTGTACGTTTTCCATTTTGCCTCTCCAAAATGACGGTTTTCTTGGTCTAAATACCATGAATCATCACTCCAGACAGGTGAGGCTTCCACGCTGAATTCTTCTGATTGCATGACGCATTTTTTAAAAAAAGACGTTTGGTATTCCTGGGCTTGACCCATTTGAAAACTGGAAAAGTGTGGTCCTGAGTATGTAATGAATCCAGCTTGAGTGGTGATTGCAGTGGCAATCGCTGTAATATCACTATAGCCACAGAACACCTTTGGATTATTTTTAATTAATTCATAATCTAAATAGGGTAATAGTTCATTACTATTAAATCCACCTATAACAGTTAAAATCCCTTTAACATTTGAATCTTGAAATGCCTCATGAATATCCTGTACTCTTTTTTCAATAGATGTAGAGTTTTGTAGATCCGATTCAAAAATGTTTTTTCCAAAGGTTACTTTAAAACCTAGATCTTCTAAACGTTTCTTAGCTTGTTTGACTCCTACCTCTGACATAATTCCTGCACTTCTACTTGGTGCCACAATTCTTATTTCATCGCCAACATTTAGTTTTACTGGTACATGCATAATACTCACTTCCATTACTGATTATTTTTTCTAATATATTCCACTATTGGGCAACTTGGCAAGATTTAATTTGTAAAAAAAAACATCCCAAGTTTAATTAGAGATGTTTTTCATAGTTGGTGTTTGGAAATGATTACGAAAATGAAAATATAAATGATGGATCATGCCTAAAAATACAAAAATCCATGCGGCAATTGCAACATATATCATCACTCTAGGAATGATAGTTAAAAACGATAAGTCTAGTGCTTTTGACAATTGGTATGTGCTAGTTGTATACATGGCAAGCGGGAAGGCCATGCCCCAAAACTGCGGATCATAGGAAAGTGGATAGCGATGATAGATATGGCGCCATATCATTAGTATGAATAATAGTGGAATCCACCAGGTACCAGTGATCCAAAAAAACAAAGTAAAGCCCTTTAAGAAAGGTGTTATTTCTGTTAAAAAGGACCAGGATTTTGCATGTAAGATTAAAGTAGATCCGGATAAGGTAGTAATAGCAACTGCTCCCATATTAATCCAGTAAGGTGGTGTAAGGGCAGAATGATCTAACTTTAAGAAGGTAAAACGATAGAAAATAAGTGTAATAATGTTAAGATACAACATGCATCCAAGGAAATACATACATAAAGAAAAGAACAAAACAATTGGTCTTCCAGAACCTACGTGTGGAGAAAGCAGGGAGCCGAGAATAGAAAGGGAATGGGTGGCAACTGCTGCAATCAACCAAGCACCGTTAATCCCTTCAACCATCGAAGGTTTATCCCGTCTCACCGTCACTGCTG
Organism: Bacillus sp. SORGH_AS_0510; assembly: GCF_030818775.1. Taxonomy (NCBI): domain Bacteria; kingdom Bacillati; phylum Bacillota; class Bacilli; order Caryophanales; family Bacillaceae; genus Bacillus; species Bacillus sp. SORGH_AS_0510. The sequence goes on along the minus strand of NZ_JAUTAU010000001.1, from coordinate 2,948,393 downwards.
GAAAGAAGGTGTACATAATCACATGCCATAAAAAAATAGCAATTCCCCATAAGTAAATCGCAATCGTATATTGGTTTGCGACAATAATAAGTTGGCAGCCCAATACACTAGTTCCAGCTACTAATGTAAAAAATCCTGGCCCAAGTGAATGGCTGGTCAAATCAGCTGCCATTCTAGGAAAATAGCAGAAAATACGTGTAAGAGTCAGGACCCATAAAGAAAAATAGGCAATGATGTTAATATATAATAACGTCTTTGAAATAATCTCCATCCCAAGCAGGTGTGTTCCTATCGATAATGCCCCAGTAGCCATGACTAAGGCAAAATAACCAGGAAAAAGATTTTCTGCTTTATGTTTTAAGTAAGAAAACAATTTCTTCTCCCCCCTAAACTATCTACCAAAGATCTAGAACCTATTTTATCATAAAAAAAGTCCTTCAAATTAAAGAAGGACTATTTTTACCTATTTCAACGGAATTAACCAAAACCATGGGGCTATTAATAATAAACATCATAGCACCGACTGAAATCATTTCTACTAGTATTTCAAAAATCAGCTAAATTTATGTTTATATTCAAAGTAAAAGCAGGAGAAATACTTAGTTTGTTGAAATATTTTCAAGAGAAATCGGCCTGTAATTTAGGAGGGAGAATATGTCAACCCATTTATTAGAAGATTTTAAAGAGTTTTTAACAGATTATCGAGCTTCTTGGAATAGTCTTGATGCCGCAAGTATTTCAAGTCACGCTTCTAGGGATTTGAAGGCTAGATGGGCAAATCCCAATGCTAGGATTTCAGACTGGGGATATGATGAGGCTTTTGCAGGTTGGAAGCAAGCGTATAAAATGTACGAGGGAAGAAATCCTCAATGGTTTTTTGAGGATATTCTAGTTGAAATCAATCAACAACAAGAAGGTGTTGCAGTATTTTGGGTAAGCCTTGCGCTCGATGGGAAAATGCTTAAAGACAAGTTATTATTTGTTGAAAGCTTCCGAAAAGAAAATGGGGAATGGATGAAGATTAGAGAATATGTTGAAAATAGTTTTTCTTCTCAATAGGAGATACATTAGGGTGATTGAAACACAATAACCCGTCTGGTAAAATCAATTTCCCCAAATTATCTTCCTATTCCGCCTATTTTGTAAACGCTTTTATGTGAAGTGTTTCACATGTATAATAAAAATATAGTTAGCCATTAATCTAAATTGGAGGAACTAACCATGCTAAATGAAATCATGTTTGAATTAAAAAACTGGTGGTTTGGAGCAGAAGTGGACGAGTTTGATGAATTTGAACGGATTGAATCCAAGCATACCAGGGTTCACCATGATGAAGATATTTACGAAATCATTCGCGTGCATTGATGAGAGGTTTGTAAAAAATAGTACATAAAGGGAGCCCTAGAAGTTTTCTAGGGCTTTCTTTTGACAAATGATTAACATGACCTTTTAATTTCATAATGCTCAAAACCACTTTGGGTTGCATATACTTCATACCATTTATATGTTGGCGTCTTGAACCATTTCAGTTGTGGTAAATAAACCAAATAACATACTTTGCCATTTGCATCTAACACCGTTTTGAATACTTTTACAATTCCGTACCCAAAAGTTTGATCCAAATAACCCTCCATACCATCTCTGACCCAATTCTTTTTTTCTTCCGTTTCCTGCTTATGTAAATCCAACAGTCCCCCAACAAAAATACTTACCATGAATAAAGTGATAACGATCAAACCGAAAATCACTAACTTTATCATAATACTAACCTCCTTTTTTCAATGATTTCAAATCGATTGTACATCCGTTTGTTGATGGAAAGTGTGATGGAAATAACAAGTAGCTTTGGATTTTTGAACATTTGGTGAAGAGTGGGGGGGAATTAGCAGAGAATTTTGTTATAGATTTAGAATTTATATAAGTCCTTTGAATTTCCTCGATTTGGACAGAGTAACTGGTAAATGAGTGAAGACAGTCAGAATCTACCGCTAATTCGGACAAAGTATCTAGTAAATGAATCAAGTCAGTCAGAATCTACCTCTAATTCGGACAAAGTATCTAGTAAAGCAGTGAAGACAGTCAGAATCTACTACTAATTCTGACAGAGTATCTAGTAAATGAGTGAAGACAGTCAGAATCAATCGCTAATTCGGACAGAGTGTCTAGTAAATGAGAGAAGACAGTCAGAATCTACCTCTAATTCGGACAAAGTATCTAGTAAAGCAGTGAAGACAGTCAGAATCAATCGCTAATTCGGACAGAGTGTCTAGTAAATGAGTGAAGACAGTCAGAATCTACTACTAATTCGGACAGAATATCTACTAAATGGGTGAAGACAGTCAGAATCGATCGCTAATTGGGACAGAGTGTCTAGTAAATGAGTGAAGACAGTCAGAATTCACCGCTAATTTGGACAGAGTAGCTAGTAAATGAGTGAAGACAGTCAGAATTCACCTCAGATTCTGACAGAGTAGGTAGTAAATAAGAAAAGACAGTTAGAATCCTAACCAAAATTTATACATAACTCTTAAATTTTGCATCCTTATCTAATTTCGTACTCTGAAGTGTATACAGATCCTACCAATATCAACAAAGTTTACGGGATGAGTCTTCAAATTGAAAATGCGGTAAAAATGATAGCCCAGTTCGATTTGAACTGAGCTATACATTGTCTCCACTTAAAGCCAGCAGCTTACTGTATTATTGTTTAAATCGTAATAGTCAAGTGAGGCTTACTAAAGTGAGTAGTTCCGCCGCTACCCACTAGTAGGTAACCATCTTTAGGGAACACTACAAGTCTACTTGTATTATCAGAAAGTAATACTTCTACTTTAGCGTTGTCTTCTAGAGCAGTATATTTGACATACCCAGTGGAAGTAATAGTAGTTTTCCAGTTATCATCAAACTCTGCCCTTAACACGCGGTTGGAAAAAGTTTGATTTGATTCTGTTTTTGTATTTTTATTTGATCTTGTTTTTGGACCTGGTTTTTTCATTTTGCTCTACCCTCCTTTGTAGGATGCTCTAAATATTTTATTCACCTTTGAGAGAAGGGCTTGGACAAACTCTACATTTTGATCTATCATCAATCCCAAATCATCGGTCGCTCTATATGTAACATTCGTAAATATTGCAAGAGTTGCCCAGTGTGTACTGCATCATGATAAGATTTTCGCTCTAATGTATCCCCAAGTGACCTCCTTATGGGCTTATGTGGCCAATCAATCATTGTTGTGCCAAGGTCATTAACATTCAATGAAGATACATAATTAATAAATTCCTCATGAAAGACAGAGGCCCTGTCTACCTCATCTTGAAGATTAGTATATGGAGATGTCGACAAATGTCTAAGTTCTTCTTCGGTTGGTAATCTATGATCCTTTAAAATCTTTAACCAACTTAAATCATGTAGTAATACATGACGAATGATTTCTCCAACTGTTAGGGCAGCCTTATCGGGTTTCCATGTCAGTAAATCATCTGGAAAAGCAGCTGCAGTGATTAAAAATCTGCGTCTACATTCCTTATAGTCTAATAAAAATAATTCAAGTGAATTCATATCTATTCCCCCTGTGGTTAGTTTCATTTGTATTGTAGAATATGGAAATAACGATTATCATCGAAGTATGGATTACATTTTTGGAGGAGGGGGAGAAATGAATTTTGATCCGATCGTTTCAGAGGTTGCAACATTAATTAGTGAGAAATCACGATCGACCATGTTATTAACTTTATTGGACGGAAGAAAGTATACTGTTTCGGAGCTGGCAACTGCCTCAAAAATAACACCGCAAACTGCAAGCTTCCATTTGGCAAAAATGGTGGAGAAAGGAATTGTAAAGTCTGAAAAATTTGGAAGGCATAAATACCTCTCACTTTCCAATGCAGAAGTAGCCAATGTATTGGAATCCTTACTTTGTTTAACACCGGAACGAAAACCGAATTCGTTTAGAGAAGTTTCACGAAATAAAGAGATTCACTTAGCGAGGACTTGTTATGATCATCTTGCTGGTAAATTAGGGGTAGGGGTTACACATTCATTATTAAACCTTAACTTGATTGCTGATACGGGTGAGAAGGATTTTGAATTGACTGCACAAGGGGAAGAGTTCTTTACAAATATGGGAATTGATATTAAACAAAGTAGAAAAAAGAGACGTTCCTTTTCATGTAAATGTCTGGACTGGAGTGAAAGGAGATATCATCTGGCCGGCTCACTTGGAAATTCCATTCTACAATTCACACTTGAAAATAATTGGGTTGAACGTATCCCTTCAACACGGGCACTTAAGATAACAAATAAAGGGATGGAGGGATTCAGGGAGGCTTTTGGGTTTAACCCTCATTTACTAATGGAGAATAGGTGAGTATATTGAAATTTTTAATTAAAAATAGGATTAAACCAATAGCGATTGTTCAGTTGCTTTTATTTATCCCATTGATTATCATTGGGATCCTTGTTTTTAGAATGAAAGATCATGTCGATTTTTTCTACTTAGGAATGTTTCAAGGGATTTTTGCATTATATTGGATTCTAACAGCAATTGAAAATTTTATACTAAAAAAAAGAGTCTTTTCACTTGTTGTTTTCATTTTAGCAATAATGTTTATCTATTTTTCAATAAATTCCTTTCACACATTAACCATTCAACCATGATGTTTAGTTCTATAAAAGAGTAATAGATAATATTATTGTATTTCATATAGTTCGGTTGCAGGTGCCATATAGCTTTTACAAAACTAGGTTTCATAGATCCTTACACTGGGTAGTTAATTAAGGACTACTCATTCTAAGGAGGAAATTCAAATGTATGAACATGAGAAGCACTTGGTAGGAGTTTATGAGACTGAGCAAGAAGCTATAAAGGCAGTAGAAGATTTAAAAAGACAGGGGTATGCTACAGAAGATATTTCTGTTATTGGAGCGAATAATGACACCGTAAACGAAATTAATGACGCGACTGGCACAAAAACGGAAGATGACCTACTTGCAGGTGCAGCAACAGGTGGTGCCATTGGCGGACTTGTTGGATTATTAGCAGGAGTTGGGGCACTTGCCATACCAGGTATTGGTCCTTTCGTAGCAGCAGGACCAATTGCCGCAACTTTATCTGGTGCAGCTCTCGGTGCTGGTGTAGGTGGGCTGGCAGGAGCATTAGTAGGTATGGGCTTCGAGGAAGATGATGCGGACCGTTATGAAGGTTATGTTAAAGAAGGGAAAATCCTAGTTCTGGTTGATCGACGTGAAACCCGCGTAGGAGATGAGCATTTTGATACTTTAGAGGATGATCGCCTTTCAGGTAGAACAATGAATACGAATGAACCAACAAATGCAGTACTTACTTCCGGCAATCCTAATGATCCTCGTTTAAGATAAAATGAATAATTAATAGGAAGGGTACCTTACTTTTTTTAGTGGGGTACCCTTTCATTTTGATTGAGCTGACGGTGCAAAAATAGGTACAAGTTCTAACAGAGAATGGTTGGAAAGACCCAATACTGTCAGAAGATGGCGCAAGTTCTGACAGACTAGATCAAGAAAGGCCCCACACTGTCAGAGGATGGCGCAAGTTCTGACAGAATCGCGTAGGAAAGGTCCGACATTTTCAGAAGATGGCTCAAGTTCTGACAGACTCGACCAAGAAAGGCCCGACATTGTCAGAAGATGGCCCAAGTAGACAAGCGCAGGAAAGGTTCAACACTGTTCGAAGTGAACTCAAGCAAATAAAGAATAACGAGAGTATTTATACAATAAAATAGAGTTTCTTGATATTAAAAAGCCTATATCCCAAAGGATACAGGCCTTAACCTAACAACACCGCGACACTTTTCCGCCCTTACCATTATACCGGGCTTCCTGTGCCTCACAAAAGAATTCCTTCCGCGATTTAATCGGATCCTCTGGATGATGGACCCTCATGTGTTCCACGTATTTTTCATAGCTTGGGACACCAACCAGCAGGGATAAAAATTGTTTCCGATATGAAAAAACGTCTCTCAGTTTTTTAAGCATAGTGTTTGATATCTCCATCACCCCGAGGAACATACGGAGACTCATGTAAATCCATTTTATGATTTTTCAAAACCTTAATCCAAATTCGGAAGGAAGAGATTAATACAGCTATTACCACAACCATGAAAAATCCACAAAGAGCAGCATCGATATAGTCATTGAGCAAGACTTGCTGCATTTGTTCTTTATTTGCAGCAGGTGCCAATACTTTCCCACTATCTAAAGCTTCCTTGAAAACCTTAGAATGAGCCAAGAAGCCGATTTTTGGATTCTCATGGAATAATTTTTGCCATCCAGCAGCCATCGTCACAATTAATATCCAAGTGGTTGGAACCAAGGTGACCCATACATACGCTCTTTTTCCCATTTTGAAAAGTACCGTAGTACCTAAGAGAAGGGCGATCGCAGCAAGCATTTGATTGGCAATTCCAAATAACGGCCATAACGTATTGATCCCACCGAGAGGGTCAATAACCCCCTGATACAGAAAATAGCCCCAGCCAAAAACACATAATGTAGTTGCGATAATATTTGGAATCAGCGCTTCTGTTTTTGCAAATGGCTTATAGGCAGCTCCAATAATATCCTGAATCATAAAGCGACCAACACGTGTTCCGGCGTCAATGGTTGTCAGAATAAAAAGAGCTTCAAATAAAATGGCGAAATGGTACCAGAAGGCCATAAGTGTCTTACCGCCAATCACTTTTGAAAAAATAAACGCCATTCCGATTGCAAGAGTAGGTGCACCGCCTGTTCGTGAAAGAACGGTTTGCTCACCGACATCACTGGCTAGTTTGGTTAAATCGTCAGGTGTAATGGTGTAGCCCCAACTTGATACGGTTTGGGCAGCCTGTACCGCATCCGTACCAATGACAGCTGGAGGGCTGTTAATGGCAAAATAAATACCTGGAGTCAGCACACAGGCAGCAATCATGGCCATTACGGCAACGAATGATTCTGTCAACATGGCACCATAGCCGATTGGTTGTGCATGTGATTCGCGTTCAATCATTTTTGGTGTAGTACCTGAAGAGACAAGAGCATGGAATCCTGAAACGGATCCACACGCTATCGTGATAAATAGGAAAGGAAATAGATTCCCTGCAAATACAGGGCCTGTACCATCAACAAACGTTGTCATACTAGGCATCTGTAAATCAGGAGCAACAATTATAATTCCTAAAGCGAGACCTACAATGGTACCGATTTTTAAAAATGTACTCAAATAATCACGAGGTGCAAGAAGCATCCAAACGGGTAGGACAGAAGCAATGAACCCATAAATAATCATCATAATTGCAATGGTTTCACCTGAAAAAGTAAACATCTTTGCAAGGTCGGCATGCTGAGAAACGTATTGTCCTCCATAAATAGATAGGAGGAGAAGAACTACCCCAATCAGCGAGGCCTCACCCACGCGACCAGGACGGATATATCGCATATAAAATCCCATCAAGATAGCAATAGGGATCGTTGCCGCAATCGTAAACATTCCCCACGGGCTTCCGGTAAGCGCTTTCACCACAACTAGTGCTAAAACGGCCAATAAAATTATCATAATACCTAAAATACCAATCATTGAAATCAAACCAGTGATAGGCCCGATTTCTTCTTTTATCATCTCACCCAACGATTTCCCATTCCTGCGCATGGATCCAAATAAAATGATAAAATCTTGAACAGCACCTGCCAGTACAACACCGACCACAATCCAAATGGTCCCAGGAAGATACCCCATTTGTGCAGCCAAAATAGGTCCAACCAACGGTCCTGCCCCAGCAATGGCTGCAAAGTGGTGTCCGAATAGCACCCATTTGTTCGTCGGAACATAGTCCTTTCCGTCATTATTAATTTCTGCCGGGGTTTTTCGCTGATCATCCAGCTCGAAGACCTTCCGTGCCATAAATTTGCTGTAGAAACGATAGGCAACTGCATATACACAGATAGCGGCGGTTACGAGCCAGATTGCGTTAATGCTTTCACCGTTGCTCAGAGCCATGACAGCAAAGCCGGCAGCACCGAGCGCAGAAACCATTCCCCAAATAATGATAGATTTTAATGCTTTCATATAAACTATCCACCTTTCAAAATTTTTGTATTCCTCTAGAATTATATTTTATTAGTCCCATGAATTATATATAGGGTTATCCGATTTTTCTGAAAAAACAAAAAATGATTCTTTTTACTTATGTTAAGATTTGGAAAAAAGAGACTTTTAGAGTGGTTGGGAAATTTTTGTGGATTTTTACGATCGTTGGGATGGGGAAGCCTTCCTTTGTCCTACTTTGAAATCATTAGGAAATTTAACCATGTAAGAAACCCCATTAATACTAATACTAGTGTGATAGTTAATAATTTACTCAGAAATTTACTAGTATTCATTTCCTCACTAATTACACGAAACAAGACAACGTTCACCAATAAATCAACCACAACAATGAAACAGATTATGACCTCTGTGTGATTAGACGGTATCATAACCCCAAGCATAGCGCCCATCATACCGCCCATTACTCCCGCCGTCATTCCTTCTAGGGCAGCAATTAGAGAAATGGGCCTCCCTGTCATATAGCCGACAATTATCCCGATAGATACAGCGATCATCGTAGGAAGTGTTAAATCTTTATCAACTACATAAATCCCAAAAATAGTTCCTATAGCGATACTCGAAATCATTGAGTTTACCATACTGATCATCATACCTGTCATTTGACGAAAACGATTTCTATTAATATATGTATAAAAAACAATCATACAAGTAAGAAAACATATGAATCCAAAACTAACAAAAAGTAACATTAATAGTTCCACCTTTCCATTAGACATCTAAGATATATATGAAAGCAGGAGCTTGGCTCATACCAAGGTGTGTTACTTTTTGTGAAAAAATGTGATAAAAACATAAAAAATCACAAAAAATTCACATTTATATCTTGTTAATGAGGTTTAAATAACTTAATGTATTCATGTACAGAAATCTAAGTAAGAAGGTAAGGAGGTCCTAATTTGCTTCCAATTGAAAGACAAAATCAAATCGTCGGGTGGCTTAAGGCGGAAGGAACGCTCTCCATTGCTGAGATTAGTAAGAGACTAAATGTTTCCGAAATGACAGTTTATCGGGACATTAAGCCGTTGCTAGAAGAAAATAAGATCAATAAGACGTCTGGCGGAGTATCATTGGTAAATGTTGTGAAGGGGTCGCCCAATGCATGCACCTTTTGTTTAAAAGAAATGAATAATCGACATCCAATGCAAATCATCACGAATCAACAAACAGTTGAGCAGTTTTGCTGCCCACATTGTGGTTTGTTACGCTATAAAGATATCGAAAAAAATGTCTCTCAAATCATTTGTCGTGATTTCCTACAAAACACAACGATAAGTGCAAAGGTGGCATACTTTTTACTGGATGCAGACTTTAATTTGAATTGTTGCCAGCCACAGGTTCTGACCTTTGATTCATTAAAATATGCACAACAATTCCAAAAAGGTTTTGGTGGAATCATTTTGCGATTAGATCAGGCAGTTGAAGAAATTACAAAGAGAATGAGCGGGGAGAATGGCTGTGGGTGCAAAAGTTAGAAAGGACGTGCTGAATTGATCAATCAAAATAGAGGCGTTCTTTTCATTCTTATACTTATTTTACTAGTATTTTTGTACCCAGCATTCGCTTCGGCACATGCATACATAAAAAAATCAACACCCTCTGAAAATGAGACCATTTTACAAGCGCCTGAAAAAGTAACGATTGAGTTTGACGAACCGATTCAACCATCTTATCATTCGGTGGAAGTGTTTGATTCAAAAGGAAATCGAGTGGATCAAAAAAACGAGCAGATTGATTCGAAAAATTCTTCAATCATTGAATGTGATTTAAACAGTAATCTTTCGGATGGAACGTACCGTATCCAGTGGAGAGTCGTATCAAGTGATGGTCATCCAGTTCAAGGGGTTATTCCATTTCAGATTGGTCATACTTCAGATGATTCAGAGAGCATCAGTCAAGAATCCAAAGGATATACACCTAAATGGGACCTTCTTGTAATCCGGTGGCTTCAATATGTAAGTAATGCAGGGTTTGTTGGATCACTCCTATTTTACTTGTTTATTTTGCCTAGAGAATTGAGGCGAAACTTGTGGGTAAACAATGCTGTTAGAAAAATCATAAAAGTTTCTTTCCTGACATTGTGTTTAAGTATTCTTTTGTGTTTACCATTGCAGGCAACGGTAGAATCTGGCTTATCTTGGAGTAAAGTCCTAAATATCCAAGTGTTAAAGGAAATGATAGAGAACACCCAATTTGGAAAGACATGGATTATCCAAATAGATGGATTGTTTTTACTAGCGATATTTACATATTTATTAATAAAGAAAAGACTTGGTCAACCATGGCTACTTTCGATCTCACTTCTTCTGGGGATGGGATTGCTTTTAACAAAGTCATTTACAAGTCATGCTGCATCATCCACTAATCAGTTTATGAGCCTAACATTAGACTTTCTCCATTTATTAACTGCTTCGATTTGGATTGGAAGTTTGTTCGCATTAGTGGTTTTGGTTCCATTAAGAAGACAGGTTGAAATAAAGCATTTATATATAGAAACCATCAAACGTTTTTCCAAATGGGGAATCCTTCTTGTTATTGTTTTAATCACCACTGGTTTTTGGAGCAGTCTCTCCTATATCCCTAATCCACGATCCCTTATTTTTACTGTTTACGGGAGAGTATTATTAGGAAAAGTAATACTTTTTGTAGTTATGCTTGTTTTTGCTACGGTTAACCTAATAAAAGGAAGGCGTAGCAAGGAAACAGGATGGAGAGCATCACTTTGGGGAGAGCTTACAACTGGAATAATTGTGTTAGTTCTATCAGTTATATTAACCAACTTGCCAACGGCTATGGCATCGCCGGGGCCGTTTAAGGAAACAAAGACAGTTAAGGGAGACAGAATCACATTAGAAGTGACGCCGAATGTGATTGGAGAAAACTCGTTCTTCTTGAAGTTAAAGGACCAAAAAGGTAAGCCTATCACAGAGATTGAACAAGCAACACTTACATTTACTTCACTGGAAATGGATATGGGTAAAAACACAAAGATATTAGTGAAAACTAGCAATGGGAACTACAGAGCAAAAGGGTTCGATTTTACTATGTCAGGTGACTGGAATGTGCATGTCCATGTTCTGACAAAGGATTTAGATTCTATTGATACTGATTTCGAAGTCAAAGTAGGTAGCAAATAAGAAACAACATAGAGGAGAATTATGATGAAAAGAATGATGAAGAAGATTTCAAAGGTAGTTTTACCAACAGTTTTAGGGTTATTTGTATTCTCAAGTGTGGCTAGTGCCCATGTTTCAGTGAATCCAAAAACTTCCACAACAGGGGCATGGGAAACATATACTGTTAAAGTGCCGGTAGAAAAAGATGTCCCAACAACAAAAATTACTTTAAAAGCACCTGAGGGTGTGGAAATCATGTCCTATCAACCAGTACCTGATTGGACCTATACGGCTGACAAGGATGCAAATGGAAAAGTCAAAACCATTACTTTCGAAGCTACAGGTGAAGGAATTCTTCCAGGTCAATTCCAACAGTTTACGTTTGTGGCTAAAAACCCAGAAAAAGTAACAAAAGTTGCTTGGGATGCCTTTCAATACTATAAAGATGGCAGTATTGTAGAATGGACAGGGGATGAGGGAGCTGACACACCACATTCCATCACAGATATTGTGGCAGGAGATTCAACTGATGATCATCATGAGCATCAAGCAACAACGGAGGATACACACAAAGAAGAAACTAAGGATGTTGAGGCAACGTCCAATAATTTACCGCTAATATTTTCGATTTTTTCAGTTATTCTATCTTTAGCTGCATTTGTTTTAGCTATACGTAAAAGAAAATAATAAGCAAAAAGAAGCACTGCCGACTTGATTAAGTACGAGCAGTGCTTCTTTTTTTTAGTTCTGTATATTAGAATGATCGTCTAATCGTATTGGTAATGTCGTTCCATAGTCCGTCTCTGTTTCGACCATTACCTGTATCGGTTGTATAGTCTGTAAGGCGATTAAAGAAGTCGGTATCGTATGAAATATAAACATTGTTTACGCCTTTTTCCGCAGTACGAACTTGGTGAGCGATATCTTTTTCTAAATGAGTGGAGGCTTTCACGAAGTTTGCTCCACCATTCATACCAGTGTCACGGACACCTGTAGTCCCACCAATATTAGTCGTACCTGGTTTTAACGCATTGTCAGTATTATCAGTAGCAGTCACACCGGTTGTACCTGGGTAGTTACCGTTTAGCCCTGTTCCTGCACCGCGTGCGCTAATATCATTGGAACGAGTCAAATCTGTTGTACTCATGCTGCCACCACGTGTTGTGGTAGTACCTTTAGTACCCATCCTTGCCTGGTTTTTACGATTGTGGAGTTTGACAGACACGTATGCATCATTGTCTCGAATGATAACATGCGCTAATTCAACAGCTTGCAATTTTTCTACACTTCTTCCAGCACGGTTAGATACACGGAAGTTTTCGTTTGAAACATTTGCTATATCCCTTAGCCCGTTGTTATTGTAATTAACATTATTGGCATTTAAATTGTTTTTGGTTACATGATCGCCACGGTCATTAACTGCACAGCCTGTTAATCCAAATAGGGTAGTTGCTAAAACGAAAGTCGCTAAACCTTTTTTCGTCAAAAATGTCCACTCCCTTATAAAAAAAGTCTTACATACATATCGTTGCCTTTTTAAGGGGAACTATTCGATTTACGGATAGGTAAAAAATGTTCAATCGAATAACAGTCTTGTTTCGTGTCATGCTAAGAATATGTAGAGGTGAGTTCATCAGAAGGTAAAGGGGCATTCGCTCTTAAATGGGTAAGATTCGCTTATAAATGTAAAAAATCCGCTCATAAAAAGTTAATCCATCAAAAAATAAAAAGGGGACCCCAATTTTTATTGGATATCCCCAAAAATTAAATGACCGTTTCACCAATTAGTAATACCTTTAGTTGTTCTTCTGGTAATTGTTGCTTTTTCCATTCCTTCAAGAGCCGTTCTAATGCTTCTGGTCCCGTATCATCTGCTAAACGATAAGCTCCATAATGCATGGGCACAAAGGTTTTGGCATTCAATTCTATAAAAGCTTTTACACTGTCTTCGGGTGAAATATGAGAAACGGCCATAAACCATTCCGGCTCATAAGCACCGATTGGCATAAATACAGTATCAATCGAAAATCGTTCGGCTATTTGTGTAAATCCGCGGAAGTAACCGGTATCACCAACAAAGTAGTATGTTTCTCCTCCCTTTAGTTGAAAAATCCAGCCCCCCCAGTGAGAAGTGTTCATATCCCTCAAAGACCTTCGAGTCCAATGCTGCGCAGGGACAAAATGGATGGTTATTCCTTCGTATTCGGTGCTCTCCCACCAATTCAATTCTGTAACTTTGTCATAACCCTTTCTGGTAAAAAGAGACTTCAAGCCCACTGGAACAAAGTAGTGTGGGTTTCCTTTTAATTTTTTCAAAGTAGGAAAATCTAAATGATCATAATGACCATGAGAAATAACGACAATATCAATCTCAGGCAGTTCAGCTAACGAGATTCCGGGCTCTGTTAGCCTCTTTTGAAAGCCCATTCGCTTAGCCCAAACCGGGTCCGTTAAAATGTTCAAACCATTTAACTGAAGCAAAAAGGTCGAGTGGCCAATCCATGTATATGAAGGTTGGCTTCTATTGTTTTTAATTTCAATTACTTTTTTAGTCGGACATTGCTCGATATTAACCGTTAAATCCTTAATTTTATTTCTTCTCTCTTTTTGCCATTTCCTCATATCCTTGAATGATTTGTTATTTGAAACCTGATCCAAGTTTGTATATCGCTTCATACTCATTCCCCTTACTACGCTCAAATACTCACTATTCTCAAGCTGAGTATAGCAATATTCAACGAAATCAGCAAAAATTTGTTAATCATGTAATTGTCGGGAAGGAGAGCGTAAATGAATCAAAGTACGGATTGTGCGAGCAAGGAAGGGTCTCCAAATTTTTTCAGTAAAGTTGATGATGATGGCAGTCACATTCCCAAGGATCGCGCTCCCTAGGACATCCGATGGATAATGCTGACCCATCCAGATTCGTGAAATACCCACCAAAAAGGATAACAACCATAACCACAGTCCCCAAGTACGTTGATAGAGAAAGACAAAAGCCGATACGGCAAATGCCAAGGATGTGTGTCTGCTTGGGAAAGTTGAATCCTTTCTAGATGGGACAGGCGGTAATAAGTGAACAGCCTGCTTCATGAAGGGCCTTGGTCTAAAAAATATCCATTTCATGATGTGGCTAAGTAAATAAGTGATACTAACGGTCACACCGGCAATTAGGGTTTTTCTTTTATTAAATTTGCTTCGAAATAAGAGTAGAAGTAAAACGAAAAGATAGACATAGCGAGTTCTCGTTGAAAGGTTAACCATGATGAAATCGATTATGCGAGAATATCCAGCCATTCCGTTTATGGCTTTAAATATTCGATTATTCATAAAAAAACGTCCTTTCATTTGCACTAATTAATAGTGCTAGTGTCTCCAAAAGATAGGTAAAAATGTAATGGATGCACCCTATGGGCCCGCATATTAAGTCAGAATCAATTGGGCGTGCGCTGTAAATAATACAAAAAGAGTGAAAATAGAATTAGTAAGTAACCGCAACCAGTGCCCGTGATGAGGGAAAAAAGAGAAAACCGGTAACTAGTCCGAGCGACCAGTGCCCGTGATGACGTTAAAAAGAGAAGACCGGTAACTAGTTCGAACAACTAGTGCCCGTGATGAAGGAAAAAAAGAGAAGACCGGTAACTAGTCAGAGGGACTAATGCCCGTTATGAGGGAAAAAAGAGAAGACCGGTAACTAGTCGGAACAACTAGTGCCCGTGATGAAGGAAAAAAAGAGAAGACCGGTAACTAGTCAGAGGGACTAGTACCCGTAAATGTGAAATAGAAAATGAAACGGTTACTAGTCTTATTACCCCGTAACGACAAAAGGTAATAATATTTGAAATAGGAGACCTCTACTTATGGAAAAATCAAGCAAAGGACTGTCGGCGTGGCAGTTAACAATGATGGCCTTAGGAAGTGTTATTGGGGGGTCATTCTTTTTAGGGTCCTCAATTGCGATACATGCTGCGGGCCCATCCATTTTAATTTCTTATATTATCGCTGGAGTTTTAGTATTTTTTATCCTATACGCACTTTCAGAAATGACCGTAGGAAATCCAACTGTCGGATCCTTTAGTACCTATGCGGCACAAGAGCTTGGCGAAGGTACAGGATTTGTTGTCGGCTGGCTTTATTGGACAGGTATTATTCTTTCTATGTCAAGTGAGGCGACGGCTATCTCCATCTTAATTCAAGAATGGTATCCAAAAGTATCCATTGCCTTACTTGGAAGTGCCATATTAATTGGCGTCACACTTGTCAATCTTTTAGGAGCCGATAAATTAGGCAAGCTGGAAAGCGGCCTTTCTGCAGTGAAAGTTTTTGCTATAATCTTCTTTATTCTTACAGCTATAGTGCTTATTTTCGGAGTGATGCCTGGAAAAACTGCCATCGGATTAGGTGAATTAGCAAGAGAGCCATTTATGGCTGGAGGAGTTAAGGGAATTGCAGGAAGCATGTTGATTGTTCTTTTTGCCTATGCCGGCTTTGAAATCATTGGTTTAGCTTCATCTGAAGCAAGCAATCCAACTGAAACCATTCCGAAAGCAATACGCTACACTGTGTTTTCTCTCGTTGGATTGTATATCTTATATGCCATTGTTCTGCTGCCACTTATCCCAACAGCGATACTAAATGAAAATATTAGTCCGATGGTGGCTTCTCTTGATCGATGGGGAATTGGTTGGGCGGGAACCGCGCTCAATCTAGTGTTAATCTCGGCCATTCTTTCGGCGATGCTAGCAGCTATTTTTGGATTAGGAAGAATGATTCGGTCTCTTGCTGATGAAGGTCATGCACCTTATTGGTTAAAGGATACAAAGGATGTACCGTACCGTGGGATTTTATTTTCCGGGTTTGCGATGCTTGTTGGGTTAGGGTTTGGACTTTTGTTTCCAAGAGTGTATTTGGTCTTGATCACATCTGGTGGTTTTGCCTTGATATTTACCTATGCGGTTATAATGGCTAGTCATATCCGATTTCGAAAAAGAAACGGGTGTCCACCGGGAGGAATCTGTCAAATGCCTGGCTTTCCATACACCTCTTGGATTACGTTAATTTGCATGGTCGTTGTGCTAATCAGCATGCCATTTATTCCTGGACAAGGGACTGGACTTGTAGCAGGGATAGGATTTGTTGTAGTATATTCTCTCATCTATCTAACACTAAGATACCGAGCACGCTCTCGGATAACTCCTGAAACCTCACTAAAAGTTGATTACCAATCGGGCCTTTTAACCGAGTTTTCGGAAGAGCTGACAGATAAAGAGGATAAATAAGAAGGACCCCACCGGGTTTGGTGGGGTCTTTATTGACCATGATTTGAAAACCATTCCTGCAATTTTGTTTTAACCGGAATGCCTAATTCCCCTTCAATGGCATGTTCCATTTTAATTCCAATATGCTTAGCATGACTGATTTTTCCGTTTTTTACCAACAGCTTAATATACTCCCAATATACACCCTCGGCAAATTCATCATGCTCAAGGATTTTTTCATAATAGGCCATTCCTTGAGTAAAATCCTTTTGACCCCAATAATATTGACCTAATTCTTTAAGCGCCCGAAGATAACTTTGTTTAGTAGATTCCCTAATGGGTTCAAGAAAGGCTTCATATGGATATTCAGCTAATAAATCACCTTGATAAATACTCACTGCCATTTCTAGATTAGCCATTCGTTCTTCAGTTGACTGCCCAGCTGCTTGAACTAAAAGGCGAAACCGTTCAAGGTCAATCTCACAATGGCTTTTATCTAGAAAAATAAATTCCCCGGTTTGAACGATATACTTTGACAGCTTTGCTGACTCCAAATCCGGTTCTAAGGCCTTTCTAAGAGTGGAAAGTGAGACATAAAAGCGATTGTTTTGTGATGAATACGTTCCGTCTCCAAATAATTCTTCTAGAAGGATGTCTTTCGGTATTTTTTGCTGATTTTGTATGGCTAAAAAGAATAGAAGACGTAAACTGGATTTTCTTTGCAGGGCCACATCATAGCCCCCAAGCTGGAGCTGAAAGTGTCCTAATAGCTTGATTGACAGCTTACAATTTTGCTCTGAAGAAACGATGATTGTTTCCTTTGGCTTATTACGAACCATTTCCAGTAATTGATGAACCATGGTGCAAAAATAGCTGTAATGGGAAAAATATTTTGAAGCACTCTGTAAATATTGTTCTGCCAGTATTGGTTCGTTTTTCATGAAATAAATCATTCCAAGTTCGAGATAGCCCCAGCCAAGGTCGGTATCTAATTTAAACTTTTCCGCTTCGATCATACCTTGATTAGTAAAGAGTAAGGCTTTGTCGAAATCTTTCTTTAATCGATAATATTTTCCGATGGCAATAAGGGGATAAACTCGTGCTCCTTCATCGTCATATTGATTAGAAAGCTTGAGGAGCTCATCGACAAATGGTTCTGCCCGTGAGAGTTCATTCCGTTCCAATAACAGCTCGGTTAATACCCACGTGGCATGCATCCGGCTATCAGAGGAACCCCCCAGTTCGATGTTCGTTAACGCCTTCCTTGCAAGTGTAATTCCTTCTTCTATTTGACCATTGAAGCGGCAGCATTGAGCTGCCAGTGCAAGATTCACGGAAACTAAGTCTGAATCACCAAGTATTAGACTGCCTTCATATGAAGAAAGGAAGAGTGAATACGCTTCATCAATTTCACCGGAATAAAACAGGATGATCCCAAGTCGATGTTCAAGATAGACGAGGGAAGAAGAAACACCTTGCTGTTTTAAGGAAGATAATGTTTGTTTTAACGGGCCGATGTAACTTTCAAGGATTGGGATGGGAACACTTCTGAACAAAAAGTGAGAAAAAAGCGCCATCGAAATCGATGGGCATATGGTTTCTAGAGATCCATCAAGTAATAAAATAAACCGCTCAGGTGTGTAAAGATTCATCATCTTTTGCATAAGCCTAGCAGCGTCTCCATAGCTATTCGCTGCTAAAAAATGGGCAAAGGCAAAATAATAGTGATACTCCGCTTCGTATAGCTTTGCTGCTTTTAAATGTAGGTTCCGTACTTCATGCTTTCCTTTAGTTTCAATCAACCTTTCATATAAATAGGCACGAAAAAGGGGAAGATAGCTGTTTTTTCCTTCTATATTTTTCTGAATATAAAAACGTTGGTTAAGACGCGCATTTGCCCATTCTTCTGGAACCACTTGTGTAAAAGAAGCAATCAGCTGATGATCCCATTCATGCAGGATACTGGTTTGCAGAAGGAAGTCAGTTAGCTCATCTGAAGCGTGTAACAACTCCGTTTCTAACTCCAAAAATAAATCAGAAAAAGGGAACATTCTCCGGTCCCATCTGCGATGCTTAGGATGAATAGCCTTCCAGGCATCAAGAATCAGAGGAAGACTTGCAGGCCATCCGGATGTTTTCCTGTGAATAAGCCCTACATCATACTCTTCCAAGGGTAAACCATTTTGCTGAAAATAGTCCTTTAGTTCTGCTGGTGTAAATGTAAGTTGATGTTCGTTCATTTCCGCAAGTCGATTTTGTACTTTTAATTTGGTATACGGAAAGGCAGGGCGCTGTCTACTAATGACTACAAAGGTAACGAATTGGGATGCATGCTGAATCAGCTGTAGCAGGAAATCGCGTAGCATGGTTGATTCAACTAAATGAAAATCATCGAAAACAATAACTAATGGGTGTTCCCTATGAGCAAGCGTTTCGAGAATGGTTATTTCTGGTCCTTTTAGTTGTGATTCCCTGATAGACAGGCCATGAGCGAGAAGATCCATAATCTCCGAAAAGCTTCGACTCAAATCCAGAAAGGAGAACCAAAGTGTCAGAATTTCTCGAGTACGAAGGTAATGGGCAAGTACAGTTGTCTTTCCATAACCACCGCCTGCTATGACACTGATGAGAGGTTTGGAAAAATGTCGGTCCATCTCCTCGAATAAAGAAACGCGTGTAAAGGAATGATCGCTGGGCGGAATCTGTAAATCTCTAGATAATACCATGGAGAATGCCTCCTTTCCTGTAAGAGTTTGTAAGTTTAGCATAATAGAAAATTATAACATATGTAAGAATTTCTTGGAAAACTGTAAGAAATCTGTAAGGTGGAGGGGTTAAAGTTAAGGTTAGGGACAGTCCCCCGGCGATTTAACGCAACGGGGGACTGTCCCCAACTAACTAAATCATCCATAAAAAAGGGGACAACACAAAATGAAAAAATTAAAATCAAAGACCTTATGGATATCCTTATTTGTTACCGTTTTTCTATTTATTGCTTACGTAGTCATTCAATATTTTTTCGTCAGTGCAAAGGAATCAGGTGTGGTTCAAGGGAAACTGGCTACGCCACATTTCCCTTATAAACCATGGATCGGATTCTTATATGTCCATATCGTTGCAGGGTGCACTGCTTTTATTATTGGTCCTTTTCAGTTTCTCAAAAGACCAGTTGGAAAAGGGGCAGCCCGCCATCGTAAACTCGGCTACATCTATGTTCTGTCTATCGTCTTAGCAGGACTCGCAGGCATGTATTTATGTTGGTTTGCAACGGGCGGAATCATCAGCGGATTAGGATTTTTTATGTTAGATCTATTATGGCTGGTGACAACGGGAATGGCGTTAAGAAAAGTTTTGCAAAAAAAATTCACTGCACACCGCCAATGGATGATTCGCAGCTATGCCGTAACCTTTGCATTTGTAACGTTCCGACTGTATTTACTTCCTTTTACATTATTATTTGGCCTTTCTATACAAACAGCCATTCAAATAGCTTCGTGGCTTTGCTGGATCACTAATCTATTACTAATTGAGCTTTATTTAAGGAAGAAATCTGTTAGTAAGGCAGAAATTACTCGAATGAATAAAATCACAACAAGAAAAGAAGGGATTTAACCATGATGAAACGAAAGGATATTTACCTGACTTTGATTATTAACGGCCTTGTACCTTGGGGGATTTATATGATTTTATCTAAACACATGAGCAGTGTCGCTGCACTTTCGATTGCCACACTCGCACCTTTAGCGGATAATCTATATTTTCTCTTAAAACGGAAGAAGCTAGATGTTTTTGGAATGCTTATGCTGTTTACATTTATTTTAACATTGTTGCTAGTCATGCTCGGAGGCAGTGAAAAACTGTTACTGATAAAAGAATCATTTATCACTGCGGTGGTTGGATTTATTTTCTTGGTCTCGCTTTTACTGAAAAAGCCATTAATGTTCCATCTAGCACTCCGTTTTATAGGACCAAGCGGATTTGCAGACAACTGGAAATATGATTATTTTCGATTTGTTATGAGGCTCATGACTTTTGTCTGGGGCATGGCACTCGTTCTTGAAGCAACAGTACGGATTACCTTAGTGTTTGTCCTATCTACGGCTACGTATCTAGCCATCTCAAACATCATTTTATATGGTTTTATTGGCGGAGCCATCATATGGACTGTTTATTACCGTCGAATTTCCGGAAATCGACTAAAACTCATTGTCAGTAATGATAAGTGCTAGATTAATGAGGTGTGGATCATGATTATAACTAGATTATCAGAGGCAGATAAGGGTCACATTCTTTCATTATTTAAGGCTGTAACAGCTGAGTTGCAAAAAGGCGGCATCAAACAATGGGATCATTTTTACCCCAATCGATTTATAGTAGGTAAAGACTTGAAAGAGCAACATCTTTTTGGAGTGAAGGAAAAGGGTCAGGTGATTGCTGTCATTACAGTTGACCGGAACCAAAGCAAGAAATATCAAACCGTCATTTGGGAGGACACTGCAGAAAAAGCCGGATGCATCCACCGGCTGGCTGTTCATCCAGAGCATCAAGGAAAAGGGTTAGGAAAACAATTGCTACAATTTGCAGAAGATCAAGTGGGAAGGGTAGGTCTTCAAAGCATCCGTTTGGATGTATTTTCATCTAATCCTTCTGCCATATCCATGTACGAGAAAGCAGGTTATCAAAAAAGAGGGCAAATTTTCTTTCCTTTCAGGAAAAAGCCTTATTTCTGCTTTGAAAAAAGAATTGAATAAGATAGGAGGAAAGAGTATTGGTCGTTTTGTATGTATTAGCAGCAATTGGACTCTGTTTGATTCTTGGAGTCCTTTATCAATGGGCCGCTACTAAATATGACGAAATGCATTACCCTGCACCAGGTAGGTTTGTAGAAATTAATGGACGAAAGATTCATTACCAGAGC
Organism: Bacillus sp. SORGH_AS_0510; assembly: GCF_030818775.1. Taxonomy (NCBI): domain Bacteria; kingdom Bacillati; phylum Bacillota; class Bacilli; order Caryophanales; family Bacillaceae; genus Bacillus; species Bacillus sp. SORGH_AS_0510. Next base: position 2,926,982 of record NZ_JAUTAU010000001.1, on the reverse strand, counting down.
TTTGGGATAGAAAAGGGACCTGTAGTCATTTTTGACCATGGCTGTGGAATCGGCTCCTCTTCCCTGATTTGGAAACTGGTTGCCGACCAAGTTTCGCAGTTCGCTAGAGTGGTTATTTATGATCGAGCAGGATATGGCTGGAGTGAGCCGGGTCCTTATCCAAGAACAAACGAATCAGTTGTAGAGGACCTTCGTGTTTTAATTGAAAAAGTCGTTATAAAAGGACCCATTGTTTTAGTAGGACATTCCTATGGCGGGTTAAATGTACGTCTATTTGCTAAAAAATATCCGAATTTAGCAGCAGGAATCGTCCTTGTGGACGCCACCCACGAGGACGAACTAACCAGCCGTTTCCCAGACAAACATGTCAAGGGACAACTGATGGGACGCAAAGCCTTTAAATTAATAAAGTATATGTGTTACGTTGGTATGTTAAGAATCATGGGGCATTTCCGTGCTTTCTCTCAATTACAAGATATCTTAAAGAAATTCCCTAAAAGACTACAGCCCATCTATCAATCCACACTTTTTATGAATAAAACAGCAAAGACCGTAGAGAGCGAGTTTTCCCATCTTGATTTAGGCTACGATGCTGTAAGAGGGGCGACACTTGGAAATACCCCATTAGTGGTCATTAAAAGTGGAATAGTTGAAAATCTAAATGGATACTCAGAAGCGGAAGTGGCAGAAACGAAAAAAGCCTTACACGAAGTAGCGGTAGAAATGTCAAAGCTATCGACAAATGGAGAGTTATGGATCGCAGAAACAAGCGGCCACAATATTCATATCGAGGATCCTGATCTAGTAGCAAAAGCAATTCGGTGGTGCCTGTCCCCCAGTACGTTAAAGCAGGAAAGGATCGATTGATGTAGAAAAAAGGGTTTTTCTGTTTAAAGGAGAATTAATTTATTTGGTAGATGTTAATGAGAGGATGATGAACATGAACACTTCAAAGGTAACTCCCATTAAAAATGAGATGGGGGCAGTATTTATCCATGTGAGTGATTTGAAAAAATCTGTGGAATGGTATAGTCACATATTAGGATTGAACGTTGATTTAAGTGAAGTGAACTCCCCTGTTTATAACATACCCGTTCGTGGGACAACTGGATTGACTTTAGATGATCATACATTTGATCCAAACTTTAAGCATCAACCAGGTTCCGGTCCGATCTTTAATTTTATCGTTGAAGATATTGATAAGGCTTACAGTTTTATTAAAGAGAGCGGGATAGAAATTGTAAGAGAAATCGAAAGAATTGGGGAGCACTTTGCTTGGTTCAACTTCGCTGACCCTGATGGAAATGTGCTGATGGCTTGTACTTGCTAATATTAAAAAAGACATTCAAAAAAGGATAACGGATTCCGTTCCCTATCACTAAGATTGACAATGCAAGTTATATTGAGTGGGAATTTGTATATGAATTTGCCACTCGTTTTTTATTGATTTAAAGCCATTCGGGTTGAAATTTAATATAAATTTGTATAGTAAAATGCCCTGAAATTTTCGGGGTACAATGGATGTTGGTACGGTTGTTTCATTTCACTTTTAATTATCATTGTCGCTTTAAACTTTACTAGTGACTTGGGGCAAGATTTTAAAAAGTATTGGATTAAGTACAGGAAACTCAATATTATTTGTTTGGGAATTATTTTAGTATGTTTAATATTGGTAATTTTTTTGTTTAAATAATAAAAATAGAGTGAGTGTTTCGGTTGTTTTTGTTTCTCCTATTTTTTACTGAAATTATTATTCCTACTTTAAACGTTGATTCAATTTTGGTTGAAAGAATAATTGATTCATTAATGGGTTTATGCTTAATTGCTTTTGTCTTTAAAGTGTTTTTCTTAAAAGGCAAATAGTATTAATTTTATTAAGCTAACGGTGCTCTACTTCAAAAAGAGTAGAGCTTTTTTGTTGTTCTTTTAACGTCACAGGGAGTTAAAGAAGTTTTCTTTCCTGGATAGGTGCATACTGTGTAGGACAACCTTATGAATGAATTGTATAAGTTGTTAGACTTATAAATAAAAAGAGAGATTTCCATTGGATACAATGGTTTTACCATCTTTACAAATTCTCAACTAGAGAATGAACAATCAGGTTACAGAGTTGAAATTGAAGAGCAATCACTAGTTTGTTCTAATAACGGAGATTGGAAGGAAAATATAATAGAAAATAAATTTCATATAGAGGTGGGATTATATGCCTAAGATTGACAATATGTTAGCAATTCTATGGATGCTTCGTTCAGGTAAAAAAATTACTGCAAAACAAATTTCAGAAAAGTTAGAGATGAATATTAGGTCTGTGTATCGTTATATTGATACAATTTCAACAAGTGGCGTACCTATAATTTCAGAACCAGGACATAACGGTGGATACACTTTATTGAACAATTTTATTGAGGCTCCACTTTTTTTTGATTTTGAGGAGCAAACTTCACTATTTCACGCTGCTGTTTTTGCAGAAGAAGCCGGATATTATGGAGGTGAAGCACTAAATAGGGCCATTTCAAAACTAAGTAAATACTCAAATCAAGAGCAGGAAACAAAGATAAACCAACATTTAACTAGTCTAGAAGTAATAAGTCGATTAAGTTCACTCTCTATGGAACCTTTTTTGAAGGAGTTGGAGCAGGCCGTTTCTGACGGGTACTCAGTAAAAATTCTCTACCATAAAAGTGGCGAAGAGCAATTAAATTATAGATTGGTCGATCCGTACAGAATTATCTATTGGAATAATAAGTGGTATGTGATTGGATTTTGTCATCTTAGGAATGATATCCGTAGTTTTAGAGTAGATCGAATTGAAAGTCTAATGCTAACCGAAAATAAGTTTATCCGGCCAGAAAATTTTTCAGCACGTGACTTTTTTATAAAAAGTCTTCTTCCAACTATGGAAGATAAGGAAGGGATTATTTCTTTGGTTATTAATGGGGATAAAAGTGTATTGGCTGATATTTGCCAACATTGGTTTTTAGGACATTATTTACAAGAACGGACTTCAAATCAAGCAGTTTTTCTTCTTGAAAAAGATATGATACATACATATGTACCTTATTTACTTTTACCGTACAATAAATCTATTAAAGTTATTGAGCCAATAAGTCTTAAGAAAAGAATTATTGAAGTTCTGTCGGAATTAATAAAATTTCATCAAGTATAATAACTTCCCTGACGTTAACTGTCAGGGAAGTTTTATTATACTAGCTATATCAATTGTGAATGGGAGTGTTATTGGGTGCAAACAAAAAAAGTTTTTCTATATGTATTTAATACAATGTCGGACTGGGAATATGGATATTTAATTGCTGAACTAAACTCAGGTAGATATTTCAAAAAAGATTTAGCACGCTTAAAAGTAATTACAGTAGGAGCTAATAATGAAATGATTACAACTATGGGAGGACTGAGCATAAAACCAGATATTTCACTTGATGAATGTACTCTTGAGAGTAAAGATCTTTTAATCTTACCAGGAGGAACTACTTGGAGTGAAGAAATTCATCAACCTATCTTGGAAAGAATTGGCCAAGCTTTAAAACTTGGCACTATTGTTGCTGCAATTTGTGGTGCAACTGAGGCCCTTGCGAATATGGGATACTTAGATACTAGAAAGCATACAAGTAATAATTTAGAATACACTAAAATGGTATGTCCTAACTATAAAGGAGAAAAGTTCTATGAGGTGGGATCTGCGGTATCTGATGCGAATTTAGTTACTGCATCAGGAATAGCTCCTCTGGAATTTGCGATGGAAGTACTGAAAAAATTAGATGTATTTGCAGCAGATACATTACATTCATGGTATAACCTAAATAAGACTCATCAACCTGAATACTACTTCCAGTTAATGAATTCAATAAATAGCTGAGCCAGAATATCAACTTGGCAGTTTTAATTAGTTCAAATAAAAATAATGAAGTAACTGAAAAGTTCACTTTCTCTATTTTGTTTTGCAGAGAAGTTGGGCTTTTTAATTTGGAAATTCCTTATCCTTGTAAATCAGCATTTTCCTGACGCTCCCTCTTATTGAAGATACTTGCAACTTTCCTGAAAGAAGTTTTTGAACAAATGCACTCAAACTAATGGGTGCTTTTCTTGAAGAAACTGAATTTCAGGCCTAAAATGCGGTTCATTTTTTCTCAAGATTGTATTTTTTCAACCTTTTATGGTAAGCAACTTTTCATTTCACTCTTTTTTTCATTAGCTTTAGATTGCTTGACTTTGCATTTTTTTAGGGATCCTTAAGCCAAATTGTTTTGCAGGTATGATTTACTTAATGTATGCGTCATCATATTAAATTTAGGCTATATTAAATCCTGATGTTAATCTATATGATAAGAAAGCCACCTCGATGAAGAGGCGGCTTATTGAGCTATTGTTTCCGTCGTAATCTGCTTTAGGAGAAAAGTTCATCTAATCGTCTGGTAAACAAGGGCTATGGCTCCAGAATTAAATGTCTTGTTTTCAATCAGGTTAAGATTGATTTTCTCCTTTAGACCTTGGAATAACGGCAACCCGCTGCCAATCAGGACGGGAGAAACTGTAATTTTATACTCATCTATTAAATCAAGCTGCATAAGGTAGTGTGCTAACCTAGGACTACCGAGGATGACCATATCCTTGCCTGGTTGCTGTTTGAGGTTCTTGATTTCTTCCTCGACATCTTCTTTCACCAATATGGAATTGTTCCATTCGACTTTCTCCAACTTCGTGGAAAAAACGATTTTGGGTGTCTTTTCGATCCACTCGGCATGATCCCGTTCATGTTGCGAAGCTGAGGGATCAGAGGGCACAGAGGTCCAGTAACTGTGCATCATCTGGTAAGTCTCACGTCCCCATATGACTGTGTCGGCAGTACTCAGGATTTCTTTCGCGTGTTTCTCCAAGTCAGTATCGTATGAAACCCAGCCAATGTCCATTTCACCATTCGGACCTTCTACAAAACCGTCGAGTGATGAGTGTAGAAATAGAACAAGTTTTCTCATTTTTAGTCTCCTTTGTTCATGAGGGATATTTTTTTCATACTTCTTTTCGTCTAATGTAAGTATAGCCAACCTTCTATAAATTTTGGCAAAAAAGTTCTATAAGTAACACTATTTAAATAAAATGTCAGGATCAGGTCCCGTTTTGTTTTGTTAAAGAGAAGAATGTCAAGAACCACAATTAACCAAACGGGGTGCTTTTGTGGAAGAACTAGCTGCCATTTTCGGCGGCTTTTCCTATTGAAGTAACGATCAGGTTAGCTGAAGAAGGATTTTGAGTGAAAAATGTAGAATTTCGATAGGTAACATTCAAAATCGGAGAGGGACGAAATGAAAAATAAAGAAGTAGAAAAGAGAAGATTATAAAATGATTGAAAAGTCTTGAAAGGACGTTAATTACTTTGAAAAACAAGACCATTGTTCGAATGCCAAGTATTTATATATGGATAGGGTTGGTAGCAACAACTCTTTTCACAATAGGTGGATTTGGTGTTGTTCTTTTTCCTAAAATTTTTGTAGAAAGCCTACTTTTAGAAAATTTATTAATATCTTTTCCATATGTCCTATTAGGAACGTATTTGATAATGGTTGGTTTGTTCTGGAATATACAGGTGGATAACGACTCCGACTATTATATTTATAGAACAATCTTCGGTCGAACTTACAAAATATTTTATAATGAAATTTCGTACTTCAAAACTTGGGAGCACGTAATGTTTATAAAATACAAGGGGAAAATTTTTGTTGTCCATCCCTACGCAATAAATTATAATATTTTTCTTCAAATGCTTATTCGAAAAGATCTTAAAAAGAAGTTTAAGGGTAGACAGTAATTTATTCCTATCAAGTGAAGTTCAATGGAATTGTGAAAAAATGTACTTAAGTTAAACCAGCTAATAGTTTGTCAACATTTTTTAATAAAAAGTATAATAACGTCATGATATACTAAAAATGTCTATGCGTCTCGGTATTGAAGAACGATTTTAACCTAGATTTCAAGGTTGAAAATATGACTATCATATAGATTGTTTTGAAAAGGACCATAAGTACATATTATCCTTGCTTCCAATTCTTTTCATATTTAATTTTTCTAAGACTTTAATTGAGGAAATATTATCAATCAAACATTCTGCAACTATTTTTTTAACATTACCTGATGAAAATGCCCACTTTAAAATTTCATTTACTGCTTCTGTTGCAAATCCCTTGTTTTGTGCTGCTGGTACAATTCCATATCCTACCTCAACAATATTTTCTGAGTCTGGCTTGCCTTTAAACCCGATATCACCAATGATTGTATTATCATCTTTATTTATAACAAGCCATACACCCCATCCTAAAAGGGAAGGTTCGTCCTTTAATTTCTTCAAGTAATTATTTATATGGCTACCCATTTTAAATTCTTTGGTTGCATACATAGATAATGATTCATCAGTGCAAGGGACAATTTTTAGTCTTTGAGTTTGAAGTTCCATATTTTTCTCCTTGTTTACTTAATTTTTATCACTTCTGTATACAAAACTATGTTCGCCAATCATATTCATTTCTCCTGCTTATTGAACAAACGGGCAGGTTGGTTTAACAAGAAATGGTAAAATGAAAGAAAATACAGTTATGTGGGAGAGAGTAATATGGATATTCGTAAACTAAATACAGATGAAGAGCCTCCAATGGATTTATTGTTATTAGCTGACCCTTCTAAAGTAATCGTTCAAGAATATATGCAAAGAGGAGAATGCTTTGTAGCTGAAAACGATGCTGAAATTATTGGGGTTTATGTACTCCTGCCGACAAGACCTGAAACGGTGGAGTTGGTGAATATTGCAGTATTAGAAGCCCAGAACGGTAAAGGCTTTGGGAAACAACTTGTAATAAATGCAATCGAAGTGGCTAAGTCAAAAGGATACAGAACCATAGAAGTCGGAACTGGAAATTCAAGCATTGGACAATTAGCACTTTACCAAAAATGTGGTTTTAGAATTACTGGTATTGATATAGACTTTTTCATTCGGCACTATCCAGAAGAGATTTTCGAAAATGGCATACAGTGCAGGGATATGGTTCGACTATCTCAAGATTTATAGATTTAAAATAGAAAGCATTGTTGAACTAACGAGTGCTTGAGTCTAAGAAAGTCAGGTGGGTGAAAAATGAACCAACCAACAGTAAGTGAAATAATAAATAGACTAGATTTAGTTCTTACAGACAGAATGACAAGGGAAGAAGTTTCGGGTTGGGCTTCGTACTATGTAATGGCTGATAATCGTACCATTGATGATGAAATTGTTTGGGAGTTACTAAAGATAATTAGTGGTATAGACATTTTAGATTCACCGAAAACTTATCTCCATAATGAAGAGGATATTAAGGACTGGATCAAAAATGCAACTAAATCCTTATTGAAGTAACGGGTGCATTAGTTCAGTAAGATGAAGGTATTCTAGGAGATCAAATAGGGGATTGAATCCTTTGAACCCTGGGATATAAGGTGGTATTCTTCTAAAGAAGGACTATTTGTAAATACATAGAATAAGTGTAATGTAAATTATTATTTTAGGAGGAACTAGATGAAAAAAGCTCTTGTTCCGATAGTGCTTATCAGTACTTTGTTGTTTCCATCCCTGGCTTTTGCGGAGGGGCAGATTCAACCGACCACTCCAGTTATTCAGACACAAATAGATACTATTACTACTGGTTGGAAAAACGAAAATGGGCATTATTTTTACTATAACGATCAAGGAGAAAAGGTTACAGGGTGGCTTCATTTAGAAGGGAAAACCTACTATATTGATTCCGTTAATGGCCGCTTAACCGGGTTACAATCCATATACAATGATGCAAACAATTTATTAGAGTACTATTATTTTAATGTAGAAGATGGCGCGATGGTAACGGGCTGGTTAAAACGGGATGGTAAATGGTATTTTTTCGAGAAGTCTGGCAAGATTGTAAGAGGATTCTTTAAAGATGTTGACGGTAAGAATTATTATCTAGATGATAACACCGGTGAGATGAAAACTGGCTGGATTGCTGACGGAAGTGATTGGCATTATGCGGATGGAAGCGGAGCTTTTAAGACTAGTTCCTGGCTCTTTTATAAAGGAAGCTGGTATTACCTTGATCAAGACAGCTATATGGTAACCGGAGATGTCAAGGTGGGATACAAACTCTATTTTTTTAAGCAAAATGGAGCTTTGGTCAACACAGCAGGCTGGCAAAGATATGGAAGGGATTGGTACTACACGAATCCTGATGGAACACTTGTAACGGGTTGGAAGAAAGTCGGAAATAAGTGGTATTATTTCAGTGTGTACAGCGGTTTCATGTATACAGGCTCTCAGGTAGCACCTGCAGGTCATTATACAGAAAGATTTTATTACTTTGACAGAGACGGTGCCTTAGCATCCACGGAAGGCTGGAAATTTGATGGGGTAAACTGGTACTTTACACGGACAGACGGTTCCGTGCTTTGGAACTGGCAATACATAGGGGGATATTGGTATTATTTTGACCATTACGGAAGGATGTTTACTGGTGTCCATCAAATTGATAGTAAGACCTATTTCTTCACAAATAGCGGACATATGTATACAGGTTGGCTGAAATCGGATGGATATTGGTATTATTTCAACCGAAGTGGGGAGCAAGTTTTTGGAAAAGCTACGATTAATGGTGTGACCTACAACTTGGATCCAATTACAGGACAGTGGATCCCTTAATTATGGTAATTGAGGTGTGTTAAAATTTATCTGCTAGGGAGCCTAAGGGGAAAATACCCTAAGGCTCTTTTTATATGTCAGTATAGCGTCCAAATGGGCTCTTTCCATAAACGGGAGATTTCTTATTCAAGTAACAGGTGCACGTGCTTAGGGACAAGCTGTTATTTAGGCAGTCTTTCTTATTGTATTAACGAAGCAGTTTAGCTGAAGAAGGTTAAATAAAAACAAGCAGAGAATTATTATGTAAGATAATATGCGAGGAATGATTTTGATGAAGCAGCACATCTCAATAGAGGTTGGAAACTGGAAAAGTGAAGACATTGATGAACTTAAGGATTTAGTTTTATCCTTGGAACGATACCCGTTTGCTTATTAAGCTAAAGAAGCAGTTTAGTTTAAGAAGGAAAATAAAAACAAGGTGAAGAATTTATCATACCTAGGCAGGTTAGTTACAGATAAATGGAGTGAACAAATGAAAATACAAGAAGCGTTAAAATATGCATTAGACAGTGAAAATGTAGAGGAAGCCGAAAGTTTATTGAATAAAGTCGGGGAAAATAAATACAAGGAAGCTATACCTGTTCTTATAAATTATTTAAAAAGCACAGAGAATCATAGGATTCGTAATGCAATTGCATTAGCACTCAGTGACATTGGGGATGAAAAAGCAGTAAAACCACTGATTGAAATGATAAATGATTCCAAAACATTAGGTTATCGGGGCTCATTGTTATATGCATTAAAGCCTTTTGATTGTTCAGCATATCTGGAAACATTGGTTTACCACCTACTGACAGGAAACTATGAGGTTCAATTAAACTCATTTGAACTAATTGAAGAGAACATTAATTCATCTATTAGCGATGAAGTTTTATTGAATTCTATCTTAAAGGTGAAGAATGAACTCGATGAAATAGAGCGTCAAAAGGAGATATTTACAGATGCATTAGAAATTTTATTTTCACTAAAGAAAATCTAAATTAGACTCCACCTTACTCAACTAACAGGGGCTTTTAGTCAGGATGATTTGATCGCTGTGGCGGTCATTTTTTCTTTTGAACTACCGTGGCAGAATAGCTGAATTAGAAATGGTGATATACAGGAGGTTATAAATGGAGATTCCAAGTGAACTTGATGGTGCAAAGGTCATACATATTACTAAAAATTCTTTGGAAAATAGGTACGGATATGTCGGAATAGTCGATGATAGCAGAAATTTAATTGATAAGATCTATATAACTGCTGTTGCTATTTGCAAATATGATGGTAGTAAAGAATGTTATCTTTTCTCCTGTGACTTAGATTGGGAAGTTATTGGTGATATGGATTACGACACAATAGAAGACGCAAAAGAGAGTGCTATAAACAATCATAATGTTAAAGAGGAGGATTGGATATTTTAACTAACGTGGCAACATTCCTGAAATAAGTTTGTGAACAAATGTACTTAAACTATAGGGTGCGTTGATCCAGGTAGGATTAGCGTCCTTTTTTGTTGAACTCTTAATTAAACAAACGGAGCAGTTTAGTGCAAGAAGGAGAAGTAAGTGTATTTGGTGAAATATATCATAATCACAAACAAAAAGGGATTAAAGGTGTGGTTATGAAACTAATTGAGTGCGTTACTGTTAAGGGAGTTAGGTATGTTGGTGAATCAGGGGAGTCTATGATTATTGATTTTAGGGAATGCAATCAGAACTGGATACAGTACAGAAGCAGAACTGAGAAACTAAAGAATGATGAAATACAAGAAATTATAAGACAAGACAAAACCATTGGGCAAAGGGATAGTGATTCAAATCCGCCTTATTTTGAGTTTTTTACAAGACCCTTTACACGACTTGAGTTTGAATCAAAAGGCGCATTTCAACAGTTTAGAGATACTATTGCAGCGACTGGATGGAGTACAATCGATTTAACTTAAAGGCAGTTCGTATTAACTAAAGATGCAGGGTAGTAAAATTGAATCAAATCAAATACCAGATAATGCTCCAAGATTAGGAGGTAGCATCTTGGCAATATGGGATTATCAACTAATACTATTTCCAAAAGGGAATATAGCTGAATTAACTGAAGAAGGGATGGATTTCATAGGACCATCTTCTTTTGAATTTAATCAAGCAATTAATATTCTAGAAAGAATAGATGAAGTGAAAGGTGATAAATCTTTAAAATCCTGGGATTCTTTCGATGATGAATGTTACTTTCTATATGATGATGGAACATACAAAGTTGAGATTGAACTGAATACAGGAACTAAGGCTCAAAATGCAGATTGTATATCTATTAGAACTAACATAGATAAAGAGAATGGATGTATAGTCAAAGCATTGAAGATATGTACCATACTTTCTGAATCTTTAAATTTATCTTGTTGGAATATGAAGCTCGGAGGACTAATTGAATTAAATAATATTCAAGATGTAGAAAAAACAATAACCCATTTTAACAAGTTGAAAAGCCGAACGATTTAATAAAATAGTTCTCCTTCAACCCATAGGAATTAGAATTAAAAGGTGATTTGTCAGTGTTAATTCATAAGTTTCAAATAAAGTTTGTGAATTATTGTACTTACACTAACGGGTGCATTAGTTGTAGAATAAACTCCAAAAATGGATATTAAAAATAGGCTCAGTGTGAACTGAGCCATTTATTTTTTTTTGAAAAAACGTATACAAAAGGCAGTACAAATTGAGCTACATTTTCGTTTGTATTTTCGGGTTTTATGATAGGAAACGGAACCAGTTAAAAAGGAATGTCAGTTTTATATTTATGTATCAAACTTTTTTGTAATTGTTCCTTCATAATTCTTGAGTAATCTCAGAAGGTATATGTTGGTGCAATAAACCAAGAAATAAACGGGAATGGAATAATAAACTTTCCAACCATTATACTTATAAACGTCTAAAATGAAAGCTAAATATTCAAAAGTTGTATTTAGGAGAGAGATGAAAAATAAAAATATAAGATTTATTATCACAGATTTATGATAAAACCATTTATCATAAATGAAAATAAAGGTATAGGTGGCAGGTCCATAGATAAATAAATATAAAAATAAATCCAACAACTCAAATTCCTTTGAATCCATCACATCATATAAATCAAGTGGGGGGCCAGCAAGGAAATGATCAACGGTTATTCCAATCGAAATATTAAACAAAAATAATATGATGCTGGTTGAATAAGAAAATCGTTTAGGAAGTAATTTTACAAAGATAATGGTATAAATGACGCAGAGAATGAGTATAAAAATTTCATTTTCATCAAACCTTTTTGGAAGGGGCATGGTTTATACTACTCCTTGTTAGCTTTTCAAATGCATATATCATAATAAGGGATAACACTATAATAGAGCTTCCCATAAATGCTGACTTACTAAATGTCCAATTATGTAGCTTTACTATATGAAATTGATTATTTAGAACTTCAAGATAGTAACAGACAAAGATCCAGCCAATTGATAATAAAACTTTCAAGAAAAATCGTCTGAATATGTGTAGTAAGAAAAATAATGAAAGAGGAAGTAAAAACGTTCGATCGATGATTAGGTGAAAAAGGTTTCCCTGCCGATTAGTTAATGTAAGTAATTGCTGATTAAGTGCGAAAATGTCATATGATAAAGTAACAATAAAGAGGATGAAAAAATAGTTGCCTAGCGTTTGAATAGGATCCTTTTTACAAGCTCTGACCCAAAAAATTAAAAGAATCATACATATTAGTATTTTGATTAAAGGAATCATACGTTTACTCCTTGGACATACCGTAATAAGATGATTATTTCCTAATATTCACTGAAATATCCGTTACAAACTGTTAGATGAAATGTATAAAGTGGATGGTCAATTTTTAGCACAATTGGATGGTTAATAATCTATAAAGTTAGGTTATTATTAAGTTAATTATATAGACAAAAATACGGTATGGGGTGTATTATGAATATCATGTTTGGCTTAGTTATTTTAATCTTAATTATTTCAGTGGTTTCAACTTTATTGATTACCAATAAACCAGATGAAAACTATAGCGGCTCCACTAAAAGAAATACAACTAACTTAACTCTTATATATGTAGTTATTATTTTTATCGCGCTAACTTCACTAGGAATTTACATTTGGCTAAATTAGTCACTATAGACAATGGAGATGATGAATGATGATGTGGACAATTGTTTCAATCATTGTAATTAGTTTAATAAAAATATTAATGACCTGCTTGCCAACGGGTACGGTGGAATGGCTGATGAGAAAATTCGATGTACATTCAAAATTGAATGTTCAAGAAGTGACGGTAACATTGGACGGAAAAGAGATTATTGGCGAAGAAAAGGAAAAGATAATTAATAATTTTAATGAAGCTATTTTCATAGAAAAACAATATATCTTCCCAGGTACCGAAGAGCTTTATTTACACCCAGAGAACAGCAAAACACCATTAGTCATCGAGTCGAAAAGTGGTAAACATGCTGTCAGGTTATTGGTATTCCAATATGACGATCATGTCGATGTAGTTAAACAGTATAAGAAGAAAGTAGCTGCCTATAGTGTGAATTCTAAAGATCTGCAAAAGTGGTCTTTAAAAGCTGTAATGTAAACCAACCATTATGGAAATGGCTCAGTTTTGAAAACTGAGCCATTTTTTTATGTTGTTACAGTATGAAGGGCATCAGCAAACCTTCTTACACCTTCATTGATATTTTTTTCAGTTTCCCTGGAAAAAGTAAAACGAACATATCCTGTCTCCGAACCCATCGTTGAACCCGGTACATAAATAACACCACGTTTTATTGATTCTTCTAATAGGCGATTTTCATTAAACTCTTCTTTAATCTTGCACCAAATATGTATTCCCCCATTAGGAATAGTAAATTCCACCTGTCCCTTTAAATAGTATCGAAGGCTTTCCACTATTTGATTCCTTCTACTTTCTAGTTGCTTTACTAAGTTATAGATATGAGAGGGAAAATCTCTCGAACTTAAAAATTCATTGGCGATCCATTGTGTATAGCTTGCATGCCCAAAATCGACTTGTTGCTTGGCATCTGAGAGCCTTTCGATTACCGCTTTTGGTCCAATAATCCAGCCAATTCTTAACCCGGATGCAACGATCTTGGTTAGTGAGCTAATATATAGAACATTTCCATATCGGTCTAATGATTTTAGAGTTTGCATCTTTTCACCGGAAAATGAAGTTAAACTATACGGATCATCTTCCACGATCGGGATGCCGTATTCAGAAGATAACTCAAGGACTTTTTTACGTTTTTCTGCAGATAATAACGTTCCAGATGGGTTTTGATAAATAGGATTTAAAAAGATCATCCTAATTCTATGTTTTTTATATAATTCAGATATGTCATCAGGGTTGATACCGTCCTGACCCACTTGTAAAAAGTACGTTTTAATCCCTGCTGATTTAAAAACAGGCAAACCGTAATGATAAGAAGGATCTTCGATAGCAACAGCATCACCAGGTTTTAATAGACACTGAACGACGAGATGCAGTGCTTGTTGCGCACCTGATGTTATTAATATGGAAGAGGGGTCTGTTTGTATATTCCTAAACTCTTCAACATGTTCGGTAAGTGTCTGACGTAGGATACGATTACCTTGTGGATGGTCATAGCCCAAAGTTCCAATAAAGGATCGATTGGAGGTAATTTCTCTAAGTGATGTCATTGGAAAAAGATCCTGAGACAACTCACCACTGGCCAAGTTTATTAATTCGTGCGCTGCCGTTTTCTTATGTATTTGTTGTGTAACAGGCAAGTTGGGTAAAAACGTCCCCGCCTCAATATATCTGTTCCAACTAGGGATACGTTTCTTAGACATTCCCCAAATATCTTTGCTAATGGTGGTACCACTGCCCCTATTCCTATCAATCAGTCCATTTGATTCCAATAGGTCATATGCTGCAACCACTGTACTTCTGTTAATACCAAGTTCCTTTGCAAGGCCTCTTTCGGAGGGCAAGGGCATATCATGTGAAAAGGAACCATCTGCAATTCCATCTTCAATAAACGAAGCAAGTTGTTTATAAATGGGAACATTAGAACTTCTATCGGGTTTCCAGTCCATTTTTTACATCCTTTAATCTAGAATATTTTTCACTATTGTATCCTTTTTCAAAATAATATGCATTCTAAATGCTAGGAAGTTTTCTAACCAGGAAGGTGAAATAATTTTGGAGGCGAATAAATTCTTATACCAGTAATTAAGAAAATAGACGGTTACGCGATTGGACAATATGATGAATGATTAGTGAAAGGAGAAACCATGGAAGAAATCAAAAAGAAGTTTAACTCAATTGACGAATACATATCACAATTTCCTCTTGATCTTCAGGAAAAACTGCAAGCCTTAAGAAAGGTGATTAGGGAGTCTGCACCAGATGCAAAAGAAAAGATAAGCTATCAAATGCCAACTTTTGTTTTACATAAGAATCTTGTGCATTTCGCTGCCTATAGAAATCACATTGGCTTTTATCCTACATCAAGTGGAATTGAGGCATTTAAACAGGATATATCAAATTATAAAAGTTCTAAAGGAGCAGTACAATTTCCTATAAATCAACCTTTACCATTTGAATTAATTAGTAAGATAGTTAAATTTAGAGTGGATGAGGAACTAATGAAAGCAGAGAAAGCTAAAGTGAAAAGGAATAAATAAAAAGGGAGTGGAATGGGATGGAGCATGAATTAAAGTAATTCATCAAGAAGTGTGACATTGCCATAAAGAACGATACCTGTATGCAGGACATCTTTCTTGTTGCACAACTAAGTTTTGTCTTTCATACGTGAAAAGTTTGTAAAAGCAAATTGTATAGAGCCGCTTTAATTGTAAAATTAACGACCTAATTTATAAATCTCACGAGCAATCGATTCAAGAATATAAACAACAGGAACCTGGGTAGTAATATTCGCCTCTTCGAAAAATTCCTCTGTAACATAATAAGGAATGTTGATATCAGACATTTTGGCAATGGTGGATAGTTTATTGTTAGTAATACTTATTATTTTACTACCTTCTTGTTTTAATTGATTCAGATGAGTAACTGTGAAATTATTTTCACCTGAAACTGATAAAGCAATGGTTACACTATTATCGCGGAGTTTTGTATGAATCGGAAAATGCGGATCCTTAATATACAATGAAAACTTTCCTAGGCTTGAGAAATATCTCGCGCCGTATTCCGCAAGAATTCCAGAGCTTCCTATCCCTATAAAAATAACATTGTCTGCTGTGTGAACTAGACTCGCGGCCTGTCTAATTTTTTCCTCTATATCTCCCTTTAATGTCCGCTCAAAAAACTCTACTATAGAATGTTGGGCACTTTTTATCACAGTCTTTTTATTTCCTTCTAAATGCATCTTAAGTTTGACTTTAAATTCGGAAAAACCCTCACAGTTTACTTTTCTACAAAAACGTAAAATTGTGGCTGTAGAAACATGGGTTTCATCGGCTAGCTCGCGAATTCGCATATAAGCCACTTTTTCAGCATTTTGACTGACATAGTTGTATAAAGATGTTTCTAATTCATTGAAAGAGGCAATGACTTCGTTGGAAAACATGAATTGGAACTCTCCTTTATCGTCAATAGCTCTATTTTACCACAAAAAACACAGCGTTACATTTATGAAACAAGTGACTAGTCATGTTATTAAAAACTATATTCTTCTACTTCATTTACTATCTAGCTAAAGGTCGTTATTATTCCATTATAGAATTAAACCAACTAACAAATAGTAAGGATTATGGAAAAAATTTCAGGAGGGTACTCGTATGAATAAATATCATTTCCCTGAAGGGTTTTTATGGGGCGGAGCAACAGCAGCCAATCAAATGGAGGGCGGCTTTGATGAAGGGAATAAAGGATTGAACATTGCCGATGTACTTCCAGGCGGAAAAGAAAGACTGAACATTCTCCAATCCCCTGGATTCAATTTTGAAATCGATGCAGAGAAATACTATCCGAACCATGAAGGAATTGACTTCTACCACCGTTACAAGGAAGATATCGCCTTATTTGCAGAAATGGGTTTTAAAGTATTCCGCATGTCCATTGCATGGACAAGAATTTTTCCAAACGGAAATGAGCTCGACCCCAATGAGGAAGGTTTAGCATTCTATGACCGAGTATTTGATGAATTGCACAAACATGGAATCGAACCTGTTGTAACGATTTCACACTATGAAATGCCTGTTACCCTTGTAAAAGAATACGGGGGATGGAGAAGTCGAGAAGTGGTGACCTTCTTTGAACGATACGTTCATGCAATTTTCAACCGTTTCAAAAATAAAGTGAAAAACTGGATGACCTTTAATGAAATCAATAGTGGTTTAATCATGCCAATCATGGGCCTTGGTTTTGCGATCCATAAAGAAGAGGACAAATACCAGCCAACGTTCCAGGCGTACCATCATCAATTTGTTGCCAGTGCGATTGCTGTAAAAGCGTGCCGAGAAACCATTCCTGACGCGCAAATTGGCTGTATGATACTCTATGCTCCAGTGTATTCCTATGATTCCAACCCGGAAAATGTCATGTATGCCTTGCAGGAAGAACGTTTCTTTAACTATTTCTGTGCAGATGTGCAGGTGCGCGGGGAATATCCTGCGTTTATTAAGCGTTTTTTCAAGGAGCATAACATTGAGTTAGACATTAGGGAAGGTGATTTGGAATTAATCAAAGAGGGCACCGTTGATTATATTGGTTTCAGTTATTATATGTCTCGTACGGAGAAAAAGCAGAAGTCCGTTCTTGAGAATGCTCAAGGAAATTTGATTGGCGGGGTGCGGAATCCATTCCTAAAGGCAAGTGATTGGGGCTGGGAAATCGACCCGGTTGGCTTACGAATTAGCTTAAATCAATTGTATGACCGGTACCAAGTACCTTTATTCGTCGTGGAGAACGGGTTAGGAGCCTATGACACTGTGCAAGATGACGGCTCCATTAATGATGATTATCGAATTGACTATCTTCGCGATCACATCAAGGCAATGGGCGAAGCGATTGAAGATGGTGTGGAACTAATGGGTTATACAAGCTGGGGATGTATCGATATGGTCAGCATGTCTTCAGGCGAGTACTCTAAGCGGTATGGTTTCATTTATGTCGACAAGCATGATGACGGCAGCGGGACATTGGAACGCAAGAAGAAGAAGTCGTTCTTTTGGTATAAGGATGTTATTGAGACAAATGGCGGGAAACTTTAGGATGGAAAAATGCGTCTTTGCTAAAAAGCAGAGACGTATTTTTTTGGTATGTTTGGGGGCTAATCATGTGACTAGTGCCCGTGGAAGAGGAAAACGAGCCGAAACGGTAACTAGTCGGAGGGACTAGTGCCTGTGGAAACGGAAAAAGAGAAGGAATGGTAACTGGTCGGAGGGACTAGTGCCCGTGGAGGCGGCAGAAGAGAAGGAACGGTAACTAGTCGGATTGACTTAATGCCCGACGAAACTGAAAAAGAGAAAGAACGGTAATTAGCTATAAGGGAAGGATTTTTTAGTTTTTACTAGAAATCTTAAATAATTGAAATTGTTTAAGGAGTGTTTTCAGGTGTGTTAAATATCGAGATACGAAGGCCAAAAACGGAGGATATAGCTAACCTGTATCAATTTTTTGAAAAAGTAATTATAGATACTTTTACAAAAGAAGGTATTGGGGATCAGTTAGAGGATATAGAAAATGAAATTGAAACGAAGAAAAATTATTTAGTAAGTGACCTTGGAAGTAATGGAAGGAAGCGATTTTTTCTTATTGCTATTCACTCTGATAAAATCGTTGGGTCAATCGAATACGGGCCTGCAAGCGAACTCATATGTAAATGTACACACAATGCTTATAAAGGCATACCTGAGATAGGTACAGTATTTATCCATCCAGAGTATCAAAGGTTGGGAATAGGAAATTTATTATTGAAAGCAATGTATAACACTTTAAAAAGTGAAGGAATAGATGGGTTTTGTTTAGATAGCGGTTATGTGCGTGCACAAAAAATCTGGAAAAAGAAATTCGGAGAACCTGATTTCTTGTTAAAGGATTATTGGGGCGAGGGATTTGACCATATGATTTGGAAAGTAAAAGTCAGCTATTTGATTTAAGAATACAAAAAACAACTCCAATATGAAGTTGTTTTTTAGAGTATGTTAGATAACTAATTTCAGATCTTTTTTGTCATTCTTTGTTTTGTTTTTAAGTTGAGATTCCAATTGAGCTAAGTCATATTGATCTTTTTCTTTAAGCCCATTAATAATTACATTTGATGCATAAATACAGATTAGAAACACAGCGATGGTAATTAACCAAGCTACTACCATTTTAAAATCCCCCTTTGAATTAACTTAAGTTCATTTTAATTAAATTCAAAGGATACAAATGTGACATAAATCACATAAAATAAGGGATTTATTCTCTATTTTTGAACACTTTTTGTATTTTCATAGTGAATACTGGTGAAAACAAAAATTTATTAGGAGTGAAACGATTGTCTAACAAACAAACTGAAATCAAACTAGTAATTGGTGCAGGGGAATATAACAATAATCCAGGGTGGTTACATACACAAGAAGAGGAACTAAATTTAATAGATGAGGACACATGGACTAAAAGATTTAGATCCAATTCTATAACTGCCATTTTAGCCGAGCATGTTTGGGAGCATCTTACCTACGATGAGGGAGTAAACGCAGCGAAAATCTGTTATCGATTTCTTAAACCATCAGGATATATTCGATGTGCTGTTCCAGATGCTTATTTTCCAGATGAAATTTATCAAGGTATTGTAAAGGTTGGGGGACCTGGTCCAATAGATCATCCAGCCGCCACACATAAAATTGTGCACAATTATAAAACCTTGAAAAACATGTTTCAAGCAGCGGGATTCGAGGTTCAATTACTTGAATATTGTGATGAAACTGGTGAATTTCATTCCAATGAGTGGGACGGAACAAAGGGAGTAATCTTTCGGTCAAAAAAATATGATCCAAGAAATCAAGGGGACCAGCTTGTCTTCCCATCCTTAATTATTGACGCAATAAAACTTTAATTTTGGGGACAGTCCCTCACTGCTGTAAAGCAGTGAGGGACTGTCCCCATTTTCATGTAGTAATTCTGTTTAAACTGGAACAAAATAAAACGGATAAGATTTGAGGTTCTTTCAATTGGAGGTACATCATGACAAACATCGGGAAATTTGTTGCAACATCACTATTAGTCCTTTTGATATTGAATGGAATGCTCATAATGAAGGGCAATTCGGCGGAGGTTGAGAGACAATCACCACCACTACCTCCGCAAATCGAAGGTGAGTATGGAGTCACCATAAATGCTAAAACCGGAGAGATTCTTTACGACAAAAATGCTCATTCTAAAGCTTATCCTGCAAGTATGACCAAAGTGTTAACCGCCACTCTTTTAGATGAACGAATGAAGGATGGAGACTGGTTAACGGTTAGTCAGCATGCAGCCAATCAAGAATGTCTCTGTTTGGGTCTTCGAGCAGGTGAAAGGATGACGAAACAGGATGCAATGAAAGCTTTGTTATTGCTGAGTGCCAATGACGTCGCCGTTGTCATTGCTGAAAACGTCGCAGGAAGTGAGAATGGCTTCGCAGATCTCATGAACCAAAAAGTACAACAATGGAATCTCAATGACACCCATTTTGTTACGGCTAACGGTCTGCACCATCCTAACCATTATACAACCCCTTATGACATGGCCATCATTACAAAAGAAGCGATTAAACACCCGATGGTACTAAAAGTCATGTCGACACAAACCACCGACATTAAAACGAGCAGACAAGAAAAAATCATCCGTAATTTAATCAATATTGGTGCTATGCCTAACGTCATTGCAGGGAAACCTGGATTTACAAATGCCGCACACCATACCCTCGTGGAATATTTAAAAAAGGGAGATAAGGAAATTATCGCGGTTGTCATGAAGGCAAGAAACAAAAGATCAAAATACAATGATATCCAAACGATGGCAAATTATGCTTTTGATCAAATGAACTCAACTGAAGAACGGACATTTTAGTATATCTAAAATGTCCGTTCTTTTTGAATGCTATAATTAGAATTCAAATTAAAGCTAAATAATTCCATATAAATAGAATAGTGAAGGATAAGTATGGAATTTGTTAGAATTATAGATGTACATAAAAAATTATATTATATTTATTACACTTAGATGTTATTAAGTTTTCTTTTATAAGGAAGTGTGAGTATTGTCTAATTTACTTAAATCTAATAGTTTAGGCCCTGACTGTGAAAACTGTTTTGGCTTATGTTGCGTAGCTTTACCCTATGCCAAATCGGCTGATTTTGCCTTTGACAAGGATGGGGGGACGCCTTGTAAGAACCTACAGTCAGATTATCGTTGCAGCATTCATAGTAATTTACGAAACCAAGGCTTTAAAGGGTGTACAGTATTCGAGTGCTTTGGTGCGGGCCAGAAAGTATCCCAAGTCACATATAATGGCAAGGATTGGCGTGAAAATCCAGAAATAGCTAAAGAAATGTTTGATGTCTTTCCGCTTATGCAACAGCTTCATGAAATGCTTCTTTACTTAGATGAGGCACTGAGTATAGAAGAAGTTCGTCCGATTTTTGAGGAATTGCAACAAGTATTAGAGGATATCGAACGCCTAACTAATCTTAGTCCAAACGAGATCTTAGTCCTTGATATACCGAGCCATAGAGCCATTGTAAATAATTTGCTGCTTCAAACAAGTGAATTTGTGCGAGCAAAAGTGAAAAAAGTAAAAAATCAATCTAGCAAGCTTAAAAAGGGAATCGGTCTAATCGGTGCCAACTTAAGCGGGAAGGATCTTAGAGGAAGTAATTTTAGAGGGGCACTTTTGATTGCTACAAATCTACGAAAAGCTGATTTGAGATTTACTGACTTTATTGGTGCAGATTTGAGAGATGCTGACCTCAGTGGGGCAAATTTACTTGGAAGTATATTCCTGACACAAGCACAAGTAAATGCTGCAAAAGGGGATAAACAAACGAAATTACCGGCTTCTTTAAAGGTACCGCAGCATTGGTTGGAGTAGAAGGAATAATAACTTCAAAAGGATCAAGGGTACACGGTATTTAGTTAGCAGGAATTAATGTTTCAAGAAAGAAAAACGACGCAAAGTTAGGTTTGCGTCGCTTTTTTTATTAAGGCTGTGTTAAAGAACAGTGTTGATTTATACATCCTGTTAATTGGAGCGGAAGGCACGAAGACTCCTGTGGGAGTATGGTTCAGGAGAGACCCCGCAGACGCTTGCGTCGAGGAGGCTCGCCGAAACACCCACGAACTGCTCGTGCCTGGAGCGGAAATCAACAGGCAAGTTTAACAGAGACTTTATTAAAGAATAAGGCAAAAGTCGAAGTAGAGCGGCCCTACGTCTACTTTTCAATAAAAGAATAAGGCAAAAGTCGAAGTAGAAGGGTTCTACGTTTACTTTTATATAAAAGAATAAGTAAAAAGTCGAAGTAGAGCGGCCCTACGTCTACTTTTATATAAAAGAATAAGGTGAAAGTCGAAGTAGAACGGTGCTACGTTTACTTTTATATAAAAGAATAAGTAAAAAGTCGAAGTAGAACGGTGCTACGTTTACTTTTCAATAAAAGAATAAGGCAAAAGTCGAAGTAGAACGGCCCTACGTTTCGTAATATAAGGTTAGCCAGAATTTTCTGGTTGACCTTTTTCTATATGGTCATATGATTACGGTAGTCGGGGTAGAACGTCGCCCCCGTGGGACTAGATCCCGTCAAGTAAACTGTTCACCCCCTACTTGTATAAACATGTTTCAGGCTGGTTGGGACCATGATCCCGTTTAACAAGCGAACCTATGACATTACAAGGAGCTTTAGGGGATACCGACTAATATGTATTTCTAGGAGGAGGAGTAATTAATATGAATCCAGTGATTGGTCTGGATGTATCAAAAGGGGAAAGCCAAGTTCAAGCATTTTTAGATAAAGGAAAACCATACCGTAAGAGTTTTAGTATTAAACATGATCTTAAAGGGTTAGAAAGTCTATTAGAATTCCTTCTAGATGTGGAAAAGGAAACTGGTGGTTATCAACCTTCGGTCGTTTTAGAATCAACTGGGCACTATCATATTCCCGTTATTCAGTTTCTAGAGGAACAAAATTATGTTTATATTATCGTGAATCCACTTATCTCACATAGAGCCAAGAGCTCAAGCCTTCGAAAGGTTAAAACTGATGCGATTGATGCTTATCATCTTTGTGAACTGTTTTATAAAGAAGAACTAGAGCCTTATAAGAAGCGTGGTGTTCAACTCTTAAACCTTCGTAATCTAACAAGGCAACAAGAGAGTATTGCAGAAATATCTGCAAAAACAAAGATACAGCTACATTCCTTAATTGATCAGGTCTTTCCTGAGTATCGAGGGGTTTTTGGAAGCCTCTATTCAAAGGTATCTTTGCTTACTTTACTAGAATTCCCTACTTCTAAGGCAGTATTAAGTGTAAGTGAAAAAGAATTAACTGATAAAATAGGTTCGTTATGTATGAGTCGTTCGGAGTCATGGGCAAAGGAAAAGGCACAGAAGTTAAGAGAAGCCGCCAATCGTGATCCTTTTCAAAACAATCTCTACGATAGTCATATTTTTAACCTTGAAATCTTGGTTAAGATTGTTCTTCAATACCAAGAGCATCTATCCAATATTGCGAATGAAATAGATGCCCTCGCAAGTGAAATTGAAGAATATGAGATTCTTCAATCTATCCCTGGAGTCGGAGAAAAAATCGCTGCAACGATTATTTCTGAAATCGGAGAGATAGATCGGTTTAATGATGCCAAGAAGTTAGTTGCATTCGCTGGAATAGATCCTAGTGTGTATTCTTCTGGAAAGTTTACTGCATCGGTAAACCGAATAACCAAACGTGGCTCATGTAGGCTTCGCCACGCCTTGTATATGGCTGTTCAAAGTGGTATTCGAGATTCCCGTAAAAAGAAAACGACTGATGAGATCATTCCACGTAATAGAAGACTACGTGAGTTTTACGATAAGAAACGAGAAGAAGGAAAACCCTTTAGAGTAGCCATTATTGCTTGTGTAAACAAACTCTTACATTGGATTTATGCCTTACTAAAAAGCAGAACAACTTTCCAAGATATAGCTTAGAACCTATATCTAACTAAATACAACAAAACCTTCCAGAAAGAGAATTTAGGAAGGTTATTTGGCATGAACATTTTTAGTATATCATGAGGTTATTAAACTTTTTATTGAAAAATGTTGACAAACTATTAGCTGGTTTACTTTTATATAAAAGAATAAGGTGAAAGTCGAAGTAGAACGGCCCTACGTCTACTTTTCAATAAAAGAATAAGGCAAAAGTCGAAGTAGAAGGGCTCTACGTCTACTTTTATATAAAAGAATAAGGCAAAAGTCGAAGTAGAGCGGCCCTACGTCTACTTTTCAATAAAAGAATAAGGCAAAAGTCGAAGTAGAAGGGTTCTAGGTCTACTTTTATATAAAAGAATAAGGTGAAAGTCGAAGTAGAACGGCTCTACGTTTACTTTTATATAAAAGAATAAGTAAAAAGTCGAAGTAGAACGGCTCTACGTTTACTTTTTTATTAAAGAATAAGGCAAAAGTCGAAGTAGAAGGGCTCTACGTCTACTTTTATATAAAAGAATAAGTAAAAAGTCGAAGTAGAACGGTGCTACGTCTACTTTTCAATAAAAGAATAAGGCAAAAGTCGAAGTAGAAGGGTTCTACGTCTACTTTTATATAATAGAATAAGGTGAAAGTCGAAGTAGAAGGGCTCTACGTTTACTTTTATATAAAAGAATAAGTAAAAAGTCGAAGTAGAAGGTGCTACGTTTACTTTTCAATAAAAGAATAAGGCAAAAGTCGAAGTAGAAGGGCTCTACGTCTACTTTTCAATAAAAGAATAAGGCAAAAGTTGAAGTAGAGCCGCCCTACGTCTACTTTTATAGATATTCAGCAACTACAATATCGTAATATACCCATCTGTTCCATGCACGCGAATTCGTTGTCCATCTTTTATTAGTTTGGTAGCATTTTCGACCCCGACAACTGCTGGTAAGCCATATTCCCGTGCGATCACTGCACCATGTGTCATCAGTCCGCCAACTTCGGTGACTAGGCCTTTTATGGATACAAACAATGGTGTCCAGCTAGGGTCGGTAAAAGGGGTGACTAATATATCTCCTTCATCTAAATCAGCATCTTCCATGTTTAAGATGACACGTGCTCTTCCCTCAATAACTCCGGAAGAAACAGGTAGACCTACAATAGCGCCGGCTGGGATATTTTCTCGTTTATACTCACCTGCAATGATTTCACCATCAGACGTGATCACACGTGGGGGAGTTAGTTTTTCATAGAATTTGTACTCGTCTTTTCGTTTGCAGATGGTCTGATAATCCAGTTTATTTGTGCAGACGACTTCGTGAAGTTCTTCAAAAGTGAGATAGTATATATCTTCTTTTTCATGAATAATACCCGCTTGTACGAGTTGTTCGGACTCTTTCAATAACGCTTGCTTATAAATGAAATAGCGACTAATCATGCCGTATTTTGGATATTCACGGTAACCGATGAAATTCCGGATTAGGTCGATCATATGTTTTGTTTCTTTGGCTTTTTGTTCACCATCTGGTAATTGCTTCAATCGATCTAATATCTCTTGTTCTTTTTTCAAAGCAACACGCAGTCCTTGCTCAAATTTCCGATTGCTGGCATTAGACTCAAAGTTTTTGATGTTACCCAGAATCATAGGGAGAAGTGTAGTTGGTTTTTCGCTCCAACGACGTCTAGTAATATCGATTTCTCCGGCACATCGCATTCCGTATTTGTTGAGATAATCATAAATAGTGTCCCGAGCTTCCTTTCCTCCATTAAAATTAACCAATTCATCCAGAAAGTTATCATCTTTTACATGTTGTAAATAATCAATTACCTCAGGATAAGGACGAATCACATCTGCGACATCCAATAATGCTAGACCCATTTCTGACGTAATATTGTGTGGTACAGATTGTGAAAGTATGTCTGCTACGTTTTTTTCACCCAACCACTTATCTATGTTTTCATTGATCCACGATGAAGCATTCATAGCTGACATAAATACACGCGAACTCTGTGGGTTAAATAAGATCTTCTTTAATTCCTGGATATCTTCTAAGATAAAATCAAGTAAATTCACTCCTGATTTCGTTTGGATGTTTTGTTTTAACTCTTCTATCGATGTTTGAGTACTCTTAATCAAATCAGCAACGATTGACGGATTGCTTTCGATTCCTGATAGCAAATCAGTATTGTATCTGCTGGGACTAGGCGGTTTTTGATCATTTGGTATCGATTGTATAAAATCTCCTCGCTCTACGACGGTCACGAGTGCGTCTTTCATGAGGGGGTCATGTTGGCCCATGTTTTTTAATAACATGTTTCTGCTGTCAGGTGAAGCCAGCATAGGTGTAACATCAACAAACAACCTTCCACCTGCTTTACGCATGGGCGCAGGTGTGGTTAACAGGAAAAAAGACAGTCCCAATGGTTTCATAGGGTCGGTCATCATTTGTTGATGACCAACAGATACATAGACGTGATTTCCTTGATCATTCGCTTCAGGAATTGGGAAAAGCGTAGTAATTGGCCGACTCTGGACGATATAAAATGTATCATCAATCAAACACCATTCGATATCTTGTGGACAACCAAAATAAGCTTCGATCTGTCTACCTATGCGTGCTAGTCGTAAAATTTGTTGGTCAGTAAGAGTTTGAGTTAGTCTTTTGTAGACCAGGATCAATCTGAATTGTCTCTGTTCCGCCTTCTTTTCGTGCATAGATTGCCAATTTTTTGGTTGCTATCATCTTGTTGACGATTTTCTCATCCCGTACTTTATAACAATCGGCAGATACCCATCCAGAGACCAGTGCTTCTCCAAGTCCAAAACTAGCATCGATTGATAGCAGCTTTCGGTTAGAAGTAATCGGATCAGCCGTAAATAAAATCCCTGAAGCCTGAGGGAAAACCATCCTTTGAACGATAACAGATAAATAAACTTGTTTGTGGTCAAATCCGTTCTGTATTCGATAAATCACAGCGCGATCCGTAAAAAGGGAAGCCCAACATTTTCTGATATGCTGCATGATTGATTCTTTGCCGATGATATTTAAATAGGTATCATGTTGACCAGCAAAAGAGGCATAAGGTAAATCTTCAGCAGTCGCACTAGAACGCACTGCATATGCATATTCTTCACCAAGTTGGGAGAGATAGTGAATAACTGCTGTCACTACATCTGAAGGAATCTCTACTTCCATAATGAGCTGCCGGATTTTCCTGCTGATTTCACCAATTTGATTTCGATCTTCTACTTTTAGCATTGCTAGTTGATCCAACAATGTTTGTAGCGTTTCGTTTTGTTCGATGGCTTTTTGATACCCAACAGTTGTAATACAAAATCCTTCTGGTACTTGAATCCCTTCGATTTTGGATAATTCTCCTAAATTTACCCCTTTTCCGCCAACGAGCAAAAGCTGAGTTTTTTCCATTTCCTGAAAACCGAGAGCCAAAGAACTCATTCTACATCTCTCCTAACCAATAATGTGTTATTGATTTTAGCAGTACTAAATGAGAATAAACAGTCTATATTATCCATTTTCTACATGATATAATTAAATTAGGGAGAGGTTCATTTTTAAAAATAACCAACATAATGTTAAATAATTCCATAAACAATTGAAACTTTTATAAAATACAACCGTATTATAGATTAAGGAAAATTTTTCTTGAAAAGAGGGGAGGATTTCAGATGGGTCTATATGCGACATTAGGAATTATCGGTGCATACCTCTTATTATCGCTTGTTCTTTTACCTGTGCAATATAAGTATGTTAAACATCTAAAAGATGAGGATAAAAAACGTCAAGAACTTGGACTTAGCCAAGGGGATTATTATGATAAAATGAGTTTTGAAAATCAAGAGCTGCATTATAACGCACAAGGAAATATACTTTTTATCGGCGCAAACCTACTGGCTACTCTCTTGTATAAATGGAAACATTAATGGTTGAAATACTAAGTGCCTCATTCATTAGGAATGAGGCATTTTTTCGTTTTATATAGTGATGACTACTTTTCCTTGCGCATGCCCTTTTGCAAAATACTTGAAGGCTTCTTTCACTTCACTTAATTTATAACTTCGATCAATTACAGGCTTTACTTTGCCGTCTTCAATAAGTTTCTTCATATAAATCAGGTCTTTTTGGTTAGCTCTTTGCAAAAAGGTACCCATTTTCTTTTTTTCAGTGAGAGAAATCCAAGGACCGAGTGCCATTGCTTGGAACATTTGAGAGCCGGAACCACCAACGTGAACAAATCTGCCATTTGGTTTTAAAGCTTTTTTATAATCCGACATAGAGTGATGTCCATTCACACCAACAATGAGGTCATAATTCTTCATCTTTTTCGTAAAATCTTCTTTCGTATAGTCAATCGCATTATCTGCGCCAATGGAACGGAGAATGTCAATGTTTCTTGTACTACACACTCCAGTCACCTCTGCTCCAAACGATTTTGCAATCTGAATAGCAAAAGTCCCGACACCACCAGAAGCCCCATTAATCAGCACTTTTTGGCCTGACTCAATCTGACCTTTATCCCGCAACCCCTGTAGAGCGGTAACCCCTGCCATAGGAACAGCTGCCGCTTCCTCAAATGATAAGTTCGCTGGTTTTACTGCTAAGGCACTTTCAGGAACAGCTACATATTCAGCAAACCCACCCCAACCACACCCTGAAAGGTCACCAAAAACCTCATCGCCTGGTTGAAAGTGCTTAACATCCTTTCCAACGGCTTCCACCCGTCCTGCGATGTCACCACCAGGTATACGGTATTTCGGTTTTGTCAGCCCGAAAGCAAAACGAGCTAAGAAGGGCTCTCCCTTTAAAAGTACCAAGTTACCAAAATTCAAGGATGCTGCATGAATTTTTACAAGTACTTGATTGTCTTTAGGATCGGGTTTATTTATCTCTGTTAATTGAAGTACTTCAGGTGGACCATATTTATTAGAAACGACTGCTATCACGTGAAATCCTCCCATTCTATTTAAAACTAAACTCAATAATCAATAACTAGTGCAAAGTCCTCAAAAACTCTAATTAAATCATATTCCAATTAAGTAACATTAAAGACCAAAATGAATGGTCCTTTTCCGAATAAAAGGAAAAACATCTTTCATGGAGAAATATAAAAAAGAAGTAAACAAAACCGGAGGGATCCTGTGTATTACAAAGTTGATAATTTAGTTATTCGCCCAATTATGGAAAAGGATTTGCCCAAACTATGGGATTTGATTTATAAAGAAGAATCACCTGAATGGAAAAAGTGGGATGCACCTTATTTTGAACATAAGCATGTACCTTATGATGAATATTTAAGTCAAAAAGAAGCTATTGTTGAACAAGATGATCGCTGGGTTATTGAAGTGGTTGGTGAGGTAATTGGCACACTAGGATATTATTGGGAGCATAAACCTTCTAATTGGCTGGAGATGGGAATTGTTATCTATAATCCGACCTATTGGAGCGGCGGGTATGGCACGCATGCCCTTCGTCTTTTAATCAATCATTTATTTAATTCCTTACCATTGGTACGGGTAGGTTACACCACCTGGTCAGGGAATAAACGAATGATTAAGGTGGGCGAAAAGCTTGGGATGACCTTGGAAGCGAGGATTAGAAAGGTCCGTTATTATAATGGAACATACTATGACTCTATTAGGATGGGACTTTTACGAGAAGAGTGGGAAGTGAATGAAGTATTTAAGGTAGCGGCTTTCAATCATTAGTAATAGAGATTAGAGAAGTTATAATGATTTTTTATAAATGATTTGGAAACAATGAGTTATGCGAGAATTAAATAAATTCTTTTTGAGCCGACAAAATTGTTGATTATTTGATTTGCTGATAAAATCTCAAATTCGCTGATAAAAACATAGATTCGCTGATATATTTTATTATTCGCTGATAAATGCTTGAAATTCGCTGATAAATCGTAAAATTCGATAGAAAAGTGTAATTTTACATTGAATTTGGTGCCTAATGGGGGAACATTATATTGTAGGAATCAATAACAGATATGGTAGGATAAAAAATAGAAACAATTCTTGAAAATAAAATGGAGGCAACAATATGTACAGCTTTAAGAACGACTATAGTGAAGGCGCACATCCTAGAATCTTGAATGCATTACTTGAATCCAACCTTATCCAGGCGGATGGCTACGGCGAAGATCAATTTTCGCAGCAGGCAATTGATTTGTTAAAGAAAAAAATGGGACGGTCGGATGTGGATATCCACCTATTATCAGGGGGTACACAAACAAATCTGACTGCCATATCTGCTTTTTTAAGACCACATGAGGCGGCTATGGCCGTAAGTTCCGGCCATATATTAGGGCATGAAACCGGTGCGATTGAAGCAACTGGCCACAAAATCATTTCCATTGAAGGTGTAGATGGAAAATTGATTCCTGATCATGTGAAGGCTGTATTAGAGGGACATCCTGATGAGCACATGGTAAAGCCAAAGCTTGTGTACATATCAAATTCTACTGAAATAGGCTCCGTTTATACAAAAAAAGAACTCGAGGAATTACGAGATGTTTGCCATGAAAACAATCTCATTTTATATATGGATGGCGCAAGACTAGGGTCAGCTTTATGCTCAGATGAAAATGACTTGGAATTGAGCGATCTACCAGGACTTGTTGATGCTTTTTATATTGGCGGAACAAAGAATGGAGCGCTTATGGGGGAGGCATTAGTGATTTGCAAAGACTCTCTTAAGGAGGATTTTCGCTACCATATCAAGCAAAAGGGCGGGTTGCTTGCTAAAGGTAGAGTCCTAGGTATTCAGTTCCTTGAGCTTTTCCGGGATAATCTGTTCTTTGATTTAGCTATGCATGCTAATAAGTTGGCAGGTAGATTAAGAGAGGAAATTGGCAAGGCTAATATTCCGTTTTTAATCGATTCTCCATCGAATCAAATCTTCCCCATTCTACCTAATTCTCTGATTGCTGAATTGGATAAGAAGTATGCCTTTCATGTGTGGGAAAAAGTAGACGAAGGACATTCAACGATTCGTCTTGTCACTTCATGGGCTACTCAGGAAGAACAGGTCGAGGCGTTTATAGAGGATTTTAATAAGCTGTTAAGCAAGTAAAGGCTTTTTATTTAAAAAGGGCTCCTATTAACACGTATTATTATGCTGTTATTAAGGAGTCTTTTTTTTGAAGTTATTTTTACATAAAAATGGAAATTAATTTGGATTTATGTATACCAAACCCATGTACATATTGTAAAATAAAGATATTAAGAGATTTTGTCGAATTTGTGCGGAATGAATGGAGTCTTTTATAAATTGAGCACTGCATGCCAATGAAATGGAGTACAAGGAAATGTCAATGGAGCAAACAAGATATTCTCGTCTTGCAAACATAACCAAATTAATTAATACGAAGCTTGAACTACGGGATCTGTTGGAGCAGGTAACAACGGCCATATCGGAGGAAATCGTACAATGTGATGCGGTTGGAATTTATTTACCACAAGAGGATGGAACATTCCGGGGATATGTTGGAAAACCAAAACACCTTAATGTCTGGACACTGGATATGCATGTGATCGATACAGAAATCGATTTACTTGCAAGGGAAGTCATTGAATCACAAAAAAAAATCTATATTCCTGATACCTCAAAGGATCACCGCCCCGATCCTACAGCCGTGGCTGCATTCCAAATTAAATCGTTGTTAGCCCTTCCAATCTCGTTTGAACAGGAGTTATTTGGTCTTGTCTTTCTTTTTGATTATGGGCAGCCAATGAACTTAACAGAATTAGAGATTCAAACGGTAGAGGCTTATGTAAATATGGCGGCCGTTGCCATACGAAATGCGCTTAATTTAGCCGAAAAGGAAAAATTAATCTCAGAAAAGCAGCTGCTACTTGATGTCACACGCGAATTATCCATGTGTTCAACATTGCAAAGCAGCCTTGATATATGTTTCAACTATTTAGGAAGGGTTTTAAGTAACAATCATATGGGAGTCCATCTGCTGGACCCTACAGCTGGTAAAAACATTCTCCAGGTGAAGGTTGGAAGTGGAATAGCGTCAGAGTGGAAAGAAACCTTTCAAAAAATGGGCCCTTGTAATGAAAGTGTACTTCAAGCGGTTATGAAAACCAAAAAAGCTTTACTGATTCCAGATGCGTCAGTTGATGATAGGTTAAATCAGGAAATTTGTAAAAGGTATGGAATAAAAGGCCTGTTCTTAATTCCGCTTGTTTCTATGGGGGAGGTCTTAGGAATATTAGGAGTGGTTCATACCGGAGAGGATCCTCTTGTCTACTCGGAATCGCAACATCAGCTGGCACAATCGATCGTGGATGCAACAGCATCTACTTTATACAGCTTACTGTACATGGATAAATTGGAAAGCATGTATGAGAAGAGGACAAAGGAACTAGAAGTGGCAAATGAGCAAAATCACAATGTCATAGAAAGTATTACAGATGGTTTCATTGTGTTAAGTAAAGATTGGAAATATCTTTATGTTAATAAATACCAGGACCTTCCGATGAATAAAACACCTGAAGATGTAATAGGGAAGGTAATATGGGAAGAGTTTCCTAGCTACATAGATACTGTCTTTTATAAAGAATATCATCGGGTAATGGCTGACAGGATTCCCACCCATTTTGAAACCCATGCATCCTACTCGGATAAATGGTTTGACATAGTGGTCTATCCGTACGGGGATGGAATTTGCAGCCTAATCAAAGACATTACTGAGAAAAAGAAATATGAAAAAGAATTGAAACGGTTATCAGGACTCGATCTAATCGCACAAATGGCAGCGGGCATCAGCCATGAAATAAGAAACCCAATGACAACCGTCCGAGGTTTTCTGCAGATTTTAGAAAGAGAGGATGAGTTTGGGCGGTATCAGAATTATTTACATATCATGATTGACGAACTAGACCGTGCGAACAA
Source organism: Bacillus sp. SORGH_AS_0510 (assembly GCF_030818775.1). Lineage (NCBI taxonomy): Bacteria > Bacillati > Bacillota > Bacilli > Caryophanales > Bacillaceae > Bacillus > Bacillus sp. SORGH_AS_0510. Next base: position 2,894,212 of record NZ_JAUTAU010000001.1, on the reverse strand, counting down.
CATCATTTCAGAATTTCTTTCTATGAGTAATACGAGGTCATCTGATTTACAGAAGTTAAATTTAAATTCGATTATTAGCGATATGACTCCCTTAATCCATGTAGATGCCTTCAATCAAAATAAATACATTGAGATTGAAACGAATGACCTTCCAGAAATTATGTTGAACCGGGATGAGACAAGGCAGTTAATCATCAATCTTTACCGCAATGGCTTAGAGGCCATGAGTGAAGGGAAGATCCTAAAGATCAAAACGTACATGGAAGACGGTTATGTCGTCCTTGCTGTTCAGGATCAAGGTCAAGGAATCAAGCCGGATGTTTTTGAAAAATTAGGGACTCCATTCTTCACCACCAAAGACAAGGGAACCGGGCTTGGATTAGGTGTTTGTTACGCAATTGCTGCTAGGCACCAAGCAAAGATTGATATTCAAACAGGACCAGACGGTACTACTTTTTTTATAAGGTATACATATTAAAAGGTGACGAGAAAACTCTCGTCATTTTTTTTGCATAATCAGCAGTTTACAACAGTAAAAATTATATAAGGTTTATTTTTTTAATAAGTCCTTTTACATTTTTTATGGTGGAATTATTTATGCTGGTGAGGAGGAGTTTTTGTTGAAATCGATTGGAATCTTAGGCGTGGGTCAAGCAGGTGGAAATATAGCGGAAATCGCATCAGCCTTAGGTTTTCAGACAGCACTGATCAATACTAATCAACAGGATGGTGCCGTAAATACCAGGGTAGAAAGGAAATATTTTGTTCCGGGCTATAATGGTGCCGGTCAAGAAAGGTCATTAGGAATAAGTGCTGTTAAAGAACATTATCAAGAGTTGATCGATTTTATTAGCCATTCTTTTAAGAATATAAAGCTATTATTACTTGCTTTTTCAACGGACGGTGGTACAGGATCTGGAATGAGTCCTTTTTTGATTGACTTATTAATTGACCAGTTACCTGGAATTAAGATAGGGGCTATTGCTATTATTCCTGAACGAAACGTATTAGCGGGAAATAGAATCAATACAGCAGAGTGTATTGAAGAACTTTCAAAAATTGAGGGGATATCTTCCCTATTCCTGGTAGACAATGATCAGATGCGCAAACAGAAGCCACAATCTAGTAAACACGAAATATATCTTTCTGCAAATCATCAAACGATGGAAGCGATTAGTCATCTCCTGAAAATCACTAAAAAGAGTTCTTTTTATGGGAACTTCGATGAAACCGATTTGATGAATATATTGGGAACAAGAGGTGTAACGATTATCTCTTCTGCTGCAATTACGGACGCGAAAACGACCTCTGATGTCTCAGGAAAAGTACAAATCTCATGGGGGAACTCCATCTTCTGCCCGGTTGAATCAAAAGGAGTTATTCGGGCAGGACTCATTTATGAAGGACCGGAGAATATTTCAAAACTCATAAATGTACCTTCCATCTTCGAAAGGGTTGGAGAACCGCTACAATTATTCGAAGGAACCTATATCTCAGAAACGGATCCCACTATTACAACCATTCTAGCTGGACTACCGTTTCCAACTCGTCGATTGTCTACTCTTGAAGAACCTCTAGAAAAAAACAAAGAGAGATTGCAGAATCTTGTTAATAAGGAACACACGCAAAAATATGAATCTCGAATCAGTTGGGCATCCAATTTAAAACTTAAAAAAATAGAGCGAAATAATGTATCTTTAGGTTCTAAGTTAAATAAATATCAGAAATAAGCTTAATGAAACCATTGAATAACAAGAAACACCTTGGTCAATACATTTAACTGGTTAACTTTAGATGTGCAAACATTGTAAAACACATAGGAAATTGCACGTGAGTAATTCTAATGGGTTCCGTTTTGAGATGCTTTTTTTAAAAGACGTGCCGAAAAGACAATCGTATCGGTTTAATAAAGAGTTAAACTCGCCATAGTATTTGGCGAGTTTCTTTATTTTGATTTTATTAAACCTCCCTTACTTGTGACGGTTCACCGTGATGCGTCAAAATGAGGTTCTTTTGGATTGGATTTTTGAATTAAACACAATCCCCATTTAAATAAGATGTCTTTTCCTTAATCGATTGCTCAGCAAGGGGGAAATAAGAGGAGATTTTCCGCTTAATTTAAGAATGGAGCTGCAAAGAATAATCTCTCATATTTGCATTTTTTGATTCAATAGGCGGAATTTATCCCTCTATTTTAGCTTTTTTTACTCAAAATCACTAAATAAGAGGAATTTCTCCGCTTATTTATCAAACCCCGTTTTAGCGTTAAATGAATTTGTACAACTTACAGGTGCGTCACATGAATAAAGATAATACAAAAATGCATAGAGATTGAAATCTCTATGCACTTTAGACTGTGAATTGTGATGTGAAATTTATTTGATTTGCCATTTGATTAGGAATGTGAACTAACGTTTTGCACCTCACAAGTAACCCCGTTACTCTGCATTCCGAAGTGTTTTTTATATAATCTCTTTAACGAATCGCTCCATGAGGAAGAACAGCATGTACACCCTTTACACCATTGACTACTTGTGTAATTCGGAGGTCAACAGCTACACTAGCAAGGGCCATCGCTTCGACCTTTTCTATTCCATAAAATTCTTGGATGAGCTTAACCATATCATGTAAAGCAGTGGCAGCGGCCACGTTTAAATCTTCATCAAACCCAAAGGTAATCCAACCAGTTGGGGTCTTTGCTCGAGGCATGTTCAACGATAAATCGTCTCTAACAATTAAAGTCACATCAACTAGGTCCATCGGACACTCAATTGCTGTACCGGAAACCTCTCCATCACCTTGAAGTGCATGTCCATCCCCAATTGAAAATAATGCACCTTCTACGCCAATCGGCAAATACAGGGTGCTGCCTTTAACCAATTCCTTACAATCAATATTCCCACCGCAATAGCGGGGAGGGGAGGTGACATGTACACCAGGTTCAGAAGGAGCGACACCCATTAATCCAATGAAAGGATCAAGGCCAACGTGAAATTGTTTTCCGCCTATTTGAGCAGTACCGGTCATCGTGGTTGCATTTAACTCCCAATCTACCTGAATTCTTTCTGATTCAGACAATCCAACACTATCATTCTGCCAATTTTTGAATCCGCCAGCCCAATTACGTCCATACCAGCCTGGCACGACATCATTTAATTTTACTTCAAGTACCATTCCAGGCTTTGCCCCACGAATGGCGATAGGACCAATCATCGGATGTCTACGATCATCTTCCTTTACAGCCGATTCAAAAACTACTCTTTCTTTATCTTTGTAACTCGAATATCCCCACTCAATATCTGGAGTAGTCACTTGTAAGCTATCCCCAGAATCAATTGTTAAAATGGGTTGATAGTCTTTACTAAAGGACCCGTGCAGGTTCTCGGATTTTAAGTCTAGTTTATGTAACATCGATGTCCATCTCCAGTGTGAATTTGTAATATTTATAATATTAATATAACATTAGTAGACAATCAAAGTATAAATTAAAATTTATATTTATAGTAATCCTGCGAGTGGTAGCTTCTAAAACCGCATGATTCATACAGCTTTAAGGCGTGTGCATTTTTGGCTTCGACTTCGAGATAAACGGAAAGCCCTTTTTGGGATTCTGCTTTAACAACTTTGGTTAATGCCTTTCTCCCAATTCCTTTACCCTGTAATTCTGGAAACACAGCAAAGCCATAAATCCATGCTTCTCCGTCGGCTTCATCCACACGAATTTTTCCAGCAGTTTTTCCATCTGCTTCAATAATAAGGTTTTTCTCTCTTCCGTTTTCCCTAATTTGCTGATTGAATTTACGTGCTTCGTCCTCATCAAAACCAAACGCTGACACCTCCAGCTGTATTTCTGCTTCGAAATCCTCTGCTGTGGTTGAGGGCCTCAGACTAACAGAAGGATCCTCGGTAAGCTCCGTTTGATGCCATTTCATTTGGTATTCTGCTACGTAAAAGGAACAAGGAATCGTCGATAAAAACTGCTTCGCCGATTGAGAAGAGGTTGGGGCATTCAATAAAACCTTGTTAATATTGCGCCTTTTAGTATCTTCAATTCCCTGTTCTAGTAATTTAGTAAAAATTCCTTTTCTGCGATAATCGGGATGAACCATCCCGCAGAGCTCTACTTTATTACCAAAGTCATAACTGGCAAGGAAACCAACAAGCTTGTTATGCTCATAATGAAAAAAGTCTTCCTTTTCCTGTCCAGTTCTATTTTCAAGCATATCAAAATTAAGTTTCAGATCAAAACCGCCATCTTTCTCGCAAACCGCCTGAAGTTCTTTTATGGCAGCTAATTCTTCTCGTGTTAACATGAATTTCACCTCTATTAATATAATCCTTACATTAAATTCTTTAAGAACTCACTATTATCCTCCTTTATTGATAGTAGATTTTATGTTAATGGTTTGCTAAAGTAAGATAAAAAAAGGAGTGAGGGCATTGGAATTTAATGATGTTATCCACGGGCACAGGTCCATCCGAGAATATGAAGATAGGGAAGTAAGCCAAGAAATGCTGGACCAAATATTAGATGCAGGTATTCGTGCTTCTTCAAGTGGTAATATGCAATCCTATTCGATTATCGTCACTAAAGACAAAGAATTGAAGAAAAAATTATACTCTGCACATATGGATCAATCGATGGTAGTGGATGCACCTATACTATTAACTTTTTGTGCTGACTTTAATCGAATGAGAAAGTGGCTTGAGCTGAATGACGCACCCGTACAATTTGATAATTTCATGAGCTTTATGATCGGTGCCATTGATGCGACGTTAGCAGCTCAAAACTGTGCTTTAGCAGCAGAAAATGCAGGACTAGGCATCTGCTATATGGGCTCAACACTAGCCAATTGCGATCAAATTGGAGAATTGCTAAACTTACCACCAAATGTCGTACCCGTTGTAGGCTATTCATTGGGTTACCCCGCAGAAAACCCTGCTCCGCGTGATCGACTGCCAAGACATGGGCTTGTTCACTATGACCAGTATCGTGATTATTCAGATGAAGATATTCTAGAAATCTACAAAGAAAGAGATGAAAAAGGCTGGAAACGCTACATGGACGTCCCTAGACTAAAAGAAATGACAGAACGTTTAGGCTTAAAAAATCTAGCACAAATCTATACCATGGCCAAGTATACGAAAGAATCTCATCACGAGTTTTCGCAGACTGTCCTAAAATACTTGGAAAGCCAGAATTTTATGCATAATGAGTAATACATATTAGATATGACTGTGGGATTGATTTAACCAATCCCACTCTATGATTTCACCATTAATGAACAATCGTAACGGTTGATCTTTGATGAAGCCTGCTTCACGCATTTCGTACATCCTCTGGTTATAAAACTGAAAGGACTTCTCTTTTAAAATTCCATAGAAGTAGGCGATTGGCTTTTTCACGCTGCTCGTAAATTTTAGTTTTCGCATTAGTTGTTTAAAGGATTGAATAGCGAGTTCAATGGCTGAATTCTTATCTAGCTCAAAGTCACGGGCGACAATCTGAGCCATATGCCAGTATTCTTCAATGAGTTTTGCCTCTGGAAAGAAGCATTGGACCAATTGGACAAACGGCCGTGGAACACGATCACTCACAAAAGTGTGGTCCAATTCAGACGGTGTTTCTTTACGTTTATAAATCTCGTGATCTTTTTCAGTTTTTAAAAGATTAATAGTTTCTTTAGGGCAGTCAAGGATTTCCGTTTTAGGTAGTTCATTGGTAGGAAAACGATTAAAGACATAGAGATTGCTAGTCTGGGATCCGTTTTTTCGTTCGGTTTCATAGACAGTGAACATGCCTATTTTTTTGCCTTTCAAAATCATTCGTTTAAAAGTGGAACGGGAAAGAATGTTTTCCTTGTACTCTTGATTAATCGCTTTTAACATGGTACCGATTTTAGCATTACAAACCCCAGGGATTTTGGCAGAGAACCGAACTAAAGTTTTTAATCCAACCAACTCACCTTTAGTAAAATCTTTCTTATGATCGAGCAACCACATTTCCATATGATGATTAAACTGCTTTAAATTCTCGAACTGTGAAAAACTTTCAAATCCCTCAATGTTTCCAGATTTTAAATTCATAGTACCTGAACCACCCTTATCAAATTGATTTAGGCCATCATACGTGGGTAATCCACATGTCCGGCATATTCACAATAACGGGTTAGGCTAAGTAATACGAATCACGAAAAATCACATTTGAGGGCTTTTTTGTCATTTTTCGAACCATTTTAGCTTCAAAAATGAATTTTGAAGGCGATTTTTGTAATTTACCTCATAATTCACCACAATATTTTCATTCTTTATTTGATGCATTTTTGAAACACTTGACTAGACACAAAGATTTAGTATATTCTAATTATTCGTGCTTCCCAATTGTTAGGTGAGGAGTGAATAAGATGAGTGCTAAAGACCAAGTGTCTGTCCATAATCATAAAGACTATCAAGCAGAAGTAGAGCGCCTGGAGTTTACGAAGGAATACATACGAACGGTTTTAGACATTTCGAAAGGGAATAAGGAATTTTTTGTTGAAAATATGAGGCAATCTTTTGCCGATCTGAATTCTGGTGATAGTAGTTCAAGCTACACGGATCTCCTCGCGAATGCCAGCTTTCTTGAATTAGCAGAAACTGAACTGAAAAGATTAGAAAGCGTCATTGGCAAACCCTATTTTTCAAGGATTGATTTTACGAGCAATAGTACCAACAAGGAAGAAGTTCTCTACATAGGAAAAGTATCATTATTTGACCGTGTGACACAGCTGCCCATTATCGTGGATTGGAGGTCTCCAATTGCCAATGTCTATTATGACGGCCGGCTGGGAGAGGTATCCTATGAGGCATACGGAGAGGAACAATCAGGCTACTTATCCTTAAAAAGGCAATATGACATCGTCGAGGGACTCTTAAAAGACATAAGAGACATCGATTTAACTACTCATGATGAGCTGTTACAGAAATCTTTGTCTGGAAAAGCAGACAATCGCTTAACAGAAATCGTGGCGACGATTCAAAATGAGCAAAATGAAGTAATCCGGGCATCTCTGAAACACCCGATTATCGTTCAAGGGGCCGCCGGAAGCGGGAAAACAACCATCGCACTCCATAGAATATCCTACTTTCTCTATTCCTTTGGGTTTCAATTTCCTCCAGAAAAATTAATGATTCTCGCACCAAACAGACTGTTTATTGACTATATTTCCGCCGTCCTACCGGAATTAGGGGTCAACAAGATTAATCAAACCACCTATATCGATTTTATGAGAAGATGCCTCGGCCAGAAAATCAAGCTATTTTCACCTAACTCTAAACTGATGAAGCTGCTTGAAAAGAATGGGAAAAATAAATCGCTTCAATGGGTGTCTAGCTATAAAGGATCGCTCGAATTTAAGGAAGTAATCGAACTATATGTAAAAGAATTGCAATATAAACTAGCTCCACAAGAAGATTTTGTCGTGGAAAATTCCGTTCTGATGAAGGGTCTTAAACTAAAAAAACTTTTTCTAAAAGAATATACGTACTTACCAATCTATAAAAGAATTGAAAAGATAAAGAACCTGTTAGAAGAAGATTTGAAAAAGAAGAAATCGCTGATGTTATCGAATCTTAATAAGAAATATGAAGAGGCACTAGAGAAAGCCCTATTTAACACAAAGCTGAAACCAGATAAAAGAAAGCAAAAAGTTGTTTCCTTAATGGAAACAAAGGAAAAAAGAAAAAAGAGGGTGGAGCAGGAGGCAAAGGTCGCAGTAAAAAAATATATGGATGCGTTTGTCATGAAAGATATTTTCACCCTGTATAAGGAACTAATGACTTCTCCTGAAAAGATCAAAGAGCATTCCACAACGCTTTCAGAACAAGAATGTAAGCTTTTAAGTAAATATTGTCAGCGAATTTTTAATCGAGGAGCGTACGAGTTAGAAGATTTAGCACCGTTATTTTTCATGCAGGCAAAGCTCGAAGGTATCGATGAAAAATATAAAATGCGCAGTATTTTTATAGATGAAGCGCAGGATTATAGCTATTTTCAATTTGCTGCATTAAAAGAAGGCTTTGAGACCGACCTGTTCACCATTGTGGGAGATTTGGCACAAGGCATTCATTCTTATCGTGGCTTAAACAGCTGGAAGCCGGTTTTGGAAGAAATCTTCCCGAATGCAAACTATCAAGCCTTACAAAAAAGCTACCGGACAACCGTTGAAATCATGAATCTGGCTAATGATATCTTAATGCTGATTGACCAAGACCTGCCAAAAGTTGTACCAGTTATTCGGCATGGTGACAAGCCATATTTTAAAAGGATAGAACCTACGAATTTGGAGCAGGTGAGGTTGCAGCTGGAAGAGGATATTTCCTCTTTTAAAAAGGAAGAACTGCACTCCATTGCGATTATTGGACGTACCGATAAAGAATGTCAAAGAATCCACCAGCTTTTTGAAAACAGTGATCTGCCGATTCAGTTATTAGAGGAAAAAGTAGAGATGAAGAAGGGGCATATCGTAATTTTACCTTCTTACCTATCAAAAGGGTTGGAGTTTGATGCCGTGTTACTTGTCTGCTTAGAAGAACCGTATTCTGAAGTAGATTTAGACATCAAATTGTTGTACGTATCGATGACAAGACCGATGCACCGGTTGTATTTGTATGGGAAAGAGCCGGCAGACTTTTTACTCAATAAAGCGGATAGTTTACATTTTCAAACTAAATGAGCGAATGATTTAGGTAATTAAATAGTATAAAATAAGCTTGGTATACCAAGCTTTTTTATTTTGTAAATTATGAAACATCCTATTTCTTTTAATGGTTATATTTTTACCCCAATATATTTTTTATTTCTAATCTTTTATATCTAATAAATTACGAAAAATCAAACTACTATACTCTCATTTATCCTGTAACCATCAACAAATATGGACAGATAACTGGGGAAAAATTACCGATTGCCTTAGAAGAACTAGAATTATCAGTCGATCTTCCAGGCCATTTCACGTTGTACAAGCCGTTCTTTGTTGGATACGTGGACGATGATAGTAAGACTGTAGCGTATTGGTTTTCGGGGATGTATGTGGGAGCTGCCACACCAGGAGACGCCAATAAAGACAATGTGATTGATGTACTCGACGCATTATACGTAGAACAGCACTGGGGCAAAAACGAACGCAGTGCCGACATCAACTTCTACAAAACTGTCGATGACAAAGATATAGCCTACATTCAGAAAAACTATTTAAAGAAAAATCCTTCAGCCAAAACAACACCTGAACCGAAAGAACGTGTTGAAGGTACAACATTAAGTGATTTTCTTACAAGATTAGGATTGTAGTAGAAATATATATAATTATTAGAAATAGTAAATAATAACTTGAAAAGTCGGTCAGTATGACGGCTTTTTTGTTTGGCTAAGATTAATCCTGTTAATTAATTCTTGGAAGTTTTAATGTGAATAAAATAAAGTAAGGGGGTGTAAAAATTGAAAAAAATCAGTTGTATTTTTTCTATATTAATAGTCATGATTGGTTTAGTGTCTTGTCATCAACAACAAGAAGGAACAACTAATCAACAAAAGCCAGTTCCAAATATACCTGAGAAAAAGGTGTACCATAACCAAGTGTTTAAAGACGTGGTTGTAGCTGAATCGGAAGAGAAAATCATTATATCAGGTAAAGCCCAAGTATTTGAAGGAGTTTTTCACTATACTCTTTATGATGGAGAAAAAGTATTGTTGGATAATAAGTACCAAACAGATGGTGCTCCTGCATGGGGAGAATTCGAAATTACCTTTGAAAAAGATAGGGTAACTACTAATGATACTAAATTGGAGTTATTTGTCTTCTCTGCGAAAGATGGTTCAAAAGTGAATATCTTAAAAATTCCAATACCAAAACACTAAAGCTAATGGACGATTCTCATGGCTGAAAAGTAGTTATTGTTCATTTGCAGAACAGATAATATTTTTCTTTAGGAGAAGGTAATACTTTAAAATCCAATGTGAAACCAAAAAAGTTCCTAAAATGTTCACAAATCTATGAATCCATGTTACTATAAGAAAGGTTTATAGAGGATGGAATGTTCATTGATGTAGGTTAATTGAAGATTGACTGTATATCCTGTTCTTCCATTGTGTCTGTAGCGGGATGGATTGCTAGTATATAAAATGCTCAGTTATCAGCCCACTGTAAAACGGTACATGCATTGGCATGTGGACCGATTTATGGTGGGCTTTTTTGCGTTTTCTTTTAGAAAAAGTGGTGGGCGCAGTTAGCGGCAATTATCCAATTGTATAAACAATTTGCTTTTTATATTCAACTTACAGGAGGAAATGATATGGCGTTTCATAGTTCACAGCGTATTGCGGAATTAGCAGTTGATGCAGGGGCAAAAAAAGCATCGATGCGTGCTGAACATGCACTATTATTAGGATTTTTAGGTGGAGCCTTTATTGCATTAGGATTTTTATTAGATATTCGCGTCATTGCCAATTTACCGAAGGAATGGGGTACATTCAGCTCACTTTTAGGTGGTACGGTATTCCCGGTTGGACTCATGCTCATTATTATTGCGGGTGGAGAATTGTTAACAGGGAATATGATGGCACTTCCGATTGCTGTACTAGCAAGGCGCGCAACGCTTGGGCAGCTGGCGAGAAATTGGCTCTTAGTATTAGTCAGTAACTTTATTGGTGCCATCTTTGTCGCATTTTTCTTTGGTCATGTCCTAGGGTTAACGGAAACAGGTCCATTCCTTACAAAAACTGTTGCTATCGCACAGGCCAAAATCGACGAAACCTTTCTTCAAAGTGTGATCTCGGCAGTCGGCTGTAACTGGCTTGTTTGTTTAGGTGTTTGGCTTGCCTTTGGGGCAGATGATATCGGTGGAAAAATTCTTGCGATTTGGTTCCCAATTATGGGGTTTGTTGCGATCGGTTTTCAGCACGTGGTGGCCAACATGTTTGTTATTCCTGCAGCGATCTTCGCGGGACATTTCACATGGGCAGATTACTTTGCTAATTTTGTCCCAGTAGTAATCGGAAATGCAATTGGTGGGGGAATTTTTGTAGCCCTAATCTATTGGATGGTTCATAAGGATTCACTTCAACCACTTTCAAATGCAAAACCAAGCGTAAAGAAAGCTGGATAATCAGGTAAGGGTTTTCAATGCAAAAAACAATATTAATAGTATAATTAATAGAATAATAGGAGCATTTTGATTTAAGTGAAAAATTCGTATGAATTTAGTGCTCATTAATCATGTGTGATTTTTAAATAGATTTCTCTGCATTCAACTAAGGAGGACTTTACAGTGAGTGAAAAAGTGAATGTTCTGATTAACGGAACAGCACACGAAGTAGAAAAAGGAACTCGTATTTTAGACTATTTACTCAAACAGGAGATGGAGCATCCGCACATTTGCTATTCTGAGGTTCTTGGACCGGTACAGAGCTGTGATACGTGTATGTGTGAAGTTAATGGCAGCATTATGCGTGCCTGTTCTACTGTGGTAGAGGACGGAATGGACATCTTGACTTCGTCTGAGCTGGCAAAGAACGCTCAAGAGGAAGCGATGGATCGCATTCTTGAGAACCATCTATTATATTGCACCGTATGTGACAATAACAATGGCAATTGCCGTGTACATAATACGGCAGAATTGATGGGAATTGAACACCAAACTAGACCTCACCGTTCGAAGGGCTACGAAGTAGATATGTCGCACCCGTTTTATCGCTATGATCCGGATCAATGTATTTTGTGCGGACGCTGTGTGGAAACTTGTCAGGATCTTCAAGTGAATGAAACACTAACTATTAACTGGGAAACCAATCAGCCGCGTGTATTATGGGACGGAGGAAAAAGCATTAACGAATCCTCTTGCGTATCCTGCGGTCAATGTGTGACTGTTTGTCCTTGTAACGCATTAATGGAAAAGTCCATGCTTGGAAATGCAGGATTTATGACAGGTATTTCTGATGACTTACTTACACCTATGATTGATATCGTAAAGGCAGTCGAGCCTGATTATCAAACCATCATGGCCGTGTCAGAAGTAGAAGCAGCCATGCGTGAAGAGCGAATTGAGAAGACCAAAACCGTTTGTACATTCTGCGGTGTGGGTTGTTCATTTGAAGTATGGACAAAAGACCGTGAAATTCTTAAAATTGAACCATCTGAAAATGCGCCAGTTAACAGTGTTTCCACTTGTGTAAAAGGAAAATTCGGATGGGATTTTGTCAATTCACAAGAACGTATTACCACACCGTTAATCCGTAAAGGTGATGTGTTTGTGGAAGCGAGTTGGGATGAAGCTCTTTCACTTGTAGCAGAAAAACTTGGTGGAATTAAAGAAACCCATGGCAGCGATGCAATTGGCTTTATTGCTTCATCTAAAATTACGAACGAAGAAAACTATCTGATCCAAAAGATGGCTCGTCAAGTGTTCGGAACCAATAATGTGGACAACTGTTCTCGTTATTGCCAGTCACCTGCTTCATGGGGACTTCAGCAAACTGGAGGCATCGGCGGTGATTCTGGAACGATTCAGGATATCGCGGGAGCTGGTCTTGTCATGCTAGTTGGATGTGCGCCAGCAGAAGGACACCCTGTTCTTTCTACACGTATTAAACGTGCGCAAAAGCTTCACGGTCAAAAATTGATTACCGTGGACGTTCGCAGACATGAAATGGGTGACCGAGCGGACTTGTTTGTTCGTCCAAAACAAGGAACAGACTTTGTATGGCTTTCCGCTATTACAAAGTATATCATTGACCAAGGCTGGCACGATGTGAATTTTATCACAGAGCATGTCAATCACTATGATGAATTCTTAAAAATGATTGAGCCGTACAGTTTGGATGAGGCAGAGAAGATTACGGGAATCGCAAAAGAAACCTTAATTCAAATGGCAGAAATGATGCGTGATGCGGATGGAACTGTCATTTGTTGGGGAATGGGTGTCACGCAAAATATTGCAGGCTCACACACCTCTGTTGCGATTGCAAACCTTCTTCTTGCAACAGGTAACATGATGCGTCCAAACGCTGGCGCCTACCCATTACGCGGGCATAATAATGTGCAGGGTGCTGCAGATATGGGTACTATGCCTAATATCTTCCCAGGCTATCAGTCCGTAACAAATGTGGAAATCCGTGAAAAATTCGAAAAGGCGTATGGTGTGGAAATCTCACCAAATCCTGGCCTTGACAATATTGAAATGCTCGGGGCTGTCGACCGAGGCGAGATGAAAGCAATGTACATCGCGGGTGAGGACATGGCATGGGTGGATGCAGATTCGAACCATACACAAGCGATGCTTGAGAAATTAGATTTCCTTGTCGTACAAGAAATCTTCTTAACAACAACAGCCCAATTTGCTGATGTTATTTTACCAGGAGCACCTTCTCTTGAAAAAGATGGAACGTTTACTAATACCGAACGCCGCGTGCAGCGCTTATACCAAGCATTACAGCCGCTAGGCGATAGCAAACCGGACTGGTGGATTTTTACACAGCTCGCGAAAAAAATGGGCTTTGATTGGAATTATACACATCCAAGTGAGATTTTTGACGAAATGGCAAGCTTAACACCTTTCTTCAGCCAGTGTAACTATGAAGTGCTTGAAGGCTGGAACAGCTTCCACTGGGGTTCTCAAGATGGATCAAACACACCGCTGCTTTTCACAGACGGCTTTAATTTCCCTGATAAAAAAGCTCGCTTCGGCTTGTTTGATTATGTACCACCAATGGAGTTCCCTCAGGAATTTGATCTCGCGTTGGATAATGGACGTCTGTTGGAACACTTCCATGAAGGAAACTTAACACAGAAATCTGAGGGACTAAATTACAAATTCCCTAAGGTATTCGTGGAGGTTTCTCCAGAATTAGCGGAAGAACGCGGAGTAAAGGACGGCACACTTGTACGTCTTGTCTCACCATACGGAGCTATTAAACTTCCTGTACTTGTAACCGACCGCGTAGAAGGGAAAACAGTGTATGTGCCAATGCATTCTTCAAGCCACGAGAGTGCGGTAAACCTTCTGACTGGTGGGGCGGTGGATGTCGTGACACATACCCCAGCTTATAAACAAGCGAAAGTACGGATGGAAGTACTTGAACTGAAAGGTGAAAATCCGCTTCCAAGATACAATCCACGTAATGCGACCCGTACACCGCAAATGGGCCTGGAAATCTACCGCAAGTGGGAACGCAGTGACTACACACCGATTGCCGATGTGAACGAGTATGTTACACCTGGTTTTTATGACAGGAGGAATGCATAATGGCCAAGCCGATTAAAGTCATTGAAAAAATAGAACTGACAGAAGAACAAAAGAAAATGCAATCCCTGGAGAATCTTCTCTCCGGGGTTGCGGAAAATAAGGACTCGTTACTTGAAACATTGAGTCTGATTCAAGAATTACACGATAGTGGAATCTTAGATGCGTTTGGAAGTCTTTTAAAAGCGAAAGAGAAGGCAGCAAAAATCGCTGTCGGCCAGCTTACACGAGAGCCCGTCACGAACATGATAAACAATGCGATGGCAGCAGGCGGTATGTTAACGGAGTTGGACCCGGAAACAACGGGTAAGCTTGCGAAAAGCCTGACCCATGGATTAAAAAAGGCGGAGCAGGGATTAAAAGAGGATTCCAAAATTGGACTATTGGACTTAATGAAGGCGTTAAAAGATCCTGATATTAACCGAGCAATCGGTTTTGGCTTTAATCTGTTAAAAGGCATGGGTGAGGGATTAAAAGAGTAAAATGCAAACCCATTCGGTGAAGTTGATGAATGGGTTTCCTCTTCAAAACCTAACTAAGTGTATGAGTAAGGAGGGACAATTTTTGGCAAAGAATTTGGAGCATCAATTTAGCATGCTTGTTCGTGAGATTCGGAAGGAATATGTCGGGAATGGTCCAAAGGAAATTACGACTAAATTTATCGGTTCTTGGGCGATAAGTGAAATGAAAGGGAACCTGACGAATGTGGAGAAGTTTATGATTACTTCGGATCATGGTGAACAGATGGTCCATGAAACGAGAACGAGATTTGTGAAGGAAATCTATAAAAAGCCAGAGGTCCTTTTAAAATTTCAAGAATTGATGGGTGCAAAAGTACTACGGTTATTCTCTGACATTAATATCAAAGAAGATATTGCGATGACTGTATTCGTTTTTGACCAGCCGATTGAGGGAAAGTAACTGGGAGTGAAAAAGTATGGATCAGCCAATGAAACTAGAAAGTAATATATGGCGGTATGAGGATGGAGCCATACAAAGAGTGACGGATACCATCGTCACGGAATATCCGATCACCATTGTTCTAAATGGGGAGGAATTCGCGACACTCGTCTGCAGCCCTGAGCACATCGAGGAATTAGTGGTTGGCTTTTTGGCGTCAGAAGGAATTATCAGAAGTATCTCAGAAATTAAGGAACTTACGATGATTGAAGCGACCGGGCGCGCCATTGTCAATACGCATAAGGTCAACAAACTAAACGAATTGTTCCATTCCAAGCGAGTAGTCACCTCCTGTTGCGGAAAAAGCCGTCAAAGTTTTTATTTTTATAATGATGCAAGAACCGTTAAACCATTGGAAAACGTTGATGCGACGATTTCTATCGACCAATGCTTTCAGTTAATGCAACTGATGCAGGAGTCGTCTGTAATCTTCCAGGACACGGGTGGGGTTCATAATGCAGCACTTTGTGACCGTAATGGTATTATTGTGGATAGGACGGACATAGGGCGACATAATGCTTTAGATAAAATTTATGGTTATTGCTTGCAGCATTCGATCTCCCTTTCAGACAAGATTATTGTTTTTAGTGGTCGAATTTCTTCAGAAGTTTTGCTAAAAGTAGCGAAAATAGGTTGCGGGATTGTTCTGTCAAAATCAGCACCAACCGAACTAGCCCTAAGGCTCGCGGAAGAGCTTCAAATTACGACCGTTGGTTTTCTCCGCAATCATTCCTTAAATATCTATACAAGACCGGATCGGATTGAGGTAAAAGGGAAGCAATCACTAACTTAAAGAAGTACCGTTTCAGCAATTGAAGCGGCACTTTTTACATTTATTCGAATGTTTGTTTACGTGGTGCATGTAGATCATGGTTCATGTTGGGAAAATTTTTAATTTTACGAATTCACCACACTACCTTAATACTAGTGTGGTACTTTAATGAGGAACACACATTAAAGGAGTGATTTGATTGACACGTCAACGATTTTCAGTGATTGCATTAGTTTTTCTATTAATCTCCTCTCTTTTTTATGTTACACCGAATGCTTCAGCCGAGAATGCACTAGATCCTGCTCCACAGCTGCAGCCAGTCGGTACGGCTAATGGGAAGAAAATCTTATTTGATAATACTCACGGACAAACGGCAGGAGCGGCCGATTGGGTTTTGGATGGAGGGTTTTCTGACTTTGCCAATGCCTTAGCAAACAAAGGGTATTATGCAAAAGAACTGCGTAAAAATTCACCGATTACCTATGAAGATTTACAAGGCTATAATGTATTCATTATTGGAGAAGCAAATATCCCTTACAAAACATCTGAACAAGCTGCCATGATCCAATATGTGCAAAATGGCGGGAGTCTCTTTTTTATCGGCGACCATTATAATGCGGACCGCAACAAGAATCGTTGGGATGCTTCGGAGGTCTTTAATGGTTATCGAAGAGGTGCCTATTCCAATCCTACAAAAGGAATGAGTACGGAAGAGGCTTCGTCTGCAGCCATGCAGGGAGTAACAGGATCGGACTGGCTTTCAACCAACTTTGGAATCCGTTTCCGTTACAACGCGATTGGCGATGTAACAGCCAATGATATTGTGGCACCAAGTCAAGCCTTCGGAATTACTACGGGGGTCTCTACTGTTGCCATGCATGCAGGGTCAACGCTAGCTATAACCGATCCGAATAAAGCAAAAGGAATTGTCTATCTTCCTTCAACATCTTTGGCGTGGGGAAATGCTGTGGATCAAGGTGTCTATAATGGCGGGGGCAGAGCAGAGGGCCCGTATGCAGCTGTCGCTAAGCTAGGTATAGGAAAAGCAGCATTTATCGGAGATTCTTCACCTGTAGAAGATGCGAGTCCAAAATATTTACGTGAGGAAACAGGCTCCAGTAAGACAACGTACGATGGTTTTAAGGAACAGAATGATGGTACATTACTTGTGAATATCATCGACTGGTTGGCAAAACAAGAAAGTTATACGGCGTTATCACAGGTGAGCGGACTGCAGCTTGACCAGCCAACTTCCTTATTATCGATGGAAAATCCACAAACATCTACTGAGCCTCAGGCTGAACCGTGGGCTGCACCAGCAACAGGCTATAAATGGTATGATTCTTCCACGTTTAAATCCGGTTCCTATGGTTACGGTTCTAGTGGATCAGGCGGATCCGGCGGGACAACGGTATTGAATGAAAAATTTGAATCGGGAACCAAAACAGCTTATACTTCAGGCAATGTAACACTCGCAAGTGGTTCATGGTATTTTGATAATGCGCTTATTGGCAATTTGTCAGGAGATAAGAAAACGGGTACACAGTCGGCACGTGTACGATCAGCCGGAGCTATTACCATGAACTTCAATGTAAGTGGAGCAAAAAGCATACAGATTTCTCATGCTAATTTCAGTACCGATAGCGGGGCCAATTGGCAGCTTCAAATGTCTACTAATAGCGGTTCGTCGTGGACAAACGTAGGAAGTACGAATACTAGTACATCCACTTTAACGGTGAAAACATTTACGCTGAACCAAACAGCACCGGTACGCTTCCGCATTGTTGTTTCAGGTACAACAGGACAGAGAATTAATTTTGATGATATTGTGATTAGTAACTAAAAAACGTCAGGAAAGGTTCTCTGGGTTTTTATTTGACCGTATGTAAGAATGGCTAACAATGACAGTCACTGTTTGTATTGATGTTATAAATAATTATAATATGTAAACAATAGACTTTTTTGGCTATCCTATGTTTTGGATAGCTTTTTTAATGACAATCTTTTGGACTTTCCGCTATTCTCTTTTTGTTGGCAGATGCTCTCTTAATACCAATGTTTTCCGTTACTAATCAAAAACAAGCATCGTTTAGTTTTGTGACTGTAAACTTTCCTTGTTGGTAAAAAATATTAGTTTATTATATTAAAATATTGTCATGTGACGAATAACATGCTACTATTAGTTGAAATTAAAACCCTTTAATTTGGTCCAGAGAGTCCAAAAAGGCGAAAGAAATCTCATACATATTACTTATGTCTATGATACCCTTTTGTCCTTTGGATGGAAGGGTTTTATTTTTGCCACTATCTTTTAATCTAAGTCCCGTGAGGCTTGAAAGGAGAATGACAAAATTGGATTATCGTAAAAAAACAGTAGTAGCATCAGTAGCAGGTTTAACATTAGAGGGCATGGATATCATGTTTATATCCTTTGCGATGTCAATGATTATTTCGCAATTTCATATTGATATGACAGCCGGAGGGCTAATTTCTTCTATTACAAATCTAGGAATGCTTGCCGGGGGAGTTATTTTCGGTATATTAGCAGATAAATTTGGCAGAGTTAGAATATTTACCTATACGATTCTACTATTTGCTATTGGAACAGCATTAACCGGGCTGGCACAGAATATTGAACAAGTCTATATATTTAGGTTTATTGCTGGCTTAGGGGCTGGTGGAGAATACGGGATTGGTATGGCACTCGTTGCGGAGGCATGGCCAAAGAATAAACAAGGGCGTGCTTCTTCTTACGTTAGTGTGGGTGCTCAATATGGTGTTATCCTAGCTGCTCTTCTTAGTGCGGTCATTCTTCCTTCTTGGGGATGGAGAGGATTGTTTTTCGTTGGATTGGCTCCGGTTATTTTCGCCTTTATCGTACGAAAGAATTTAGACGAATCACCAGTATGGCTGGCTTCGCAAAAGAAAGAAAACCTCGTGAAGAAACAGGGGAAATTAACGCAATTGTTCTCTACCCCTAGAATTACTTTCACCACGATTGCTTTGGCCATAATGGCAACGGTCCAGATTGCTGGTTATAATGGTTTGATGATTTGGCTTCCTTCTATGCTCCAACAATCACAAGGATTATCAGTATCAAGCTCTGCTCTTTGGACTATTAGTACGGCAGCAGGAATGATTGCAGGAATGTTAACATTCGGAATCTTTATTGACCGTTTGGGAATGAAGCGCTCATATGGAATCTTTTTAATAGCTTCGGCTGTCGCTGTCTTTTTATACTCCTATGCATCTGGAAGTGCTGGCCTTCTAATTGGCGGTGCGGTTGTAGGTTTCTTCTCGAATGGAATGTTTGCAGGGTACGGAGCCTTGATTAGTAAATATTATTCAGTAGAGACTCGTAGTACAGCAACTAATACCATTTTTAACTTTGGCAGAGCCTTAGGGGGATTATCTCCTATATTAGTGGGATATATCCTGCAGCACGCTAATGTAACGGCAGCAATGGGGTATCTTGCAATGCTTTACTATATTTCCTTTCTAGCAATGATTAGCTTGCGAAAGGTTAATAATAATCAAGAAGAAAATAGGGTACCTAACTTATCGCATTCTGCATAAACTCGAAAATAACCTCCTCCAATGGAGATTTCCATCCATACGCCAATTATACTTTTTGTTTTTGAAAAAAAAGAATGTACTCAAAAAAGGAGTTGCAAGTGTGCAGCTCCTTTTTTATTATCCTAAATTCGTTTAACAAGTGGGTTTCCCATGAGAAAAGATAGTAGGGTTTAAAATACGAATATTTAATATAAAACAAGAATACTATTTTGGAAGGATTAAAAACGGGAGATTAAGCTATTTAAACCGAAAGAGGGCGGAAATCATGGGATCTATTGGTAATTACTATCGTATTTTAGATGTCCCCTATGATGCAACATTTTTTGAGATTAAAGAAGCTTATCGAAAAAAGGTAAAGGAAGTACATCCAGATAAAGAAAAAGGGAATGCTGAACAGTTTAAAAGAGTGAAAGAAGCATTTGAAGTTCTTAAAAATGTTGAAAAAAGAAAGAGCTATGACAATTTACTTTTTAATGAAGCACATAATAAAACACTTCATCAAAAACAGGAATCTGTAGCTAAAACGAATCCTAGTATAAAAATCGTAAAGATAAAGCCTAAAACTCGAAAACAGTTTAGTTTATCATCTGTAACCTTAAATGCGTCTCTTGTTTTAATTGGATACTATCTAAATAAAAAGCGAAAGTAATTTATGTGAGGTTATAGAAAAAGAAAAATTATTTGATTAAATACTGGAAATATAGATGATTTTTGTTCAAACTAAAAGAGACCAAAGAATACATAACATCTAATGTCAATCCAATTGAAAATAAACGAGAAAAGGTGAGAACATGAGTCAATTATCAGAATTAGTATCCAATGAACATACACAAAATGTCGAGGAATTAAAAGAGTTGCTAAGAATTCCAAGCATTAGCTCCTTATCCGAGCATAAAGAGGATATTCAAAAAGCAGCGTCTTGGATTGCCAAAAAGCTTGAATCCATTGGAATGGAACACGTTGAAATCATCCAGACAAAAGGTCATCCTATTGTGTATGCCGACTGGCTTCATCAAGAAAATGCCCCAACCGTCTTAGTATACGGACATTATGACGTGCAGCCTGTTGATCCTGTTCATCTATGGGAAACGCCTCCATTTGAACCGACGATTCGTGATGAAAAGATTTATGCAAGAGGGGCAACTGATGACAAGGGGCAAACATTCTTACATATAAAAGCAGTGGAAACACTATTAAAATCAGAAGGTACATTACCAGTAAACGTGAAATTTTGTATCGAAGGGGAAGAAGAAATCGGAAGTCCCAATCTTCCGCCATTTTTAGCGGAAAACAAAGAGAAATTAGCCTGTGATGTAGTGGTCATTTCTGATTCTGATATGTGGGACAGGGGTGTACCTGCGATTACCTATTCGTTAAGAGGTCTTAGTGCATTAGAATTTTCACTAACGACTGCTAACTCTGATTTGCATTCAGGCATGTTTGGCGGTGGAGTGCAAAATGCCAACCATCTATTGGTACAGCTTCTTTCCACTCTTCATGACGAAAACGGAAAGGTAAACGTCGAACATTTCTATGATGATGTAGTCGAACTCACCGAATTTGAAAAGGAACAAATTAAAGCATTAGATTTCAATGAAGATAAGCTAAAACAAACATTAGGGTTAACGGAATTAACGGGAGGAGAAACTAACGATTTTCCTTATTCTGAAAGAATCAATTCACGTCCAACATTAGAGATAAATGGGTTATGGGGAGGATTTCAAGGAGAAGGGACAAAAACAGTCATCCCGAACGAGGCTCATGCGAAAATTACCTGCCGTCTCGTCCATAATCAGGACCCGGTAAAAATTCAGGGATTAATTAAAAAGCACCTGGAAGAACATGCACCAAAAGGATGTACGGTGGATGTGACCTTGCAAGATACGGGAAATCCATTTTTAACACCGATCGATAGTCCGATGATTCAAAAAGCGGCAGCAGCATATGAAACCGTATATGGGAAAGAGCCTGTGTACAAAAGAGAAGGTGGTTCGATTCCAATTGTATCGGATTTCAGCCATTCACTACATGCGCCCGTTGTCTTAATGGGATTCGGTTTGCCAGACGAAAATCTGCATGCTCCAAACGAACACTTTAACCTAGAAAACTTTGATAAAGGAATCTTAACTATTTGTTCTTTTTTAGGTCTTCTTAATAAGTAAAATAGTGCCGGTCACTACCCGTTGAATCGGTTGCCAAATCTATAAAATCTTAAAACGAGCATTAGTAAAAAAGAAATAATTGAATGACAATGACACCATTGTATGTACTAGAGTATGGAGGAAAAACAAATGAAATTTCCAAATGATGTCGATGGACAGGCATTGCAAAGTCTATTTAAAGATGGAGTGAATTTTAAGAAACCACAATCTGTCGAATTTTTTGTAGCGGTACCGGATCAAGCTACTGGTGAAAAATTATCGGAAGTACTTAAAGGAGCGGGCTACAATTGTTTCTTAGAACAAGATGACGAAACGGATGAGTGGGCATGTAGTTCTTCTAAAAAAATGGTATTAAATTATAATCAAATCATTAAGATTCAAAAGGAATTGGATAATTTAAGTAAACCATTTGGTGGTTATTCCGATGGTTGGGGCGTTTTTGTTGATTAGAGAGTAGGGGAATGGCGAACAGTGACTTTCACTGTTCGCCATCTCATTATTTATCTATACCAAACCTGACCGGATTGAGCTTCAGATAACTCGATCACTAATATAAAAATGTCCCATTTCACATGGGACAAAATATCTATGAATATATTTATGACATGCTACTTAGAATGGGGGAGTTAGTATGTCTAAAGTTATAAGTATTATAAACCTTAAAGGGGGTGTAGGAAAGACTACTCTTACCGTTGGATTGGCTGAGTTTTTAGTTATTGAAAAAGAGTATAAAGTCTTAGTCATTGATTTGGACCCACAAACAAACTCGACTGTCTCCTTGATAGGAGAGGATGAATGGGCAGTGAGGAATAGTTCTAATAGAACATTGTTTCATTTATTCAAAGACAAGATAGATGATACCAGCGATTTTGACTTAGAAAGCTCCGTGGTACAAGGCTGTTCTAACCTATATGGCGGATTGTCTAATTTGCACTTATTGCCATCAAGTTTGGACTTCGTACAAATTCAGGATCGTCTCATTAATATTGGCCAAACCGCTTTAATTCGTCCGATTGATGTACTAAAACGGTCTGTAAATGACTACATAAAAAATTATGATTACGTCTTAATTGATTGCCCTCCAAATTTAGGACTTGTCACACAAAATGGATTAAATATAAGTGATTATTACCTAATACCCACTATTCCTGATCATTTATCTACTTACGGAATCCCACAAATAATATCCAGTGTTAATAGTTTTAATAGAAGAACAGAATCAAACGTTCAAGCACTTGGTATTATTGCTTCCATGTATCGTTCCAATGTTACTAGGCACCAAACTACCTTAATGAAAATGCAAACAAAAGCAGCTGCTGGAGAGCTACCAAGGCTGTTTGAAACAAGAATTCCTCTTGCATCCAAAGCGGCTGATGCGACTCATTTTGAAGCAGAAGGGGTAAATACAATAAAACAAAAATATGGTTCATCTGGGTCCCCTTTATTTGAAGCATTTTCACAAATAACAGAGGAGTTTTGTCAATATGTTTGATTATAATAATCCAAATATTAGGAAGCAAATTGCAACTATATTTATAGCAATTGCCAAAAAGATCGAAGAAGATGACGAATTCGCAAAAAGTATACTCAGCTGTTTAGACGAAAGATCTAATGACATAAAAAATACGAAGAAAAAGAAAAAATCATCACAGACCATCTCAAAAACCTACGATATGAATATTTATGAAATGTATCAAAAGAATGGCCCTCATGGCCTATTAGAATTTCTCGAACCCTTAGATTTGAAAGATTTGAAAAGAATAGTAGTAGAAAATGGTTTAGACCCAGCGCAAAAGGTAAGAAGATGGAGATTAAAAGAAAAGATAATCAAACATATAGTAGAAACAATAGGTAAACAGATGTCAAAAGGAGAAGTATTTTTTAAGTAATAGGCGGTTCCATAAAACTTTCTATGAGGATTGTGGTGGAAGTATGAAGGTTTAGATACTTAAATTGAAAGGATAATAATATTATGTAAACAATAGTATAAAAACTTTCATACAGATGAGGTGGTAATTTGATAAAGATTTTAATAGGAATAACGTCTTTAATATTTATAATTATTGGTATGTTACACGTTTTTTGGGCATTTGGTGGAAGTTGGGGAGTAAATACGGCTCTTCCAACTAAAGATGACAGTAAATTACCAGTTTTACGACCAAGAATGTTAGGCACACTTTTTATCGGATTACTTTGCTTTTTTGCATCTGTACTTCTAATAGTTCAATTAGATTTGTTAGCAGCCATCAAATCCTCTCCACTTTCAAAATGGCTTTGTATAGCTGGAGGAATTGTTTTCTTGTTACGTGCGATTGGTGAAGGGAAATATGTAGGATTTTTCAAGAAAATTAAACATACTAGATTTGCAAAACAAGATACAGCCTTCTATTCACCTCTTTGTGTGTGGATTAGTCTCAATTTTTTTCTAGCATCATTTATATGAGATTTCGACAATCTACATATGGATGAGCGAACTTGCAAGTTGTAAAATACATTTTCAGAGTATTACGGATAAATGGAAATTCAAAAATAAAAGCAATGGAAAATGGATTCCATTGTTTTTTCTATTGCTATTTTTATGTTAAAACTATACATATTTTTTTCTGGAAATTTTTACAAATATCAATAAGAAATGGCGAACAGTGACTTTCACTGTTCGCCATTCTCATGGAAAAAAAACCACCAGAACCGTCCCTATGGTCCAAATGGAAAATATTGTTGACAAAACAGGCAGTAAAGGAATATATTTTAATTAACAATTAACAAAATGTTAATTAAAGAGGTGGTTAAAATGGAAACAAACAATAAATTTAATACTCCAGATGGTTATACCAGCGATGTAGCTGTATTTACGATCACATCTGAGATGATTGGTGAGTATAAGCCGCCACGAAAAACATTGAAAATCATGCTGATTAAACGAAGTGAGCACGATCATGAAGGCAATCCAAACGTCGAAGCAGGGAAGTGGGCACTACCAGGTGGCTTTGTCCGCACGGATGAGACAGCATTCCAAGCGGCAGAGCGTAGGCTACTCGAGGAAACAGGTGTTGGTGGATTACGGATCAAACATTTTGGTGTCTATGATGAACCCAATCGCGATAGTCGGGGATGGATTATCTCCAATGCCCATTATGTCATAGCAAAGGAATCTGCCTTAAACAGTCGTAAAACAACCTATGATGCCGCCGAAATTAAGCTATTTTCAATGGAAGAAGCAATAGAGCTAGACCTCGCGTTTGACCATCGCAAAATTATTGATGATGCCATTTGGTTTATTCGCAAGGATATGGCGCTAACCACATTGGCGAAGCATTTCTTACCGGAAGAGTTTGTCCTTTCTGAATTACAAGGGGTGTTATTAACCGTTTTAGATGACCCATCGATTTCGACAGATGCGGCTTTTTTCAGGAAGGCCCCCACACTGCCGTTTATTGAAGCGGTGTCAGAAAACGGTAAGCCGAAGAAATCCAATCGCTATTCGAAAACGCCTGCGCAACTTTACCGGTTTAATGAGAAACAACCAATTGTTTCAGTGTATAGAAATAAACTACAAGGCTAAGGGAGAGAGTGAAATGGGGATATTTAAAAATTGGTCACGATTTGAAATCATCTGGCTGCTTACATTCACTATGGTTAACATCTATTTATTCTTTGCATGGGAAGACTCACTCATCGGTTTAATTTCATCAATAACTGGCATGCTGTGCGTGGTGTTAGTAGCAAAGGGGAAAATATCAAACTATTACTTTGGGATCATTCAAACAGGAACCTATGCTTATATTGCCTACGGTTATGGTTTGTACGGAGAGGTAATGCTCAATGCGCTGTTTTACTTCCCGGTGCAATTCATCGGGATTTATCTGTGGAAAAAGAATAAAACAGATCATGGTGTCAAAGGTGAAGATGTCATCGTTAAGAGCCTTACGAAAAAGGGATGGCTATATACCATATTATTGATGTTTACTCTTATAGTGGGTTATGGATTTTTCTTAAAATTCCTCGGCGGGAAAGTTGTTTGGACGGATTCAGCCACAAATGTATTATCGATTGCCGCACAAATATTGATGTTAAAACGATATACAGAACAATGGCTATTATGGATGGCTGTAAACGTCCTATCCATTTTCCTATGGATAACTGCTCTCGTTACGCAAGGTGGTAATGATTTCTCTATGTTAGTGATGTGGTCAGCATTCCTGGTAAATAGCATATACGGGTATATCAACTGGAGAAAGTTATCGATCAAACAAGTGCAGGAGGCGGCGTAAATGACAGTTGGTTTTATCGGAGGAAAGTTCCTACCACTACATCTTGGCCATGTGTATGCCATAACCTATGCCTCATCAATGGTGGATGAACTGTACGTTATTTTATCACATAGCGAATTACGAGACAGTGAACTCTGCCTGGATACAAAAATGGATTATATCCCAGCTAACATTCGCTTGCGCTGGCTTTCCCAATTAACAAAAGATATGACGAATGTAAAAGTAATAGCGATTGAAGATGATCAAGATAATGACAACTATAACTGGGCTGAAGGCGCTCACCTTATAAAAGAGAAAATAGGAAAGCCGATTGATTACGTCTTTAGTTCTGAACATGAATATAATGATATTTTTAAAGAATTATATCCGCATTCTAAACATATCCTGATTGATCCGATGCGTACGCATGTGAACATATCGGCTACTGCAATTCGTAAGGAAGGTGTTTTTAGGCATTGGGAGTTTATCCCTACTATTGTCAGACCTTATTTTGTAAAAAAAATTGTAGTAGTTGGTACAGAAAGCTGCGGGAAATCAACCCTGACGAGAAACCTCGCGAAAATTTACAATACAACATACGTTTCAGAATATGGCCGAACACTATGTGAAGAATTAGGGGGCTGCGACGGTATTTTGGTTGCGGAAGATTATCAAAAGATTGCCTATGGTCATAAGATGGAAGAATTTAAGGCCATTGAACAGGCCAATAAGCTAGTATTTATCGATACAGAAGCTATCGTTACTCAATTTTATTCAAACCTCTACAATGATGAACATCAACCGGTGCTCGATGAAATGGCCAAACTACAAGATTACGATCTTTGGTTATTCCTTGAACCCGATGTGAAATGGGTGGATGATGGGTTAAGAGTGCATGGAGAGGATACGGTCAGAGACAAAAACAATCGTCACCTAAAGGCATTGTTAAAGACGCATATCATTGAGTACCATCTATTAAGTGGAAGCTATGAAAATCGATTAACAGGTGCAATGAAGTTGGTTGATAAGTTGCTATTGGGAGACATTTAATAATCAGCTACCAAAGAAACAAGGTAGGTCCATGGGAATTTTCTAATTGGGAACATAATTTCAAAAAATGCGAACAGTGACAATCACTGTTCGCCCTTTTTTATATCCCTAATACCTCAGCCAACTTCGATTGATCAAATCCTAAAACAACTTCTTCACTATCTCCGTCTTTGATTATAGTTGCTGGAGTAGCTGCAGCACCTAATGCAATAATTTCTTGGAGATATTGATCGTTTTTACGAATATCTCTTTCTTCAAACTCAATTCCGTTTTCTTTGAACCATAATTTTTCCGCATGGCAAGGCGGGCATGTTTCTTGCGTATAAATAATCACTTTTTTCATTATTACTACCTCCATTTCATTATGGTTATTGTATCACGGGAACGGAACTTTGGTGTTCAATAAGGATCTACTTGATTGTCTTTTGTTTAAATTCCTCATTTAATTGTTTTCCTAAAGGAAAATAATGTTAAAATATAATCACCACGGTTCTGGGGAGAGGGTTTATAGTGTTGAGATTTATTGATGACCTAGCAGGAGCTGTATCTGATGTTTTTACATTTATTATAAGGTCGATTAGCTATTTACTTGCAGGAATGATCATTGTAGCAGTTCCGATGTATCTGTTTGTGTGGGTATCTGGTTTATTTCAGTGACATAAACAATTAACACAGGTAAAAACTGAAGATCAGCCAATTGTTCTCCAACCGTTGCCTTTTGAACTAAAGAAGGATTGGGAAAAAACAGTGTCGAATACATAGAGAAAATTAGGAAACCAGAGGTCAATTAGATGAATAAATGTAGAACTATAAATTATTTAATTTCCGCAATTTTATTGTCAATGTTGGTTGCTTGTTCATCAACAACTAACGAATCAAAAGCAGCAGGAGTAAGTAAAAACCATAACACTTTAGCACAGATTGTATATGATAATAAAATTTATTCAATTGAGGGTAATCTGACACCGGATGATAAGATACAACAACAGGTGGGAAAAGTAGAAAAAATTGCTGAGAGAATTACTGAAAATGGGCAAGGAAGAATCATTTCTTCAAAAATAAAACTTGAAACTGGTAGTGAAATTTATACTATCAAAGCTGCCGACATAGATACGGTGATTGCCGTTAAAATTCATAACAAGTATTACACTGCCATTTTTTCTAATAAACTCGACTAACTATTTAAAAGCATTGGGTTAGGGAATACCTAGACTTTAGGGACTAAATAATTGAAGGTGAATAATATGCTTCTAGTTCAAATTGGGGCAATTATATTAGCGGTATTTATAGGATATATTCTAGCTAAAAGAGAATACAAAAAATTTACAGAGGCAGAACAAGAACAGTTTCGAAAAGAACTAAAGAACCCTATCCAGGTCCTATTTCACGTGCTACATCAAATTGGATATTTTATATTTTTCATAGGTATTGTTTTTAACAATGACCCGATAAGATATATAGCCTTTTTCTTAATAGGGACAGGTTGGATAATTGATGGAGCAAAGCTATGTAACGTCAATAGAAAACGAGGGATGATTTTGATATTCATTGGGTCTATGGCGTTTCTAACCACTTCATTTTTTGCAATAAGATCCTTTTGGTTTTGATCTTTTGAAAAAGTGGTTTATTTAATTCTCGACCCCGTACACCAATATATACGGAACACTCACAAATGTTGTTTTCCCTCAATATTTGTGGGTGTTTTTTGTTTTGGGAAAAGGGATAGTTTGAATCATGAAACAGAATCTTGGGGATGGAACTCTGGTGTTCAATGAAATCTAATAGATTAACTTTTTTAAATACCATTTTATAACATATTTTCTGTATAATAGAATTGTCGAAATATAGTTCCAAACATATGTATAGTGGAGAGATTACGAAGGTGTCAAATAACTATCAGTAGGAGATTTTGAAGATGATATCAGAACAATCACAGACTAGGAAACATCAAAATACATGGATTTTCCAAGGAAATCCTGATGATTTTAAAATAGATCAATATATTAGTGAAAACAATGAAATTTGGTGGTCACTGAATCAACAGCATTTTCTTGACCAAATTTCAGAAGGGGATCTTGTTTATATTTGGCGCTCTGATGGCAAGAAAAGAGGTACAGGCGGAATTATTGCAACAGGGATCGTAAATGGAGAGCCAAGCTTAAATATTTCTCCAAGTAAATACTGGCTAAAAAAGCCAGATGAAAATGAAAAATTTCATATTCCTATTATAGTCGAAAACCATCTAATTAATGAGAATTACATACGAAGAACGGCACTAAAGGAACATCCCAAACTCAATGACTTATTAATACTCCGGATGGCTAACAATACAAATTATTTAGTAAATGATGAACATGCAAATTTACTATATAAGCTTTGGGAGAAATATATAAAACTGCATACAAAGCAAATAAGAAGAGATGAACTAAAAGATACCGTACGAAATGATTTAGAAGCAGATAAAGCTCAATTTGACTTCTATTATAAAGATGGTGAAGCGAAAAGTTATTACGGAAACCGTTATGAAAGGAAAGCAAAGAACCGATTAAGAGCAATAGAGATTCACGGAACTACATGTGCAGTATGTAGATTTAATTTTGAAGACGTGTATGGTGAACTTGGTAAGGATTTTATTGAAATCCATCATAAGCATCCATTAAGTACTCTTGAAACAGCAACTGAAATTGATCCAAGAACAGATTTAGTGCCGGTTTGTTCAAATTGTCATCGGATGTTACATCGAGATAGGGACAATGTGTTAAGTGTGGAGGAACTTAGGGATATGATAAAAAGGAAGGTATTCATCTAACACTTGTAAGAGGGATTGTTAATAACTAATCACAAATGATAAGTAACTAATAGGAGAGTCTATAATGAATGAAATCCAACAAAAAGTTTTAGCTTTTCGTGATGAACGTGATTGGAAAAAGTATCATGATGAAAAAGATTTGGCCATTTCCATTTCACTTGAGGCAAATGAATTGCTTGAAAATTTTCAATGGCGCACAAGTGAAGAAGCAATCGTGGAATCCAAACAAAACATAAAAGAAGAAATGGCAGATATTTTAATATATCTTGTGCAACTTGCTGACAAGTTGGAGATTAATCTAGAAGAGGAAGTATCAAACAAACTAGTAAAAAACGCGATTAAATATCCAGTCAAAAAAAGTGAGGAAAAAGTTTAATGATTATTTATAATGAGACCTCTTCGAACTTTTTAAACCATATTTATGAAAATAAAATTGGCTACGTTCTTAAGGAAAACGTTCTGGCCAAAATGAATAAAGTAGTTTCATTTAGTGAATTGAGGTCATGGGAAAATTCCCTTCCCCAAATGGCTAAGGTCCTAAGGGATGCAGACTTAAAAGAAGATACACATGTTCTATTGGAGTATAAATTGCCTTCATCTGAAAAAAGAATAGATTTTCTAGTCGCAGGACAGGACGAACAGGGGACAAAAAATGCAGTAATTATTGAGTTAAAGCAATGGCAGAAAGCAAAAGTGTCTGAAGGAGATGGGATTGTTCGGACTTTTTTAGGTGGAAGCGAACGGGAAACTGTTCACCCTGCGTATCAGGCATCTTCATATAAAAGGTATTTACAGAATTTTAACGAGTCCCTATACAAGGACTCAACATCTATTCAGCTTCACTCATGTGCTTATTTACATAATTATATTATGGCTAGTATAGAGGAGCCACTTTTGGATAATCGCTACAGCAGATATTTACAGGAATCTCCTGTTTATTTTCAATTTGATGATCGGGACTTGGCAAAGAAAATCAGAAGGTTGGTTTCAAAAGGGAATGGAAGGGAAATTGCAGAAAGCATTGAAAATGGAAAAATTAGACCATCAAAAAAGTTGGTGGAAACAGTTGGTTCATTAATAGAAGGTAATGAAGAGTTTGTTTTACTTGATGAGCAAAAGGTTGCCTATGAAAAAGTAGTTAGTAAATTTAATCAATTCAAAGCACAGACTGACCAAAAGCATGTGATTATTATAAAAGGCGGCCCTGGCACAGGGAAATCTGTCATTGGATTAAATTTAATGAGTTATATGCTAAAATCGAAAGCTTATGTGGAGTATATCACACCGAATCAGGCATTTAGGGAAGTGCTTCGTAAAAAGTTAATCGGGTCTTCAGGCCATGTGGAGGTTCGGGATCTTTTTAAAGGTTCTGCTTCTTACGTACATACACCTGAAAATTATTTTGATGTCCTCATTTGTGACGAAGCCCATCGACTAAAAGAACAAGGACATATGAAAAAGAAGATTGAAGGAGAAAATCAAGTAACACAAATCATTAGATCTTCACGTTTAAGTGTGTTCTTTATAGATGATCTTCAAAAAATCTCGAAAAAAGATATTGGAAGCGTAGAAGAGGTAGAAAAAGAAGCAGCTAGGTTTGGAGCAGCTATACATACAGTTGAACTTGAGTCACAATACCGTTGCTCAGGATCAGGAAATTATATATCCTGGCTCGATAGTCTTCTTAATAATGACCAAGAACCATTTAAGCTAGAAGGAGATTTTGATTTTAAACTAGTTTCCAGTCCTCAAGAATTAAAGGAGGAAATAATTGAAAAGCGTGGTGGCAGATTGTTGGCAGGTTACGCCTGGGATTGGACTAAAAATCTTGTGGATGGAAAGCTTGTTGATGATGTTGTGATCGACGAGCATAACTTTGCACTGCCATGGAATGATCCCAATAGAATTGACTGGGCTATTCACCCAGAATGTGCCAACCAAATCGGATGTATTCACACAGTTCAAGGTTTAGAAATGGATTATGTTGGTGTGATCATTGGTAAAGACCTGGGATATGACGAAGAAACTAAAAAAATAATCATAAGAAGAGACGAATTTAAGGACAAGGGAGCAAAACCAGCAAAGCCGAAAAAAGGGCAGGTGGACCCACTTGTAGAACTTGTTCGGAATACGTATAAAACTTTAATGACTAGAGGAATGAAGGGTTGTTATGTTTATTGTTGTGATAAGGGGTTGGAAGGGTATATTCGATTGCATTCAGTAAATTAAATTGAATTGCTAAAATTACACTGGTTAAAAGAATAAAAAAACATTCTCTGAGAAATTTTCAATGATGGAGAAGATAAGAAAAATTTTTAAAATACTACAAAAAAGACAGTTAAGCTCCAATGAAAGGTTTGGTTCTTTATTCTCTCGTTTTAAGAGGAGGGGTTTTTGTAAAAATACTCCTAAATTAATTATTAAATGTTAAAACAATTACGAAATGAAGGATACCTAGATTAGGAAAAATAATAAATTGGATGAAAAAACCCTTTTTATATTCTTTTTCCTTTATAATTGATAATTGTCAAAAGATAAATAGAAAATAGGGGGTATTATTTTGGCAACATTTTTTAACTGGGTAGGATTTATTATTACGGCATATTTTCTTATTTCTGGGATTAATGGTTTAAGGAAAGGAAATACAAAAGCTACACAGAATTTCTTAATGATGGCAGTCGGCATTATCATATGGTTATTTGCCTCAGGAAATTCAGCGATTATGGTTATATTCGCTTTAGGATTCATCCTGTTTATTGTCTTCCTCCTCTTAGCGATCATCTCATTGATTAGAAGAAATGGAAAAGCAAAGAGGTATTTTATTATGATGGTAGGAGCTATGGTAGTATGGATCGGAAGTGCCGTCATGATTCCAAATGACAAAAATGATACAAAATTAGAAGCAACAGAAGTAAAGAAAAAAGTGGCTGATGAAGCTGAAAAAAAGGCGAAAGCGAAAGAAGCGGCAATTGCCAAACAAAAGGCAAAGGAAGAAGCGGAATTAAAAGCTAAACAAGAGGCAGAACAAAAGGCAAAAGAAGAAGCGGAATTAAAAGCTAAGCAAGAAGCAGAACAAAAAGCAAGAGAAGAAGCTGAATTAAAAGCTAAACAAGAGGCAGAGGCGAAAGCACAGGAAGAAGCAGCTGCTAAAGCTAAGGAAGAAGCCGATGCAGCAGCAAAAGCACAAGCTGAGGAACAAAAGAAACAAGAGCAGGCTGCTGCAGCAAAACCTGTTCAATCCACTGAAACTTCATTTGCAAATTGTACTGAACTAAGAAAAGTCTATCCTAACGGAGTTCCTTCCAGCCATCCTGCCTATCAGGCAAAAATGGACCGAGACCATGACAATTATGCGTGCGAAAGAAATTAAAAAGAATGCACGCATATGGACATTGACAAACTAATTGGATTTGCCAAAACCTGTGTAGATATAATCTATGCAGGTTTTTTATGTGGGGAGTAAATATGATGGATATTTTTTACAAAGTTCTGACATCTCTTTCTGTGGATGAATTAACTTCTATTTCATAGGGTTTAAATACCTTTTATTTTTCCCATTTTTTAGTTACTTCGATATAATATTATATATGTAATTTAAACGGAGGTAGAGAAGAATGCCTATATACAACAAACTAGTCCGTGATCGTATACCAGAAATCATTGAAAAAACAGAAAAACATTTTACCACAAGGATTTTAGATAATGAAGAATACATAAAAGAACTAAAAAATAAAAGCTTTGAAGAACTTGAAGAGTATGTAAATGCTGAAAATGATCAGGATTCTATTGAAGAATTAGCTGATCTATTAGAAATTATCCATGCACTGGCTGAATGCCATGGAGCATCTATTGAAAAGGTAGAAGAAGTCCGAAAAAATAAAGCCGAAAAGCGTGGCGGTTTTAAGGATAAAATCTTTTTAATTGAGGTTGAAGATGAGTAAGATTCAGCTCATAACAAGCAATCTAGGCAGCCAACTAATTGAGAAGCTTGAAGGTGCCGATACTGTTTGTATTTTATCTTCCTTTGTTATAAAGTCAGGGGTCCATTATTTAAAGGAAGCTTTAAAAAGGGCAGCACAAAATGGTGCTGATATTAAGATTTGTACTGGGGATTATCTCTATATTACACAACCAGAGGCTTTGGAAGAGCTGCTATCGATTGATGAGCGGATAAGTGTTCGCATATGGAAAAGTAACGGCGTATCCTTTCATCCAAAGGCCTACCTTTTTCAATCAAACGAAAATGATACTCTGTTTATTGGGTCATCTAATCTTTCACGCTCCGCATTGAATCATGGTGTGGAGTGGAACCTTTCAGTACTTGATGAGAAAGAAGTCTTTCATGAAGCGCTAACAGAGTTTTTAAATGTTTTTTATTCAGATCGTACAGTCCCATTAAATAAGGAAACTCTATCAGAATATAGAACTGTATATGATGAATACCATCGTAAATATCCCAATCTATCGGGTAAATGGACAGAGCTAGAGGAATTAGATTTAATGCTACCTTCTATAGAGGAAAATCAGCCCCAGGTTGTGTTAGAAGATCCAGTCGAATATGAAAGTGCAATTCAGCCTAGATTTGCCCAGATAGAGGCACTGGAGGAATTAAATAGAACACTGGAAGAAGAGTATAATAAAGCACTTGTGGTTATGGCAACTGGACTGGGAAAAACATATCTAGCAGGATTTTTTTCGCAAAACTTTAAGAAAATTCTTTTTGTGGCCCATCGTGAAGAGATCCTTTATCAAGCTAGAGATTCCTTTAAGAGGATTATGCCGGAAAAACAATATGGCATTTACAATGGGAAAATCAAAGAAAGTCAAGCTGATGCAGTATTTGCATCCATCTATACCTTAAGTATAAAAAAACATCTGGAGCAATTTCAAAGGGAAGAATTTGATCTGATCATCGTTGATGAATTCCATCATGCTGCTGCCGATTCCTATAGGCGTGCTCTTGATTACTTTCATCCTCGATTCTTGTTAGGAATTACAGCTACACCTGATAGAAATGACAATAGAGATGTTTACGCCATTTGCGATGGAAACGTTGCCTTCCGATTAGATTTTTTAGAAGCAATTTACCGGAGATGGTTAGCACCTTTTAAGTATTTGGGTGTATATGATGATACAGATTATAGTCAAATTACCTGGCTGGGAAATCGATATGATGAAGAAGAATTACTTCTAGCACAATTAAGAAAGGAATTGGCTCTTAAGGTACTCCGTGCCTGGGAAAAGAATAAGCAGACAAAAACCTTAGGCTTTTGTTCTTCCATTAGACAAGCTGACTTCCTTTCGAATTTTTTCAATAAGCATGGGCATGAAACGGTTAGCCTTCATTCACAACAAATGGGGATAAATAGGAAAAATGCAATTTCTCAACTTTCAAAAGGAGAAATTGATATTATCTTTACGGTTGATTTATTTAATGAGGGAGTAGATATTCCATCAGTAGATACGCTCTTATTTGTAAGGCCGACAGAATCATTGAGCGTTTTTACACAACAAATTGGTCGTGGTCTTCGATTACATCCTGGCAAGGAAGCATGTGTAATCATAGATTTAATCGGAAACTATCGAAATGCCGATATTAAACTAAGTTTATTCGACACCCAACCCGGTGAAGGGAAAACTAGGAACATCCAACCTACTTTACCAGAATTCTGTGAGATCACTTTAGATGTAAATGTTATTAATCTTCTCCAAGAAATGTCCAGAAAGAGGCAGCCAAGAAGAGAAAAGCTGTTGAATGACTACTTAGAATTAAAAAAGGAGTTAGGAAGAAGGCCAACTTATTTGGAATTACATTTACAAGGTCGATCTGACTCTCCTCAGTATAAGCAAGAGTTTCAATCCTATTTTGGATTTTTAAAATGGGCAGAAGAGCTAACCGATCGTGAAGTCGAAGTATTTGATCGTTACGAAAACTGGTTTATTGAAGGCGAAAGAACTGGTATGGCTAAAAGCTATAAAATGGTTGTTTTACAAGCAATGCTAGAACGTGGGAAATCGCGCTGGTACAATACAATCACTTCAAAACAAGCTGCACCTTTTTTTCATCAATACCTTATGGAGAAAGAACACCGGAAAAGAATTGACTTTTCGGACAAAGGTGCCCAAAAACTATGGAACTATGATGAAAAAGGTGTCAGCAAATTAATCGCAACCATGCCAATGACAAAATGGAGCGGCAGTTCAAAAAGATTAATTTCGTATGAAAATGATATTTTTAAATTGAACTTTGATGTGGCTAAGGAAGATGAAGAAATCCTTTACAATTGGACCAAAGAAATTTGTGAGTACCGGTTGCATTACCATTTTGAGAGGAAAGCGAAGAACTTCCAGACTCATTAAGCTTTTAGACTAGAAAATTTAAAGTCCTCAGGTTAAATATGACTTGAGGACTTTTTATATATTAAAATAACGAAAATTAATCGATTTTAATATTGTTTGTTTGTTGTTTTATGGAGAATCATGTCTATTAATGTAAATTGTTGGATGTTATAATTTGTAATATGTACTATTTTAATATTAATATTATTAGTTAATATATATTATTTGCATTTAGATCAATGAACTATGGGGGAGAGAACATGAATACCTATTGGAATTTTCCGGCTGCCGTTGGTGGAATGATCAATTCAATCAATAACGCGGGGCTGGAGACTTTTAGAGGAAATGCTTTAGATTCTCTTACAAGAGAAATTTGTCAGAACTCATTGGATGCAGTGAAAGATAAGGATAAGCCTGTACTAGTTGAGTTCAAAAGTTTTTCAACACCAATTAATATTTTTCCAAAAAGATATGAGCTAATTAGAGATTTTAAACTTTGCGAGCAAACCTGGAATGGCCGCAATAAAAAAAGTGAAGATTTCATTCAGGAAGCTTTATCAATCTTAGGCAAAAATGAAATGAAGTTTTTGAGGATTAGTGATTTTAATACAAAAGGCCTAGAAGGTGCTAAGGATGGGGAACTGGGCTCTCCATGGTCATCCCTAGTGAAAGAAGCAGGTTCATCAAATAAGGAGGGCGATTCTGGAGGTAGCTTTGGAATTGGAAAATCAGCTCCCTTTCTGAACTCCAAATTGAGAACGCTTTTTTATTCTTCGTTTGATACTACTGGTTATCAATCACACATTGGCGTCGCTAATATTATGTCCTTTAAGAAAAACGAAAAACAAATTACTTTGGGGAATGGCTATTATACTCATAATGACAATTCTACTGCTATTCCTGGTTTGCTGGATCTTGATGAGGATTTCAAGAGAAACGAAACTGGAACGGACATTTTTGTTTCTGCCTTTGATCCAAAGGCTGATTGGGAAGAAGAAGTGAAAAAATCTGTACTAACTAACTTTTTCATCACGGTCTTTATAGGAAAATTGGTTGTGAAGATTAACGATTTTGAAATCAATGACCAAAATATTGGCCAATTGATTTATGAGCTTGAGGATAACGAAGATAATCGGATTTTAAAAAATTATTATAGTCTATTAGTCTCGAATAAAACAATAAAAGTACCTTATCCGGCAAAGGTCTACTCAAAGGATATTCAATTTGAAGAGGGTGAAGCAGAACTATTTCTGCTTAATGGAGAGGATTTAAATCGACGAGTATTAATGACTAGAAAAACAGGTATGCGGATCTTTGAACAAAAGAATATCAGTGGAAGCATTTCATTTACTGGATTACTAATGATAACTGGTACTAAAATGAACAACATTTTCAAACAAATGGAAAACCCAGCACACAATGAGTGGACACATGAGCGATATGAGAAGGATCCTAAGTTAGCCAAAAAGATTTATTCAGAATTAAAGAAGTTCATTAGAGATACCGTTAAAAAAATGCTCCAAGAACAAATTACAGATGAAATGGATGCTGTTGGTTTAAGTGACTTTTTACCAAATAAAGATTTAAGCGCTTCCTCATCCGTTAGTAAAACGGAGTCACTAAATTCTTCAATTAAAGCCATTATTACAAAGCAAAAGGAAAAAGAAATCACTAAAAAAACTAGAAAAAAAGGTAAGGAAACAAAAGATTTCGAAGAACAACTAGCTGGTGAATTTGGCATTTCTCCTACTGGGGATCAAGGTGGGAATGGTACTGGGGAACACAGTAGTGGAGGAAATGAAGGTGCAGGAGCAACCGACTCTAGTGGTAATAATGAAATGGATCAAAACCAACAAGGGGATAAGGGAGACCGTAAGGAGCGCAAGCCAAGTAGAAATCCTGTACAGATGAAGCAAAGGTATGTTTGTGTAGATAAAAATAATGGAAGATATAAGTTTAATATTGTTCCGGAAAAGACATTGCAAAGAGCCCGTTTGGTTTTTAGTGTAGTGGGTGAGCAAAGTGATTACGATTTGCCAATCAAAGCTGCTTCTACAGATGATGGGAATGTTACAATTGAAAAATTAAGTTCAAATACAGTGTATCTTAACTCACTAGCAAAGAATAAGAGTTTTATTCTTAATGTAGAGATTGATTATTCCAATTATTGTGTGATGGAGGTGGAGCTATATGAAAATTAATAATTCCTATCCATACCCAGTTCTATATTTGAATAATGATGACTATGTAGAATCAAGTTTTAACACCAACATCAAAGTGTACGAATCTTTTGGGGAAGTAAAAATTCATGCGGATTTTCAATTAAACAACCAAGGGATACATGAATTAATTGAGAAACAATTAGGAGTGTATTTGATTCATATCGAATGTGGTCAAACAAGTTTTCGGCAGGCTTATGAATCTAGTTTAAAGACCTTGGATATCTCTATCCCAACAAGTGTACTTAGGGGTAAAATTTTAATACACTCATTTATTCTTGCGAAAGAAAAAATTGATCACTATCAAAATCATTTATTAAGTGATTGGTTTAAGGATATCCCCATTACATTTGAAAAGGGTAACTTTCTTGCCATAGGGGATGCGATTGAAACTACCTTATTTGAAGAGAATTTAGAACTGCTAAATCTTCCTTCGATTGCTAAAGTAACCAAATCGCATAAGAATGAATTCATGGAAGTAGATATTCATTCTAGTATTATTACCATTTCGCTCCCTGAATATGAATATAATCAATATGCATCCAATGCTAATTCAAGATTTAAAAATACCATTCTATCTACGGTAATAGTTCCGAGTCTAGTTTATGTGTTTTCTAAGATACAGGATAATAGTGGGGATCTTGAAGAATATACGTGGTACCAAATCCTTGAGAAAATTTTTGCAGAGAACAATTTAAGTATACATGATGTCGGTACTGATTCATTATCTGCGTTAAAAGCAGCACAAATGGTTTTAAGAAAACCGTTAAAGACTAGTTTCGAAGAAATAGAGAAGCTAAATAAAATGGAGGATTAAAGTGAAATTATCATTCATTTCAGATGAGACTCTAATGGATTTAAGAACGAATTATGATTTCTATAAAGAGTATTATCATACAAAAGATAACGACTGGTTTGACCGATACTTTAGTGAAAAAGGCCGAGTAATCGAATCAAAAGTTGAATTTGAACTACCTGAGTTTAACTTGGATGATGATTATGCGGTAAGCGATAGAGAGAACGTAAAGATTATATATGATTCTCTTAAACATCTAAACGTCTCCCAGGCTACACAGGAAAAACTTTGGTCAGGGTTGGCTCATTTACAATTTAGAGAGTTTACCTATTATCGTTTAGAAAATGAAATCCATCAAAAAAATGATAAACGTATTAATACCGCGCTTTTCTTCAAAAGTGGAGGAAATAAACGCTCCCTGTTTGTGCACATTATTTCGCGTCTATGGTGGGTGGGTTACATGACTTACGACGAGTCAAACATTAGCAACCCATACTGGTTAACAGATTTCTTCACGGAAAAAGACTTCTCCGCAAGATGTGTGGTATTTTTCTCAAGTAACTTTACGTCTAACCGAAATATTACAAAGGGAATATTAAAATCTCTTATTAAGTTAGAGAGAAGAGGAGTTTCTATTAAACGAGATCATTTCGTGCAGGCTAATAAATACTTAAATGTTGTGGGCGGAGCTATGATTTTGGATTTGCTAACAACGGATGAAGTCGAGGAAATGATTTATAACTACTTAAGTAAATATTACGGCTTAAGCTTAGAGAAACTACTTGTTAAATAAATAAATTCATTAATTAGAATGAGTAACATAGATCTATATCTATCTACTCATTCTTTTTTTTATAAATAACATTGAATACAGATAAAGGGGTTGGTAAGTGGTGTGTTGATCAATCATATAAATTACGTTAAGATTAATATGTATATTTTGGAAAAAATATTATTCATATACAGAGGTGGATTATGAGTGAGTTATTAAAAGCAAGTGAGAAAGATTTAAAAACATATTTGCTAATCAAAAATGATAAATTATATATTCCATATACACAAAGACCATACGAATGGACAAAACCTCAAGTGAAGAGATTATTTAATGATTTAATTTCTGTCTATGAGGATCAAACAGAACAGAGAATCCATATTTTAAACTTTTTTACCATTTATAATGAAGATGGTAAAAAGTTCATTTACGATGGACAGCAAAGAACAGTTACACTCATATTGATTATTAAATCGATTACCGAAAAAATTAGTTCCTTCGGTAAAAATGAATTAGCTAATAAAATAATAAGTGATTATATATATAACGAAAGTTGGGAAGAAGATCAAAAACAATATAAGTTAAGATTCGACAATTCTAACACAGATCGATTTTTTCGGGAATTTTTGGAGAGCGGAAATTATAATGATGACGATAAATCAAGAGATAACACAAAGCATATTATTGAAAACTACACTTATATTAGTGAACTATTACAAGAGTATATTGACAATAATAATTTACAGTCCGAAGACTTAAAAAATGTAGTTAAAGCAGTAACAAATAGGGTGCAACTAGTCCTCTTGGAAACACCAAGTGAAGACGTTGCAACAGATATGTTTGAAACTTTAAATAACACTGGAAAGAAAATTGCTGATTTTTACGTGTTGAAAAATTCTTGTATTAAACATTTAGGTGAAGAAAACACAAAGACTTATTGGAATGAAATTGAGGCAAACTTGGATGGGATCGATAAATCCGATTTTTTAAATACCGTTGTAACTTTAATAAATGGAAAGACTCTTAAAGCACAGTCCTTACAAAAAATTGAAGATTATGGTTACCTATCAAGTGCAAGTTCCGTTGAAAACTTTTTGAACAAATTAAAAGTCGCATCAAAATATTATCTTGAAATTAAAAAGCCTGAATTAAAAAACTACTCAGATAAAAATTCATTAAAGAAATATAAAAAAATCTCAGAGGATTTACATTTATTTAAATCAAAACAACATATTCCCATAATTTTATCTTTGTTTATGAAAAATTACCAATTAGATGAGATAAATCAGGTATTGAAGATTATCTTGGGTATCAACATTAGAAATTTTTTCATTAGTCAAAGAAAAGCTAATACTGTTGAGAAAACATTTGCTGACTTATCAAAAAAGATATATGAAGAAAAGATACACTTAGAGGAATTAAAACAGGAATTAAATAAAATTAAGATCAACGATAAAGAAGTCGAAACAGCCCTTTCCAATAGAGAATTCAGCTCTAAAAATGATGAAAGAAATATTAAGTTTATTTTAAGATCTGTTTATGAATATGAAAATAATTTAGAAACTCTAATTTCAAATGATCACCAAAAAGTTAATCTGGAACATATTTTACCTGTTAAGATAGCAGCAAATAGCCAATGGATGCGCCTCTATCCAAATGAGGACGAACGGAAAAGGTTAACTGCGAATATAGGAAATATGACAATTATCCTAGGTAATATTAATTCTTCTGCAAGTAACAAGGACTTTGTAGATAAAAAAGACCTTTATATAAACAGTACCATTGTTCAAAATAAAAAAATTGCTGCTATGACCCAGTGGACAAAAGAAGAAATAGAAGAAAGACAAAAACTTTTGGGTGCAAAAATCACTGAAATTTGGTAAGGTGAAATATCATTCAGCCCTTAAACAATTATAAACTCTTTAATCCAAATAAAAACCTCGAGTGTTATTTGCTCGAGGTTTTTTATACTATTTCTCACAATTAATATAATTAAATAAATAGCAATCAAATAAATAGGGATCATTCCATTAGGGAGATATGAAATATTTCACCAACTATAACACCTTATTAAAATAATTTATCAATTATATTTTTTTCTAAGAATGCCTTTTTTGACTAAATTAACTAATATCCCTTTATTTTTAAATTTATTGTAAGCTATTAGTTTATTTAAATCCTTCACTGTTAATGTTGCAGGATCCACAGCAAGTTGAAATTCCTTAGTCTTCTCAATTAAAGCAAGAGCAAAATCAATTTGCTTTGGAGATAAGGAGAAGTCTTCTTGATCCTTTGAGTGGACTGCAGAGTTTACCTTTTCTTCTACGGCTTGTTCAATGGTTGCAGCATGCTCGCGTAATCTTGCTTCTACTAATGCTTCGACTTCCTCTTGGCTAATCGATTTAACTTCAGATTCCGAAGGTTTTTGGTTTTGATTGGTATTGAATAATTTTTCCAGAATTCCCTTTAACAATTTTGACACTTCACTTTCATCACATTTTCATTCTTACCTTATGTATGAAAAAATTTCCTTCTATTCTATTATTCAAACAAATACATAAAAAGACAATACTTTTGGCGGAATTTTGTTGAATTATTGCCTATTATTTGTAATTTTTTAGGTTGATGTTCCTATTTGTAGTATAATGGAGAAAAATGCAAATTTTGGAGCGGTTGTTATGGCAGTTACGATTCCTGAGACTATTCGTTCTTCGGCAACAGCAGGTGAACGGTTATTTTTTCGGACATTGAAAACCTTTTTACCGGATGATTATATTGTTTATTTTGAACCGGAAATACAAGGGAAAAGACCTGACTTTGTTATTATTGGGCCAGACCTCGGTATAGTCGTTTTAGAAGTAAAGGATTATACAAAAAATACGTTATTTCAGGTTAATCATGATGAATGGCATATTGTCACGACTTCTGGCGACCAGGCTGTTATTAAAAGTCCGATGAAACAGGCAAGGGACAATATGTTCCATGTGGTGGATGTATTAAAAAAGGATAAAAGCCTTGTCCAACTTGATGGTAAATATAAATTCAATTTAAAGTTCCCATACGGTCACGGGGTAGTGTTTACTAGAATGTTCTCCAAGGATTTTATAAAGGAAGGCTTATATTCAGTTATTGAACCTCATCTTTGTTTGACTCGGGATGAAATCGACCCGGATAAAGAGGAGTTTTCTGAAGAAATATTGATGGAGAAAATACTCAATATGTTTGTCGTTCCATTTAGATTGAAGGAACCACTGTCACTTGAGGATATCAATGCCATTCGCTATCATTTGTTCCCAGAAGTTCGGATTAGTGCCGAATTTAAAGCGCCAGTTCCTTACCAAGATCAACTTTTGCTATCTTTGCATGACATAAAAACGATGGATCTTCATCAGGAAAATCTTGCAAAGCAAATTGGTGATAAGAACAGGTTAATTCGAGGAGTCGCCGGAAGCGGGAAAACAATCATTCTAGCAAGCAGAGCAAAAATGCTGTTAAAACAAAATCCTGATTGGAAGATCCTAATCCTTTGTTACAATATTTCACTCGCAAATGCCATCCAACAAATGATTGTACATATGTTAAATGAACCAGAGGATTTGTTCGATTTTGATCAACAAGCCAAAAAAGTTCAGAATCAAAATATTATTGTTCGTAATTTTCATTCATGGTTAAAGAATGATCTAAAAATAAGAGAGCAGCAGCTACCTGATATAATTGATAAACTTGAAAGAAAGGAAGCGATCCTTCCCACTTATGACGCTGTATTGATAGATGAGGGACAAGATTTTGAAGCAGAGTGGCTTCGTTTGGTTAGCTTGCTTATTAATGAGGATACACAGTCTCTTTTATTAGTAGAAGATCGCGCTCAGACCATTTATCAACGGAAGCGGTCTTATCTCCAGGATACGGGTCTTAGCTTTCAAGGCAGGTCAAAGGTTTTATCGATTAATTATCGTAATACCCAGCAGATTGTGAAGTTTGCATGGGATTTCTATAGAAAGCATTCTGTGTTCAAAAATAAAGTGGTGAATAGGGAGCTAGAAGGTGAAATTATTGCTCCTCAAAGTACCAAACGGAAAGGGCCTGAGCCTGGAATTATAAAAGCAGCAAACTTTTTTGAGGAAATGAAGATTGTTGCCCGGCAGATCAAGAAATTGCATAAGGAGAGAAAAGTTCCTTATGATGATATGTTAATCCTTTATCGAGTGAAACGTACACATCAAGCTCCCATTATTGATATCATCAAACGTTCTTTAAAGGATGGAGGATTACCTTTCTTCTGGATTACAGAGAACGATAATTCAAAGCGCTCCTATGAAAAAGAAGATGGGAAGATTAAGATAAGTACAATTGACAGTAGCAAAGGCTTGGATTTCCGTGCAGTTTTCATTGTAAATGTGGATTCCATGCCATTTCCTTTGGAAGAAAATAAGGAGAGGGAAGTTTCCCTTCTATATATTGGTATGACAAGGGCTAAGGAATATCTTTGTTTATCCTATTCAGGGGTATCTGAGTTCACAAATTATTTAGATGCTATTATTCAAGAGAGACAAGAATTGAAAAATGGTGTTACTAGAGTAAATT
Source organism: Bacillus sp. SORGH_AS_0510 (assembly GCF_030818775.1). NCBI lineage: Bacteria > Bacillati > Bacillota > Bacilli > Caryophanales > Bacillaceae > Bacillus > Bacillus sp. SORGH_AS_0510. Next base: position 2,849,649 of record NZ_JAUTAU010000001.1, on the reverse strand, counting down.
AGGAATATAGAATTGGCTGCCAGGTTTCTATAGTATGGCAGCCATTGTTTTAGGGGGAGCAAATGAAAAATTACTATAAGATAGAAGGAGACATAGTAGTTGTTTATCTTAAGAATTCTAAAGATAACATAACAGGAGAAGCTCTAATTAATATACGTGATCTAGAAAAAGTTCAGCTATTTCCAAATACGTGGAGGTTACAAAAATTAGGGGAGAGGCAAGAGGTTAGAGGGACTTATAGAGTTGAAGGAATAAAAAAGCAGGTTACATTAGCAAAATGGATTCTAGACTTTCCTACGAAGCCTATTTATTTTAACGATGGTGATTCTCTAAATCTTATAAGAGAGAATTTATCTTTTAAAAAACCATTAAAAGGAAATGAAATTATTACCAATGAAGGTCTTAGTTACATTGTTATCTCGAGAAGAAATGAGGAAGACATAAAAGTTACTATTGATTCTGATAAGATTGAATTAATTTCAAGTTACACATGGGTTTGTGATAAAAAAAGTGATATCAATGATTATGTCATTTACACCAAGATTTATGAGGGAGGAACTTCTAGAAAAATATCCTTAAGAAAAATGATTTTGGGTTATGATAAAGATAAAACAGCTTATTTTGTAAATGGGAACCGATTGGATTTTAGATTAGAAAATATTAAATTATATTCAGATAAAATGACGAATGATTATTATATTGAGGAACAGGTAGCACATATCTTTATTAAGATAAGTAATGAAGAAACGTATACTGTGACCATGATTGATGAGGAAGATTTAGAAAAAGTTATGCAACTAGGTTATACTTGGCACTATTATCAAGGGAATGGAGAACCTTATATTGTAAATACAATAGTCGAAGAAGATGGGAAAAGAAAAAGGGTTTATCTACATAGAATAGTAAATGATTGTCCTGAAGATAAAGTAGTAGATCACATTAATCATGATACCTTAGACAACAGGAAGAGCAATTTGAGAAATGTTTCAATATCTGCAAATCAGCAGAATAGAAAGGGAGCAAATAAAAATAGTCTCTCGGGAATAAGAAATGTAAATTGGGACAAAACTCATAAGGATTGGATAGTAACGTGCGGACAAAAATATATTATGAGAACAAAAGATTTCGAGGAAGCTAAATTAGCTGCGATTCGCGTAAGAAGTGAGTTGCTTCCTTATTCTATAAAATAGACACTTTTTAATTAATTTCACCAAAGGAACATTTGTTCTATTTTTTATTTGGATTATGATAAACTATAAATGCAATAGAATAGGATTTCTCAAGGGTGGTCGGCACACTCTCTAGCAGAATGGGGGTGATGCTGAATGACAGTGTTTGAAACACTAATGATTACGATTGCTTTTGCAAGTCTAATCGTTACTGTACTGTCATTTAAACAAAAATAATCCACCCTTGAACTAAGAGGCTTGGGTGGATTACTACTCTAAAATAGCCGATCCCTTTGAGGGAACCATCTATTGCTGGACTGGACATGTTACAGCATGTCTAGTCTTTTTTAATTTATTCATTATTACATTAATTATAACCGGCACGATACAGTATTTTCAAACTAAATTTACCTCGAAGGATCCAATAAAGGCTCTAATGACATGAAAAAGTCGTTGGCGCCTTTTCTTATATTTATCATTATTGTCTACCAACTGATGACTACGCCACCAAACGGTTGGAATTGTTCGCTGGTATATTAACTGCAGTAATTAATATTCATATTAAATTAATATACATTTAGAAATTTTAGAAAATTTTGATTTTGTAAACTGTTTTACATTCAATTGGGTGGATAAACCTTATAATGAGTTAAAAGTTGGATAGTAAAAAGGTGATAAATGTGAATTCGATTAAGAACTGGTTGGATGTGAAATGTGAGGCGGCTGAGTACCTAAGTCATATCATTCGAATCAATACTAGTAATCCCCTTAAAAATGAAATGGACGCCATTCAATATCTAGTTGAAGTGGCGAAGCAGAATGGATTGTATACATACGTCCATAAAACAGATGAAAATAGGGGAAATATAGTCATTTCATTAACCCCTGATTATAGTAATCCGATTGTTTTATTGTCCCATTTAGATGTCGTACCAGCAAATGAGGTAGATTGGGAGGTGCCTCCATTTAGTGGGGAAATTATCAATGACATTTTATGGGGAAGGGGAACCATTGATACAAAACAATTAACCATCACCCATCTAATGGTATTGATTTTATTGAAACGTAACAACGTCCCACTTAAGAGGGATATTATTATGATTGCAACCTCAGATGAGGAAAACGGAAGTCAGTTTGGGTTGCTTCCTTTTTTAGAAAAACACCCTACCTTGTTTAATAATAGCATCGTATTTAACGAAGGCGGAGGGTTCCCGCTATTGATTGAGAATCAAGCTTATTATTTATGTGAACTTGGACAAAAGGGATTGGCCAAAGTCAGGATAACAGCTAAGAACGATTCCTCGTCCAATCCATATCTTCCTAACAACAATGGAATGCAGGTAATCCTTGACGCGATCAATGCTTTCCAAGAACCAAATATCTACGAAAAGATTCCTCCAGCCACATTAGAATTATTTACTACAATTGCTTCATCTCAGGATTGGCATTTTTCTGAACATGAATTGGAGCTTTTTTTAAATAAAATACCACCTAACCACCTTTCTTTATTTAAAGCCATGTCAAAAACCACTTTTTCCATTACAAAATGGAATGGCGGAAAGAAGCATCCAGAATTAATGAACCAATATGAAATCTTCTTGGATAGCAGACCGGTTCCGTCTGTCAATAAAGAAACATATGAGAAACTGCTGGAAACCATTCTAGGTGATTTACCCGTACAATATGAGATTCTATCCTTTTCACAAGGCTATGAGTCAGATATTAATCATGACCATTTGGCGCTGTTTGAGCAGGAGCTTCAAACGGAGGTTCCTAATGCCAAGGTCGTCCCATTTTTATCGATTGGCGGGAGTGATTCAAGGCACTTAAAGGGATTTAATACCCAAATCTATGGTTATTGCCCCATGCTGCCCGATATGAGCTTTGATAGAATCATTAAAATGGTGCATGGGGTAAACGAAAGAATACCGTTGGAGTCATTGAGATTTGGCATTCAAAATATGTATAACATCCTTGTACAAATGGAAGGAGTGTAAAGGGAATGATATCTGCTGTAAATTCAATCACCTCTGAAAAATTGGAACAGGCCACAAGACTGCTGAACGAAAATGGATTAGATACATGGCTTATATTAACGAGGGAGGGCACAGATCCTGCCCTGCCATTAATAGTAGGGATACGGTCAGTTCATAAAGCTGCCATTTTCATTCGAAGCAATGGGGAGCATATTGCCCTCACATCTGTTAGTGATAAGGGAAGTTATGAATCTACCAACTTATTTAAAAAAGTGCTTGTTTATGAAGCTGGTATGGAGGAGGCCTTTCTTACACTCTTTGAGGAAGTCCAGCCGCAAAAGCTTGCCTTAAACATTTCTGAGAGTGACCATCTTTGCGATGGGTTAACACAAGGATTATATGTGTGGTTGGAAAATGTCATTGGAAAAGAGCGCCTAGCAGGTATGGAGGTATCAAGTGAGTCGGTTTTGAAGAAGCTGCGCAGTGTGAAAACAGCAGGAGAGCTTCAAAATATTAAGAAGGCCATTAGGTACACAACAGATATTTTTGATGATGTATTTAAGCGTATTACATGCGGAATGACAGAACTGGAAATCGGTCAATTATTTGTTGATGAGATGGGGAAAAGAGGAGTGACAAACGGTTTAGGTCATCCTAATGATCCCCCTCTTGTATGCATAGCTAGAAAAGGGCTAGCACATCGGAAACCTGCGGACCATCAAACTGAGCCTGGCGATATTGTCATAATCGACTTCAGCCTAAAGTATAGCCATTATGTATCAGATATTGCCCGTACCTGCTACTTCTTAAAACCGGGTGAAAAGCAAGCGCCTGTGGAAATCCAGCATGCTTTTGATACTGCTATTGATGCTATTACGGCTTCCATTGAGGCTTTAGTTCCTGGTAAGGCGGGTTATGAGGTGGATGCTGTCGGAAGGCAAGTAATTGAAGATGGCGGTTATCCAACCATTCGCCATTCAGTCGGCCACCAGATTGGCCGTGCCACTCATGATGGCGGAACTATATTAGGGCCCAAACGGGTACCGCCAAGACCTGAAGTAGAAGGGATTATTGAAGTCGGGGAAATCTATGCTATTGAACCAACTGTCATCCAAGATAACGGTCTTCCATGCATCTTAGTGGAAGAGAATGTTCTTGTCACTGAAAAAGGACCAGTTGTTTTGAGCAAAAGGCAGACAGAACTTGTGCTGATTCAAGCGGAAGGTAAATAAAGATGAGTTTGAAAAATGAGGCACTGGATTATTTTATGAACATGCTCAAAATCAATACCACAAATGAGCTTGCTACCGAATATTTATTAGCCAATTATCTAAAAGAAATCCTAGACAACAATAATATAGATTCCCAAATAGTTTACAGTAACAAAGGCAGGACATCTATTATTTCTAAATTAGCCGGAAAGAAAAAACATCTAAAACCAGTAATTCTTCTATCACACTTAGATGTTGTTGCAGCGAAGGAAGAAGAGTGGACGTTTCCCCCTTTTTCAGGGGACATCTATGAAAATAAAATTTGGGGGCGGGGAACGCTTGATACAAAGCAACTTACTGTGATGCATCTGATGGCTTTCTTGCATCTAAAAAGATTGAATGTCCCGTTGAACCGGGATGTCTACTTTATAGCTACAGCGGATGAGGAAAATGGAAGCAAGGAAGGAATGGAGTTCATTTCCAAACAGTTTCCAGACGTTTTTAATAACAGTATTGTTTTAAGTGAAGGCGGTGGCTTTACAGTCCAAAGTGAAAATGGAGAAACCCTTATGTTATTTGCCTCCGGTGAAAAGGGAACAGCAAGGGTATCCATCACAGCAGCAGGAGACGGGGGGCATGCTGGATGCCCGCCGGAAAACCAAGCCGTAGGAAAGCTTTCACAGGCACTTGACTACTTAATGAACATTAGTTTTCCTGCAGGTAATTACCCGGTTCTTCAACGGTTTCGTAACGAAATGGAAGAGATGATGATTGTAGAAAATGAACAAGGGCAATTGGTGAAAAGACTCTACGAATATATGAAGGAAACAACCTTTACGCCTGAACTCATTCGTATTGGTGATCAGTTGAATGTGATTCCTTATAAGGCTGAAGTTCTTCTAGAATTCAGAACTCTGCCTAATCAAACAAGAGAACAGTTTGAATTATTTATGAAAGAATGGACTGCGCCACCTGATGTACATTACCAATTATTATCCTTTCAGCAAGGATATGAAAGCGACCCTGAGGGTGAAATTATTTTGCTGTTTAAGACTCTATCGGAACGATTGGGTTACAAAATTAGGTGGGTACCTTTTACTGCCTTAGGTAAAACGGATGGAAGATTTATAGGAGAAATGGCCAGCCAAATATACGGGCTTTCACCTACACTGACATTATTTACAGAGGTGCTCAAAAGGGTGCATAACAAGGATGAACATATCGAACTGGAATCCTTTGAATATGGTGTACAACTGATGAAGGATGTTTTGGAGGCATTTTGCATAAGCAGGGGAGGCGGAGAGAATGTATCAGATTCAAAAGGAAAAGTTGAATCAGACCGTTGATAGTTTAAGAGAATTAGAGATTGATATGTGGCTCATTCTTACATCAGAGGGCAGTGATCCCTGCATCCCCCTTATTACAGGGGTAGGAACAGTGGGGCCAGGTGTATTCATCTTTACAAAAGAAGGAAGAAAACTGGCATTATGCAGTAGTATCGATGCTCAAGATTTAGAGGAGTCGGAGCTTTTTGATGAAGTATGTAAGCATACTGGAAGTCTTGACACTCTATTAGTTGAAACAGTAAGAAAGTTAAACCCAAGGAATATTGCTTTAAATATTTCGGTTGAGGAGCATTTGGCTGATGGGTTAACCGCCGGGCGTTACCGTTGGTTAAAAAATACTCTTAAAGGGGTATTTCATGGGGAATTTGTATCCTCAGAACCATTTCTAACCCTAATTAGAAGTATTAAATCTAAGACTGAGATTGAAAGAATTGAAAAAGCGGTGAAGGTAACAGAAAGAATTTATAAGAGCGTATTTACAAAAATGAAGGCAGGAATGACAGAACGCGAATTGGGAACTTTATTCATTGCAGAAATGGAACGGGAAGGTGTTGTGAATGGGGTGGATCGTTCGCTATCCTTGCCTATCGTTTTAAAGGAAAATATCGCCCATAGAGGGCCGGGTGAGGCTGTCATCAATGAAGGCGATCTTGTTATCTTCGACTTTAGCGTTGAAGTGGATGGATATGTTTCGGATATTGCCAGAACCGTTTACTTTTTAAAAGAAGGTGAAACCGAAGCCCCAGAACCAATCAAGGCTGCCTTTTCAGCTGTTCATAAAGCCATAACAAGGGCTGCTGTTATGATGAAACCTGGTGTAAAGGGGTACGAAGTGGACGGGGCAGCTAGAAATTATTATGTGTCTCTTGGCTACCCGGAAATTACTCATGCAACAGGCCATCAAATTGGGAGAGATGTACATGATGGAGGCATTCTTTTAGGTCCTAGATGGAAACGATATGGAAACGCACCGTATGGGGAATTAAAAGAAGGTATGGTTTTCACCATTGAACCTACCCTTTTTTTGGAGAATGGTATTCATTTTATTGTAGAGGAAAATGTTGTTGTTACTTCGAATGGAATTAGGTATTTATCTGAGCGCCAAGACGAGTTGATTCTTATTTCCAATAACAGGAAAGCGAGGGAGGGGATTCTTGAAAAAATACCTGATTAAAAGATTACTTCAATCGATTCCCATTCTATTTGGTATTTCCATTATGACTTTTGCCATTATGCAGTTAGCACCGGGAAATCCAATGCAAACCATGATTGATCCAAAAATATCAGCAGAGGAAATAGAAAGAGCTCAAGAAAACCTTGGGTTAAATGATTCCCTTCCAGCCCAGTATTTCACTTGGATTACGCAAATTTTACAAGGAAACCTTGGATATACGATTAAGACTGGTCAGCCAGTTGGCCAGTTAATACTCGAACGCCTTCCGGCTACATTACTGTTGACAGGGACTGCCTTTATTATTGCGTTTGTTTTAGGAGTTCCTTTAGGGGTATACTCCGCAACTAAGCGAAATAAATTGCCTGATTATGTATTGACTGTTATGTCTTTCATAGGCATCTCTATTCCATCATTCTTTTTTGGTTTAGGTATGATTTTTATCTTTGCTTTAAAGCTAGGATGGCTTCCAACTTCTGGGATGGTTACAATAGGGGCCAATTATACTGGATTTGCCCTCTTTATGGATTATTTTAAGCACGTGATTATGCCAGCTCTTGTCTTGGCATTACCGACAGTGGCAGTTGTTATGCGTTTTACACGTTCCAGTATGCTGGAAGTCCTGAATCAGGAATTTATTCGAACAGCAGACTCCAAAGGGTTAAGCAAAGCAAAAGTATATCTCAAACATGCATTAAGGAACGCTTTAATTCCAGTGATCACCATATTCGGACTATCCATTCCCTTTTTGTTTGGTGGGGCATATATCACAGAACATATTTTTAACTGGCCTGGAATGGGCAGCTTAGGAATTCAATCTATTGTTGCAAGGGAATACCCCGTTATTATGGCTCTAAATCTGTTTACATCCATTTTAGTTATGGCCGGTAACTTACTGGCAGATGTCATGTATGCATGGGCAGATCCACGGATTAGGTATTAAAAAAGTGGGGAAGGGGGGATTGTCCTTGAATGGCAGTATTGAGGTACAGCAAACAAACACAGAGATCGTTCAGAAAAATACAAAGAAAAGATGGCGGGATCATGCTGCTTGGAAAAGATTTAAAAAGAATAAACTTGCGGTCTTCGGTGCCATTATACTTCTGATATTTCTCATTCTAGCAATTTTAGCACCACTTATATCTCCTTACAGTCCCTATGAATCAACGAAAGGAGAATTTGGGGACATTAATGTGCTGGCACCGCCAGGCGATGGTCATCTACTAGGCACTGATAGTCTAGGAAGAGATATGCTATCGAGGATCATTTATGGTGGGAGGGTTTCCCTCACTGTGGCATTTGTTGCAGTTATGATTGCAACAATAACAGGGGTGTTTCTCGGACTTGTAGCTGGCTTTTACGGGAAATGGGTTGATACTGTTATTATGCGTATAACTGATGTCGTCATTTGTTTCCCGGTATTATTCTTAGCCATTACCGTAGCCACCATTTTAAAGCCCAGCCTTCTCAACGTCATAATTATCATTGGTTTGGTTAGTTGGACAACGATGACAAGGCTTGTAAGGGGGGAAGTATTGCGTCTTCGGGAAATGGAATACATCGAAGCAACAAGGGCAATGGGTCAGAACGATGCTATTATCATTTTAAGGCATATCCTGCCCAATATCATGGCACCAATTGTAGTCCAGGGAACATTACAAACTGCCGAGGCGATTTTAACCGAATCAGCATTAAGCTTTTTAGGAGTTGGAGTACAGCAACCTGTCCCGAGTTGGGGCAATATGCTAAATGAGGCTACATCGATTATGGTTTTACAATTTAAACCTTGGGTATGGATGCCTGCTGGATTTGCTATTTTACTCACCATTCTTTGTATTAATTTTGTAGGGGATGGCTTACGGGATGCATTAGACCCAAAAGTTAAAAATTAAATAGAGGGGGATATTATAATGAAGAAAAAGAGAAGTCTTATCGGATTAATTTTCTTAATTTTCACACTATTATTATCTGCTTGTTCATCTGAGAGTGCTTCCAACACAAAGAACCAAGAGAAAAATAACGAGCCAGCAAAAGAAGTAAAGGAAAAAGTAGGGGGCACCGTTACCGTTGCCTTTAATAGTGAACCAGGTAATCTTAACCCTGTCATTTGGGCAACTACCTCAGATACGAATGTCACCCATATGATATATGATTCGCTTGTTATACCAGATAAAGAATTAAAAATGGTTGGTAGTTTAGCAGAAAGTTGGGATGTGTCAGAGGATGGCAAGTCCTATACATTCCATCTTAAAAAAGGCGTGAAATGGCATGATGGGGTGCCATTCACGGCAAAGGATGTTGAATTTACTTTTACATCGTTGGCAGATGCTAAATATGATGCAGGGGCCTATTGGAGAGTCGATCCCATTGTAGGAGCAGCAGAATACAAAGAAGGCAAGGCCGATAAGGTTGCAGGTATTGAGGTCATTGATGACAATACCATTAAATTTACAACGAAAGAACCATTTGCACCATTTATTTCTGGATTATTTATTGGGATTGTTCCGGAACACATTTTAAAGGATGTATCACCTGGTGAATGGGAAAAACACCAGTCAAATCGTGCTCCAATTGGAACGGGTCCTTTTAAATTTGTTAAATGGGAAACTGGACAATATATAGAATTAGAGGCAAACAAAGATTATTTTGGCGGAGCACCTAAGTTAGATAAGATCATTGTTCGTTTTGGGGATGCAAATACAATGTTAGCATCTGTATTAAGTAAGGATGTTGATATTACCCCGGTACCTGTTGCCGAAACTCCTTCTGTGAGTAGTCTTGACTACGCGGGATTAGTTACTCAAACATCGTTAAGTGTGTACTATGTAGGGTTCAATTCAAAAAATGCTCTGTTTAAAGATGTTAGGGTCCGTCAAGCATTAGCACATGCCATTGATAAAAAAGCAATCGTTTCTTCTATTCTTGGTAAATATGGTCAAGTTGCGGATGATATTTTCCCGTCTAAGCATTGGTCACATAATCCTGATCTACCAGTCTACGATTATGATAAGGCTAAGGCCGAGGCCCTGCTGGAAGAAGCCGGTTATAAGAAAAATAGTAAGGGAATTTATGCAAAGGATGGGAAAGAACTCAGCTTTACGATGGAAGTTCCTACCGGTACAAAAGAAAGAGAAAAATCAGCCGTTCTCTTAAAAGAAATGTGGGAGAAAGTTGGCGTAAAAATGGAGATTAGATCGCTTGATTTTCCAACGCTGGTCACAAAACTTTTACCGAAAACAAAGGATGGAAAACAAAGAGCAGTAACAAAGGACGATTATGATGCCTATATCCTTGGTTTTGGTGTTGAAGCGGATCCAGATGAATATAGAAGTTATTTCGGAACTGCGTATATGCCGCCTAACGGATATAATTTCGTCAGCTATTCGGATCCAAAAGTAGACCAATTGTTAGAGCAGCAGACCAAGGAAATTGATTTAGAAAAACGCCAAAAATTAATTTGGGAAGTTGGGAAGAAACTCGCAGAAGATGAAATATGGATTCCATTATATGAGCAGGTATCACCTTTCGTCGTAAATAATAGAGTGGCCGGTTTCGATCCGGATTTTAGAGGAGCTACATTCAATGCTAAAGATTGGGCAATAAAGGAATAAATAGGGTTAGTGGAAAGGGTGATATCGCTCGGGCACAAGAGGGAGATATCACCCTGACTATATGAGGTACCCCTATGGAGGTGAAAGGATGAACAGTAGGATAAAAAAGCTGCGTAATCTGATGGATAACAGGGGGCTGGATGCCTTGTTTATCCAATCCTATGAAAATAGAAGATATTTTTCAGGTTTTTCTGGAAGCAACGGCTATTTGCTTATTACATCTAAGTATTGCGGCTTGATTACTGATCAAAGATATACGGAACAGGCAAAGGAACAGGCCACTGATTTTGATGTCATCACACATGGAATTGATCCATTTGTAACAATCCAATCTGTTTTTCAGGACAAAAAGATATCGACCATCGGTTTTGAATCAGAATCACTTTCTGTACACCTATTTAATAGACTTAAATCCTTAATCCAGAAATGTGAATGGGTTCCCCTTACAAGTGAACTCCTCAAAATAAGAAGGATCAAGGATGATGAGGAAATTAAAATAATCCGCCAGTCTATTGCTATTTCAGACAAAGCTTTTAAAGATCTAATACCGTTAATAAAACCTGGAATGACTGAAAGGGAAGTCGCAGTAGAATTAGAATATTTGATGGGAAAACACGGGCATGATGGTCCTGCCTTTGGAACAATCGTTGCTGCGGACGTACGTGCCGCACTTCCACATGCGGTTCCTTCAAATAATCAAGTTAAGGAGAATCATCTTCTATTAATCGATTATGGAGTTAAATATCAAGGATATATGTCAGATATGACACGTACGCTCTGGATTGGTATTCCTAATGAGGAATTAAAAAGATATTATCACCTTGTTCATGAAGCTTTAGAACGGGCCATTGAAGAAGTAAAGCCCGGAATGACCGGTCATGATTTAGATGCTATTGCAAGAGAAGTATTTTTTAGGGAGAGGCTAGAGAGTTACAGTTTAAGAGGTCTTGGACATGGTGTAGGATTACAAATTCATGAAAATCCAAGGATTGTCTTGCAATCTGAAGAGGTATTAGAACCGGGAATGGTATTCACCATTGAACCAGGATTATATTTACCTGGAAAAGCGGGTGTTCGGGTGGAGGATGTTGTCCTAGTTACGAACAACGGTTGTGAAGTTCTGACTAATACTCCGAGACATATCCATATCTAAGTCAAAGGAGAATGGCTATGGAAAACTTATTGGAGGTCAAGAATTTAAAAACATATTTTTATCAGGATGGCAAGGAAACGGCTGCAGTTGATGGGGTTACTTTTGACTTAAAAAAAGGGGAAACTTTAGGAATAGTGGGGGAGTCGGGAAGTGGTAAGAGTGTTACCTCACTGTCCATTTTACAGCTCATATCTAAGCCTCATGGAAAAATTATTGAGGGTGAAGTAGTTTTTAAAGGAAAAGATCTCGTAAAAATGGGAGAAAAAGAGATTAGAAAAATAAGAGGAAATGATATCTCCATGATTTTTCAGGAACCAATGACATCGTTAAATCCAGTTTTTACGGTTGGTAATCAAATTATGGAGGTTCTTACCCAGCACCAAGGACTTTCGTCTAAAGAAGCAAGAGCTAAGGCAATTGAGATGCTTAAATTAGTGGGAATACCCTCGGCAGAAAAAAGGGCAGAGCAGTATCCTCATCAGTTATCTGGCGGAATGAGACAAAGGGTAATGATTGCAATGGCTTTAGCATGTAACCCTGATTTGCTTATTGCTGATGAACCAACAACGGCACTTGATGTGACAACACAGGCGCAAATATTAGAACTTATGAATGATCTGAAGGATAGGTTGAATACGTCCATTCTATTGATTACTCATGACCTTGGTGTAGTTGCGGAAACAGCCGATAAAGTTGCTGTAATGTACCTTGGCAGGATTGTGGAATATGCCGATGTCGAATCATTCTTCGAATCTCCCAAGCATCCCTATTCTATTGGACTACTCAAGTCCATTCCTAATATTGATGGCAGGGTCGAACGGCTTAATCCAATTACTGGGCAAGTTCCTCATCCTTCTGAAGTAACACAAGGCTGTCGATTTGCAAACAGGTGCGAATATGCACAATCCATTTGCCTGCAGGAGGAACCTCCGCTTATTGAATGCAAAGACAGTAAAATTAGGTGTTGGATCTATTCAAACCAATGGCCAGTTGGAAAGGGGGATTTACATGGCAGAGAAATTGCTACAGGTGGAAAATCTTAAAAAGTGGTTTCCTGTCGAGGGAGATAAGCTAATTACGAAGTCAACGAGCGTTGTAAAGGCAGTGGATGATATAAGCTTTCATATAGATAAAGGTGAAACGCTGGGACTTGTTGGTGAGTCTGGGTGTGGAAAGTCAACTGCAGGCAGGGTAATTCTTCGATTAATCGAGGCAACCGAAGGACGAATTCTAATTGAGAATGAGGACATTCGAGCACTCACATCCAAAAATTTAAAACAAAAAAGAAAGGATATGCAAATTGTATTTCAGGACCCATATGCCTCACTAAATCCTCGCTTAAAGGTAGAGCAAATTCTGGAAGAACCAATGTCTATCCATTTAGACATATCTAAAAAAGAACGAAAAGAAAGAGTTAAGCAAATTATGCAGGATGTAGGATTAAACCATGCCTATATCGATCGGTATCCGCATGAATTTTCTGGCGGCCAGCGGCAAAGAATCGGTATTGCAAGGGCATTAGCTGTAAATCCAAAACTAATTATTATGGATGAACCTGTATCGGCACTTGATGTATCTGTACAAGCACAGGTATTAAATCTTATTCAAGACCTTCAAAAGAAATATGGTTTAACATACTTATTCATCACACATAATCTAGGTGTCGTTAAGCATATTTCAAACCGGATTGCTGTCATGTACCTAGGGAAAATAGTAGAGATCGCGGATCGTGATGAATTTTTCGACAATGCTAAACACCCGTATTCAAAAGCGTTATTGTCTGCCATCCCAAGACCAGACCCCAAATTAAAAAGGCAACGGATTATCTTAAATGGGGATATCCCGAGTCCAGTGAATCCACCTGAAGGCTGCCGGTTCCATACTCGTTGTCCATACGTTATGGAGGAATGCATGTCGATATCTCCAGAACTAAAGGATACAGGAAATGGCCACTGGGTTGCGTGTCATCTTCGTTAAATCCTAGAAAGGGAGAGTAGTATGAAAAATTACGATGTCATTATTGTTGGAGCCGGAATCATTGGCTGTTCCATCTCTTATTTTCTCACCGAAAAAGGATATTCAAATGTATTAGTTATTGATAAAGCTGGAATAGCATCAGATATCACCGGGATTTGCCCAGGGGGTGTCAGGCAGCAGTGGGGTACAGAAATTAACTGTATCATGTCTAAAGCATCAACAGAGTTTTTTAGAAATATTAATGAATTTCTTGAGCCAGAGCATGAAATAAAATTTAGAGAAGTTGGATACCTATATACGTTCCATTCCGAAGAGGCAAAAAGGAAATATGCTCAGAGTGTGGCATTACAAAACTCACTTGGAATCCCTACTAAGTTTTTATCCCCTTTAGAAACAAAAGAAATTGTACCAGGTATTAACGAATCAAGTTTCATTGCAGCTTCCTTTTGTGAAACCGATGGGTTCGCAGATGATGCCTATCATGTTACGCATAGCTTTGCGACAGCTGCAAAGCGGAAAGGTGTTCAATTCATAAATGATGATGTGGAGCGAATCATTGTAGAGAATGGCGTGGTTAAGGGAGTTTATTGTAAAAATCGTGGGAGCATTACTTGTGATAAAGTCGTGAATGCGGCTGGATTGGGTTCTAAAGCATTAGCAAAAACTGCTGACGTAGATTTGCCTATTAATTTTGAAGTAAGACGAATTTTATATACCAATCGAGTTTCAGAACGAATTCTTGAGCCCCTGCTTATTTCATTTGAAATGGGGTTTGCAGCCAAACAATTAACCGATGGGACTATTTATTTAAGTTATCTTGGAAAAGACTTGCAGCCACCGTTTAATATGTTTGATTTTCAGTTAAGAGCTGCAGAAGTCGGTACAGAAATTTTTCCGCCTCTTACGGATCTTGTCATCCATTCACATGTTGATGGTACATACGACAGTACTCCGGACCATCAGGCTATTTTGGGTTGTGTAGATGGGTTACCAGGTTATTATCAGGCGGTGGGAATGAGCGGTCATGGGTTTATGATGTCACCTGCGGTTGGGGAGGCTGTAGCTACAATCGTGGCTGACCAAACACCAAAAATTGATGTTTCAAGTTTAAATTATCGGCGATTTAAAAATAACCAGCTGATTTTTGAACCGAGTGTGGTATAGGAGGGAAAGATAATTTGAATACATTTACGATTACCTTTTTAGATTCAGATGTTTCACTCAAGGCAAGAGTATTAAATGAGAAGGCCCCTTCGACAAGTGCCGCTTTCATGAGATTGCTTGGGAACCCTATTTATACAACCGGAAGGCATGCAATGTATACAGGGAAAGAAATTTCTATCCAATTGCCAGTAGATGTTTGTAAAGATACATCTCTTCATGATCCAGCAAAAGAAAATCTAACGTGTTTCCCTCAGCCAGGAGATATTCTTTTTACCTTTATGCCTGAGTACGCATGGGGGGGAATTCCAACTCCAATCTATGATTTTGGGCTTTTTTATGGAAAAGATGCACGCACCTTTTTTCCAGCTGGTTGGATTCCAGGTAATCTTTTTGCAAGAGTGGTAGAAGAAGATTTGGTAGAACTTGAGGAAATTGGCAAAGTCATTCATATGAAGGGACAGCAAAAAATAATGATAAGCCAGAACCTTTAATAATCCCCAATTATTAAATTGAGCGCACCTGTTTTGAAAGGTGCGTTTTTAATTTCAAAAAAATAGCTAGCCTAATATTAGGCTAGACTCAATCAATAAGTATAATAGGGGGAATTACAAAGTTAAACGGCTTAATTGAGCTAAACTTTCATAAATGTCTTCTTTGGTATTATAAATATGTGGTGCGATACGGATGACATCTTTTCGGGCCGATACAATGATGCCTTGCTCTTTCAATAAATTTTCAATCCTATTAGCATCCTTAATATAAATTGCTGTGCTGGCACCTTTCGTTTGTAAATCTAATGGACTAGCAATCTGAAATCCCATTTGCGTAGCCGTTTCTAAAGTATAAGATGATAAATTGTTCAAATGCTGCTCTATTGCCTTGATCCCAATCTCATTAATGAGAGAAAGAGCTGCATCAGCGATATAAGCATTAACCACTGGAGGGGTCCCAGTATTAAATCGCTGCGTGGACTCAGCTAATTCCAATGATTTTAAATTAAAGTCAAAAGGGTTTTTCTGCCCAAACCATCCAATGGTCGACGGTGATAATTGTTCCGAAATCTCTTTTTTTACATAAAGGAATGAGAGGCCAGGTACCCCTAGAAGATACTTCTGCATTCCCGTTACCAATATATCAATATCCATATCTTTAACGTCTATTTCCATACTGCCGGCAGACTGATAGGCATCTACTAAAAGAAGAGATCCCTTTTTATGGGCAATTTTTGCGATTTCTTTAATATCTTGTTTGAATCCATTGTAATAGGAAACATGGGGAATACAGGTAAGTCCTGTTTTCTCAGAAATATATGCTTCATAGTATTCAAGTGGTATGACATTATTATCCGATGGTATAAATGTAATCTTAAAATTTTGAAGTCTTTTTTGTGCCAATACTGCTTGACCAATACAAGGAAAATCCATTTCTGTTACACAAACCTCTTGCATATTTAAATCTAATGAGTGTAATATAGATGAAATAGAATCAGAAACTGAAGATAAAATGGCTACTTCATCAGGTCTACAGTTAATAAGTTCAGAGAATTTCACCTTTGCGCTATTCACCTGTTCCATCCAAACATCCCAAGACATACCTTCTTCTATTAAGCTATTTTTATATGCATCCATGGCTTCAATTACCTTACGTGAAATTGCACTTTGTGAACAACTTGAAAGTATGATTTTCTTTTCTAAGATGGGAAATTCCGATCTAATTCCTACTAAATTTTCCATAAGCAAAGTCCTTTCATATCAAAATGAGGTGAAGAAAATGAATGATATTGTTAATGAGTTCAATTTGCTCAATCCTTGGCTGGACTATCTTCCTTTCACATGGCAGGAATTAAAGCAAAAATCCGAACAAATTAGATTTGAAAAGCACGAAACTATTTTCCACCAAAACGAAGTTGGCCATTATATATATTTAATTGAATCTGGGCGCGTTCGGTTGTTCTTGATTTCACCAAACGGAGAAGAAAAGGCGCTCACAATTATCGGGAAAAATGGGCTACTAGGTGAGTGTTCTTTGAATGGTGACTCCCGTTATGCTACTAATGCAATAACCGCTTCTGAAGTAATACTACATAGAATTTCAATCCCAACCTTTTTTGACTTTCTTTCGAAAAACCCGCAATACATTCATCAAACTCTTGACCTTATTACTAAAAAATATCGGCTTTTGTGTTCGCAATCTTTACAATTAAGCTATATGAAAGCCCTGCCAAGGGTTTGTGCAGCTTTCATTCAGCTATCTTTACAATATGGCGTAAGGACAGGTGAGAAACAGGTTCAAGTAACCATTAGTTTTACTCATCAAGAAATGGCAAACTTGCTAGGTACTACAAGGGTAACCATTGCAAAGAATATTAAATGGCTGGAAGATCATTCATATATTGTAAAAAAAGGAAAGTTATATGTGATTAATAATATTGAAGAGCTTGCTGAGTTGGCTAATGATAAAATGCTATTTCCTTAGGTTTATTATATTTTGAAAGTTCAAAAAATAATGTAAAATAGTTAACAATGTCATTATTTTTTAATTTTGATCTTTTTATGGTGTCAGGCACCAATAAAACAATGTGGTTCCATTTAAAAAACCACCAGCCATTCACTAGAAAAAAGTCAATGGAGGTTGGATTATACAGTCAAATGAAGTAGAAGTGATTGAGATTGTTACTATCTTGAAAGATATATTAATCAATCAACCAGGATAAACGGTGGGGATCATTACCTTTAACTCTAAGCAACAGTCGAAAATCCAGGATCAGATTGATAAGCTTGTAAGTGAAGATGAGGAATTCAGTTCTGTTTATAATCAAATGTTAACTAGAGATTTGGATGAGCGTGTTTTCGTGAAAATTATTGAAAATGTCCAAGGGGATGAAAGGGACATTATTCTCTTCTCAATTGCATATGCAAAGAATGAAGAAGGCAAGGTTTATAATCGGTTTGGGATGCTGAATCAAAAAGGTGGAGAGAACCGTCTAAACGTTGCCGTCACACGGGCAAAAGAAGGAATCACGGTAGTTTCTAGTATTGAACCGGAAGAACTAAATGTTGCTAATACATCTCAGATGGGTCCGAAATTATTAAAAGCTTATCTAAAATATGTAAGAGCAGTATCACATGCACAAGTAGAACAGATAAATGCTGTTGTGCAAGAAGTAAATAAAAATGTAAATACACATGTGCAAGAAAAAGAATTGCAATTTGACTCTCCATTTGAAGAACAGGTTTACCATCAATTGAGAAATCTCGGATACGATGTAACAACTCAAGTGGGGATGTCAGGATATAGAATTGACATGGCTATTATTCATCCGCATGATTCATCGAGGTATATTTTGGGGATCGAATGTGATGGAGCCATGTATCATAGCTCGGCTAATGCCAAGGAAAGAGATGTCTATCGTCAACGGTTCCTTGAAAGCAGAGGCTGGACAATCGAACGTATTTGGAGTCGAAACTGGTGGAAGAACTCATCGGCTGAGATTGAGAAGATTGACCAGAAAGTGAAGGAATTGTTGAGGATTGAAGAGGTAAGGGAGAAGGTTGTGAAATAAATAGTGTGATTGTTTGCTCTTTGACATCAAATATGTCAGAGAGCATTTTTTTTGGAGCAATATAAAACCTATCCATTAATTGGTATATAGGATTCAGAGGATTTGTTTCAGGGGTTAATAAAGAAGTATCCCAATCTTCTTGCGGGTGACCAGTTTAATATAGATTTACCAGGAAGATGAAGAGTAATTAATTACAGCCATTGAAATGTACGACTTCAATTACATGAAGTGTACAAAGAATAATAAGACGGTCACCACCGCAATATTACTGGTAATAGGAGGAATAAATAAAATAAATCTAAAGTTTGGAGTATCAATCATGTAAAAAAATTTGATTAAACAAGACCAGCCTTGCGCAAACGAGACGGGACTGATTTTAGGGTAACTCTTGTAGTACGTAGTAGACACATACTGTACAGCAAAAATCTACAATTATAGAAGACTTTGTGAAAAACTATAAAGAACTTAAAAAAGGTCTATAAATATGATTTCAACCTTCTAAAATTACTCAATGAAAGTCCACTATAAAGATCTTTATATGGACATACAGGAGTGATTGTTTTGTAATCGATTGTACTTTTATCAAACACCAAAGCGTGATTTTCCCAAAAAAGCAAAGACTCGATGAGTTCTCGTTTTGTTTTGATGTTAGGATCTTCAGGTTCTTTATAAGCCCCATTGCCGGGAAACATAGTGACTAATAAGTATTGATTGTTGTTATGTCTGGTTCTGTTAAGGATTACAACAAAGGAACTGGTAATGCTGCCCTCTCTATTTTTAACAAACCTAGTATATAAATTTCTCTCTTTACGCTTAGCGTAAACGATTTCTGAATTCTCATCCGTGTTTACCAATGTTGAAATTCCAATGGGTACGGGTGAATTAATAATGAGTTTCTCTGATTGATTTGAAAGGTGGTCGAAATAGCCATCTTGCTCATAGCTCTTTAGCACTTCTTCCCAATCAAAAAAGAAATCATTCTGATGAACTTCCATATGAATTTTGCATCTATCAGAAATAATTATTTTCTTTTTCATTATCTTTTTAACACCTCTTAAATTCGAAAAGACTAAATGCTGTTGGTCTAGTTTATTTAGTTTCTTACGCATTTTTTTATTTATACAAATCCTACATTAGAGGTTTATTGTTAAGTGCGCAGTACAACAATACTATGAAATTATTAAAAGTGTTACCGCTTTGCAAAGTAAATTTGTGAACTATTGTACTTATACAAACGGGAGCGAGAGTTGATCAACAAACAATATTGTTATTGTGGTAAATGATGTCTTTTGTTGTATAAAAAGGATAGATGTATACAGGTGATCATCCTGTCATTTATCCTTTTTCTTTTACACTTATAAAGTGTGTGACATTATAATCAAGTATTCAGTTCTAAGGTATCCTAGAGATTTAATAAAAGCAGATGATTTAGCAACCTATTTTGTAGGCAATTGAACGAACATTTGCCAACAAAATTCTATAAAGTATAATATGAAGATATAAAAATACAGCAAAAGGAAGAACTCTTAATTATTTTTAAACAAAATTCACCAGTCTCTTTTATAGTTGAAAAAGATTAAGTTAAATAGTAAGTCGAACTTCTTAACAGGAGGGAAAGATGAAAATTTATGTGGATGCAGATGCTTGTCCGGTGAAAGATAATATTATTGCAGAAGCAATGGATTTTAAAATTCCGGTTATCCTTGTTACAAGCTTTTCTCATTTTTCTAATGCAGAACAGCCATCAGGAGTGAAAACCATTTATGTTGATTCTGGAGCAGATGCTGCAGATTATCGGATTGTGAAGTTAGTGGAAAAAGGAGATATTATCGTGACGCAAGATTATGGTCTTGCGTCACTAGGTTTAGCAAAAGGAATTATCGTTCTCCACCATAAAGGATTTAGATATACAAATGAAAATATTGACCAATTATTACAAACACGTTATTTAAGTGCAATGGCTAGAAAAAGCGGACAGCGAACAAAGGGACCAAAGCCTTTTACAGCAGAAGACCGGGAGCAATTTAGGGATCTTTTTAAACAGGTTATTTCTAGTAAAAATTTAAGCTAAACTCAGAAATTCAGAAAGGAGATAAATATTTTGAAGTATTTAAAATCGCAAATGCAACAACTAATTAAGGAAAATAAAGAACTGCATACACGCTTTAAAGAACTGAAGGCTGAGCATGGTCTTGAGAAAAACAATGCCCTCAAGGCCTTGTACCATTCAGAAGTTGCGGATGGAGGAAAGTATCAGGTAGCTTACCAAGCACTTGATCAGCCCAAAAAGTAGACTCGTATATCTAATTATACTTACAAAAAATTCTGTTATAAATGCTGGATGGTTATAAGTGGATTAAGTTAGTGACCAAAATATGAAGTAGGTTGCTACGCAGTACAACAATACTGTGCCGGAAAGCTTAACAAAAGCCTAATTCCTCAGTAAAAATAGGAGGATTAGGCTTTTTCAATTCATTATCCCTAAAGTTTTTCTATTGGCAAATGCGTTGACAACAAGTGGAAATTCCATGGCAACTGATGATAAAAAACATGGCAGAAGTGATTCATTCATGTGGCTGTAATCAAGTAATTGATAAAATTAAAGTTTATGTCGTTCGATGTCTGAGTTATAATGTGAAGTATATTGATAGAATCTTTTACTATTTTTGAAATATTGGCATTAGATTTTACAGAATTAGTAATGAGACTAACCTTGTGCTGATTCATAAATACGAAAACGATTAGAGGGGTCGAAAACATTGTCATTAGAACTATTATCAAAAAACACAGCAGAAGTTTTTCATGCTTTTATTAGTCAGCCTCATTGGGATAAAGTTGAGCGGGAAGAAGGAATTAAAAAGGTTTTAATAAGATTAAGAGATGGTGTAGATTCTGAGGAAGAGTATTTAGAGGAACTCTTAAAGTATGTAACCTTCCAATATGCAAATACAAATACGGCGATTTCTTTTCTAGCGCAGTGTATTGAAGAAGAACAGTTTTTCCCACTAGAAATCTTCCATTCGGTCATGGCGGATGTTCCGAAACAAGTGGAAGAAACTAATTTTCTTGAAGAAAATATGCCTCGGTTTCAACAGTTAGTTTACCAAGGATCGGACATTAAAGAGCAAGTAATCCATGCTGAAGGTGTTTATTTCCATACCAAAATTGTAAACGATTTGTTGGTTGAATTTATAGGGACATTCCTGCATCCGGATAATAGAGACTACATGGTGAACTTCTTGGAGTATTCTTCAAAAGTAGTCATTGATATGGTTATGTATTTTTGCCAAACGCATTCTAATCTTATTGCAGAAGAGCTGAACACGATTCACTCATCCAAATAGAAACATTTGCCTGACCGGACATGTACCAGCATGTCTGGCTTTTTTTTTATAATTTTTCTTACATATATACTCTTGTCAATTTTGTGAAAACCATTTGGATTAGCGGCGATTTATTGAAGTGAATGATATAATTGCTTATGACTAATAAATTCTCCTATTTGATTTTATATTTCCTCCCTAAGCTATCTTTTTTCCTACCCATAAATTCTTTCGTTTATTGTTTCCTTTGCTCTCTCATTCTTTATTCTAGTTTATTTCCCTTTTTATTTGCAGTCTTCTGTGTCTATCTGACCTTATTTATAAATTTTTGGAAGGGAAGTGTTACGTAGTTAAAAAAATCATCTTTTCATTTTAAGGAGGAGGAATAGTTGATGGCATCATTTTTACGTCCTGTAGCTTGCCCTGATTGTGGAAGATTTGCTGTTGAGGATTATTATTACAGGATTGGTGCAGGCTATATCATCTGCCAATGCTGTGGTTGTGAAGTTGATCGCGAAGCAAAATATGATCCGGAAAATAACACTTCTTATTTTGAAATTGAAAAAAGAAGGGGGTATGGTAAATTCTTTTTGAAGATGAAGGATGGAACCTTCAGTAGTAAACTATTAATGAGTCCATTAACCAATGAACAATTTGAAAATCTCAAAGGCAAATTTTATAACGATGATGTGGACCGGGAGAAGAGTTACCTAGTTACTTATAAAAATGGTGAATTTGAAACATTATTTGGCAGTGTCCCTGAGGATTTTCATTTGTCATTTGCGGAGTATATCGAAAAATATGGATATGATTGTATATAGAGGTACTAAAATTCATTTTACAATGAAATTGATGTTTGGTTAATAATGGATCGGAGGTGCGTTTATGGAAGAGACATTGAAAATGATTCTTTCAGAATTGCAACATATAGGTACTGGTCAAAAGGAATTAATAAGCCTCACAGACCATCTAGAAAAGGGCCAGAAGGAGTTATTGAACCGCTCAGTAAATTTAGAAAATGGACAGGAAGAATTAATTACAAGTCATAAGCAATTAACGATTCGAATGGAAGAGGTTGAGAAGGGCCAACAAGAGGTAATAAGCAGCACAGAAAATTTGAAAAAAGGGCAAGAAGATTTAAATACAGGTCAGCAACAATTAATGATTCGGATGGACCATGTTGAGCAGGGACAACAAGAATTAATAAGTCGAACAGCAAATTTGGAAATGGGACAAGACCAATTAAAATCTGGGCAACAAGAGATAAAAGATATTATAAAACACACTGCCACACTTATGACTGAGAATTTCACAACCATTAGAAGGGACATGAAAGCATTGGCATTTGATGTTAATTCTGATGTAGAGCTTTTATTTAAGGAAGTAGCAGAAGTAAAAAGAAAAGTAAATAAATTGGAACACAAATAAGTATAAATAACGTAAAGTTACTGGGGAAATACCACAGATTAAATGTGAGTCAATTTTACCCTAAATAATGGCTCATTTATCCATGGATCATTCTTCATTATAGATATGTGCAAAGCACTGAATCATATTCTGTGTAAAATAAACCCGTTTCCCTTATACTATACAAGAAAAACAAACGGGAGGGACAACCATGCATATTGAAATGTGGACTGATTTTGCTTGACCATTTTGCTATATTGGCAAAAGGCATCTGGAGGATGCCATTAAACAGATTGACCATCCGATTGAAGTAACCTATCGTTGCTACGAATTGGATCCGACAGCGGGTCGGGACATTAAAGAAAACATTTATGAAGCGTTAGCTAAAAAATATGGGATGAGCATCGAGCAAGCAAAAGCCAATACTGAACGAATGGTTCATATGGCCAAGGCAGCTGGACTAGATTATCATATGGATACGCTCATTTTAACAAATACCTTCGATGCACACCGTGTGACGATGTTTGCTAAGAAGTATGGTTTAATGAAAGAGATGACAGAGCGCATTTTACACGCGTATTTCACGGAATCCAAGCATATTGGTGATCATAAAACGTTAACAGATTTAGCAGTAGAGGTAGGGTTAATCCGGGAAGCTGTTGAAAACATGCTTGCAAGTGATGAAATGGCGAATGAAGTGCGTGCGGATGAACAAACCGCACAGCAGTACCGAATTACAGGTGTTCCATTCTTCCTTATTAATAAAAAGTATGCCCTATCCGGTGCACAACCAACGGAGGCATTTGTTCAAGCATTGAGAAAAGTCATTCAAGAGGATGAAATCGTTGTGTTAAACAACGATGATGGAATCGTCTGTGATGAAAATGGTTGTGAAATTCCTAAAAAGTAATCCGTTTCCTTACGTAAAAACAACCTGATTGAATTCAGGTTGTTTTTTACTAATCAGT
Source organism: Bacillus sp. SORGH_AS_0510 (assembly GCF_030818775.1). Taxonomy (NCBI): domain Bacteria; kingdom Bacillati; phylum Bacillota; class Bacilli; order Caryophanales; family Bacillaceae; genus Bacillus; species Bacillus sp. SORGH_AS_0510. Next base: position 2,825,611 of record NZ_JAUTAU010000001.1, on the reverse strand, counting down.
AAATAATAATAACAAAATGATAAGGAGGTATACTTGGTAGCGTTTTTGCGATAATGCTCCAGGTAAAAAGGTTTGAATTTTAAAACTTATGATCAATGGAATGAAGCGATTTGGGCCGAAGCAGGCTTCATCTATAAACAGGCTTTTAAGGACAAGGGAGCAAAACCAGTGGAAATCATTCGAAACATGTTTCAAAAAGGGATTTGCTATTTGCATGTTGGCTATATAGAAGACCAAATCGTAGCGATGGCCCTTACCGGTAAATTGAATGAACTGGATGCTTTATTAATTGATTATTTGGCTGTTCATCCAGATTTTCAAAATCAAGGGTTAGGGAAGAAAATGGTGAACTATATTCATGAATGGTGTCAGACTAAAGAACACTTTGATGCATTAATTATTGAAGTAGAAGCAGAAAAAACACCGGAAAACCTGAAAAGAATTCATTTTTGGCAGCAGTGCGGTTTTACCTTGACTGATTATATTCATCAGTATATTTGGGTGCCGGAGCCTTATCAGGCAATGTATGTTCAAACCACTTCTAAGCATAAGGAATTTACTGGTGAGGATTTGTTTAAGCATATTGGAAAGTTCCATAAAGCATCTTTTCAGAAAAAGAGATAAAAAACTTAGGAGTTTTGTCTACCAAAATTTACAGGTAGCTTCCAATTGGTGTGGATGTTATAGTTAGTTTGTAAGTTCTTAACGGAACTTTTTGAAGTAGTTCTTCATACAGAGAAGTACTCAAGAGGCTGAAGAGGCGCCCCTGCTAAGGGTGTAGGTCGGGTAACCGGCGCGAGGGTTCAAATCCCTTCTTCTCTGCCATAATATTATTTTGCGGGTGTGGCGGAATTGGCAGACGCACCAGACTTAGGATCTGGCGCCTTCGGGCGTGGGGGTTCGACTCCCTTCACCCGCATCATAGTCCAACAAGGACACTAAGAAACTGGTCAGGGCAGGAATGCAGCAGCCATAACTAGTGAAATTGTGTGGGCTATTACATAGTGCGAAAGCGATCAACGCTAATCTCATTCTTATATGAGGTTAGCGTTTTTTCTTTACCGTTTTGGACTTGAAAAGTTGTGGTATACATGGAAAAAAGGATAGGAGATGATTATATGGATGAAAAACGCAGTTATTTCATTAACATACAATCCCACGAGATTTTTGCTGAACCGAATGGAGGGGAATGGGATTTTAAGATTAACGCAACGGAAAGCCAAGTTGCTGTGCTGGAACGGTTATTTGATAAAACCGATGAAACAGATTGGGAAAGTTATATTCGGGCCCATATTCCATTTCTTGAATACCATCATCAACCCGAAAATAAAGAATATGACATGCGAATGATGGTGATTTATTCTTTACTCTATTATTTGGGCGATGAAAAAACTCGTGCACATATTCGTGATATGGGAATCTTGAATAATGAATTAGAAAACGAACAGTCCCTACTGGGGTACCGTGAGTTTTAATGCATTTTAGCACTCAATTTTTGGGTGCTTTTTATTATGGTCTAAAAGAAATAAATCACTATTGTTTACGATTGAGTAAGAATAGGTTATAATGAAAATTATTTTTATTTAGCATATCGAAATAAATTGAAATAAGTGAATAAACTAATATTTTTTTTAGAAAGGCGATGGATTTTGAATAAACCGAGTGGAAAGAAACGAATACAGCTGGCTTTACTCCTTGGATCACTTGGACTATTAGGACCTTTTACAATTGATACGTATTTGCCGTCCTTTCCAACGATTGTAAAAGATTATCACACCACAGCTTCACTGGTACAAATTAGTTTAACTTCATGCTTATTAGGTCTAGGTTTGGGGCAATTGATCATTGGCCCTTTGAGCGATGTGAAAGGCCGTCGAAAACCTTTGATCTTCTTTATCATCTTGTATTTACTGGCTTCGCTGACATGCGCTATAGCGCCAAATATTTATTTCCTTATTGGATCTCGTCTAGTCCAGGGCTTTGCCGCAGCAGGTGGACTTGTGATCTCAAGAGCGATTGTCAGAGATCTTTTTAGCGGAAGGGAACTGACCAAGTTTTTTACGATGATGGTGTTAGTTGGGAACCTCGGGCCGATCGTTGCACCGATTGCTGGCGGAGGGATTCTTGCTTTTACCAATTGGCATGGGGTTTTTGTTGCATTGGCTTGTCTTGGTGCGGTGTTGTTCTTCACTGTTATATTTAAATTAGAAGAAACTCTGCCCGTAGAAAATCGTGTTCCTAGCAATCTACCACAAATTATAAAGAATTTTGGTTCATTATTTAGAGACCGAACGTTTATGGGATACGCACTCACGCAAGGTTGTACTACTGCTGGGATTTTTGCCTATGTATCTGGTATTCCGTTTGTCTATCAAAATATTTACGGAGTCACACCCCAACAATTTAGTTTTTTATTTGGAGTAAATGGAATTGCTTTGATTATTGGAAGTCAGATGGTTGGGCGATTGGCAGACTTCATTCCGGAGAAGACATTCTTAAAGATTGGATTGGTCATCTCTAATGTAGCGGGTGCTTGGTTACTCGTTGCTTTGCTTTTAAAAGCACCACTTTTCGCAGTAGCCATCCCAATTTTCTTTTTCGTATCGTCCATCAGTATTATTGGGACGACGTCTTTTGCTTTAGCTATTGAATCACAAGGACACATAGCGGGCAGTGCCTCAGCCTTATTAGGCGTATTGCCTTTTGTTCTCGGTTCAATAACAGCTCCGCTTGTAGGAATAGCAGGGGCGAATACAGGGGTTCCAATGGGTGTTATTATCTTCTGCGCCAGTTTTCTGGCGTTCCTATCCTATTTCAGTTTAGTTCGTAAAGCTTCGATACGGATACAAACTACTAATAACATAATCCCAAAACGCTAAACTCATACTTATTTGAGTTTAGCGTTTTTTCTTCTTATTATGAGTTACCTTAGCAAACTTAAATATAATTAGCGCTTTCAATAAGATGCTTTATATTATTAAGCTGAAAAGCACCATATATTCTATTTTTGGATGTAAGCTCGTTTATAAAAAACTGTTGTAACTGCTCTTTATTTGTAAACCGTTTTACGGTGCTGTTATCCGACCAATCATGAAGCTCTTTATCATCGTCATTAAAGAATACCAAGGAGTTTATCCATGTTGTAATATCTTGACTTTGTAAATAATTTGATAGGATGACGGCTGTCTCCTGAACCTGGCTAATTGGATTTTCATATGTCTTTACAGTTAATGCTCCCGACTCATCCTTATCGAATATAAGCGTTTCCTCTTTTTCACTGTCCACAAACTCTGCTAAAAAAGAAAACCTATGGCTGCCCATTTTTGTTAATCCCAATAATATATGACCTTTCCAGTGTTTTGTTTCTAATACATATATACCAGTTGATAAGAGTACAAGGTGATCGATCTGCCGATAATTGCCGTTTATCTCAGGTATAAAAATATTCGGCATAATAATCATTTCATCGGGTGGAATAATTTTTTTTCGAATTAAATCAGATTTGAAATTTTCGAGTATCTGATGGGTGATGATTTCCCCTTGGTTTCTATAATTTTTCCGTATATCTTCATTTTCGATCATGAGTTTTTCTATTTCACGTTGGTATGATTCGGACAAATGCATAACCTTCTCATCGAAGTTGGCTGCTGCCGTTTCCATTGTAGCTTTTTGCAATTCTTTAAAGGCTGTTAACTCTTGGAAATGGTTGTTTCTCATTTCTTTTTGTTTAGCCTTTTCCTTTTTAACTTTATAAGCTAACCAAGCGACAGATGCAGCTAGTAAAGTGGAAATAATTAACCAGGTCATTTATTTTCTCCTTGAATATCAGATAATATTTTTGTTTAATAGTTTTTTAGTAGCATTTTATCTAAATCACGGACTTTATCATAGGAATTCACGAGCTTCTCAGGTACCAAGGTTCTACCATACTCCCAAGCAGTCGTTTCTATTTTAGCTAAAATCTGTGTTTTAACTTCCTCCTCTAAATACTTTAAAACCCTTAAATCATGTTTGTTGTTCTGAAATACTAAATAATAACCGAGCTGGCGATAGAGGATAATTTTAACACAGTCTTCATCTGTCTCCTTAATTTTAAAGTTAATATTAGCTATGTATCCATTAATTTGTAAATAGTTAAACTTAATAGTATTAGTCGATACATTATAGCTCATAGGCGCAAGTAATTTATTGTTAATTTCATAATCAATATTTAATGTGTGCTCATGTAAAGTATTTTTAATTATTTTCTCAATATCACGTATATAAAGCATCTTATTGATCGCTACCTTTCAAAATCTTCTACTCTTTATTTTTAAGAAATAAAAGTGGAAAGTAAATCCATCAATTTTCCTTTGGACTTTATTCCTATCGTTATCTCTAAGAAGTATTTAGAATATGAAGTCACAGGAAATGATCGTTCGGCCGTTTAAAATCATTAAAAACCATGACAATTTTTTATGTTAATGAATACATTTAGATTAACAGCATTTCACCGAACAGCGAGAGGTGGTGATAACATCATGTTTTCTGTTACAGGAATGCAGGGGTTTGAGTTGTTTTCTGCAGCGCATATTTGGACCTTAGTGGTATTCTTTGTTGCTTGTGGTGTACTTGTGTATTTCAGAAATAAAGCTAAGATTTATCAGAAGATTATTAAATGGACACTGTTTCTTCTTTTGCCCGCTTGTGAGATTTCTTCGCATGTATGGTTAATCCTAACCGACCAATGGGATGTGAGCGATCTTCCTTTACAGCTGTGTTCGCTTAGTACCTTTTTAGCCATGTATTTATTTTTGAAAAAGAATCGAAAGATGTTCTATTTATTGTATTTTTTCGGTACGCTTCCTCCATTTTTAGCGATGGTTACACCAGAAATGGTCTACACATTTCCTCATTTTCACTTTATCGAATACTTCCTTCATCATTCCGTACTTCCGTTAGCCGCATTATATTTCATCCTATACGAAGGTTACAGGGTTCCAAAGAAAGCCATCTTGTTTAGTTATGTAACCGCTAACATTATTGCCGTTCCCATTTTTATTTTGAATAAGCTGATTGATACGAACTTTTTCTACTTGGCTGCGCCAACAAAATCAGAAACTATTCTGACCTTCTTCGGAACGGGAATTATGTATTATATCAATCTAGAGATTGCCGCACTAATTGTATTTGGGATTACCTATATTCCAATGGAGATTTTACAAAGGGTCGAAAGGAAAAAGAAAGCTGTAGAAAAGATTGAAGTACCATCAAGTGTTGGGCCGGACATGTAATTGCATGTTCGGTCTTTTTTCAATTTGATATAATAGAAGTAAGAATAAAACGTTTAAAATGGGGATGGGAATAAGTATGCCATTAGAAATTGTTCGTAATGATCTTACCAAAATGAAAGTGGATGCAATTGTCAACGCCGCAAACACCGGGCTCCAAATGGGTGGCGGTGTATGTGGAGCCATTTTTCGAGCGGCAGGTGCTGGTGAACTGCAGGGGGCTTGTGATCAAATCGGTGGGTGCCAGGTAGGAGAAGCTGTGATAACGAATGGGTTTAACCTGGAACCAAAATATATCATACATACGCCAGGACCGATTTGGCAGGGTGGAACCAATCAGGAAGCTGACTTGTTAAAGAATTCTTACTTTAACTCTTTAGAACTAGCAAAAAAATATCGGTGCAATTCGATCGCCTTTCCATTAATTTCAACAGGCATTTATGGCTATCCCAAGGAAGAGGCTTTGCAGATTGCGATTTCCACTATAAGTTCCTATTTATTACATCATGATTTATTCGTTTACCTCGTTGTCTTTGATAAAAGTTCATTTGGTATCAGCAAGAAATTATTTCAATCCATTGAAGAGTATATCGACGAGAATTATGTTGATGAAGCTGGTCTCACGTTTAATCGTAATAGGGTAGACCCATATGTCCTGGAAGAGATGCGTGAGAATCAATGCGAGATATTTAAGGAAGCCGAATATTCCTTAGTAAATCTGTTAGATCAACTCGACGAGTCTTTTTCTGAAAGGCTGTTGCGTTTCATTGACGAAAAAGGCATGACAGATGTGGAGACCTATAAACGGGCCAATCTTGACCGGCGTTTATTCTCAAAAATCAGGACTAGTGTTGATTACTCACCAAAGAAGAAAACTGCCGTAGCATTGGCTATTGCGTTGCAACTGGATTTTAAGGAAACGTTGGAATTGCTGTCCGCTGCCGGTTATACCTTGTCACAGAGCAGTAAGTTTGATGTCATTATTCAGTACTTTATTCATCAAGCAAACTATAATATCCATCAAATTAATGAGGTTTTATTTTCTTTTGACCAACCATTACTTGGTGCTTAAAATGTCGCTTTCGAAGCGACCTTTTCTTTTTTTTAAATTGGTATCCTTTGTATATCAACGAACGGAGGATGATGATTTATGAAAAAGAATGTGACTGAGTTAGTGTTTATTTTAGACAAAAGCGGCTCTATGGCAGGCCTTGAAGCTGATACGATTGGCGGCTATAATGCCATGCTTGCGAAACAGCAGAAGGCCGAAGGGGAAGCCATTGTAACTACGGTTTTATTCGACCACGATTACGAGTTATTGCACGACCGAATCAATGTAAAAGGCATTTCGCCTATAACCGATAAGGATTATGAAGTTGGCGGCACAACGGCATTATTGGATGCGATTGGATTTACCATTCAGAAAATCGTGAATGTGCAAAAGAGAACTAGTGAAGAGGAACGAGCCGAAAAGGTGCTGTTTGTTATTACAACGGATGGGATGGAAAATGCCAGCCTTGAGTTTACCGCTGATAAAATCAAGAAGATGGTTCAGATGCAAAAAGAGAAATATGGATGGGAATTCCTGTTTCTTGGAGCGAACATTGATGCGGTTGCAACAGCGGCCAGATTTGGTATCGAGGAAGACTTCGCCGTGGATTACCATGCGGACGAGGTTGGAACACAATTAAATTATGAAGCAGTGAGTGAAGCCGTGAGTAATCTTCGCTGTGGTAAAACAATTGAGCGGAGCTGGAAGGAAGGGATTGAGAGGGATTACAATCGTCGGATGAGAAATGTATAATTTTAATAGAAATAGAAGGGAGCAGAGAAATCTGGCTTCCTTTTTTGTGAACTGTACATTTCCTGATTCAGAAGTAACTTCTGACAGAGTTAGTGGAATAGAGAGAAACATAGTCAGAAGGTAATTGAACTTCTGACAGAGATGGCAGAAAAACGAGTCACATTGTCAGAAGGTAAGAGAGCTTCTGACAGAGTTGGAACGAAAAACGAGTCACATAGTCAGATGGTAAAGGAACTTCTGACAGAGATGGCAGAAAACGAGTCACATTGTCAGAAGGTAAAGGAACTTCTGACAGAGATGGCGGATAAACTAGAAACATTGTCAAAAGGATGCGAAGGAAGCAAAGAAAAAGAAGGTGAATCCACCTTCAAATAGTTTTTGTCAGTATGCTTTAGGTACGCTGGATGGTAGCAGTTGAAAAGTTTTTAACCATCCGCTGCAGGTTTTTATGACCTTCTCTTAGTTTGATTGTTTCCTCGATAATTTTCTGAAACCCTTCTAAATCCCTGTCATTTGCGTAAAGTAAAGACTTCGGTAGACCTTCGACGATTTGTTGTAAAGATAAATCTCCTGCCAAGAATCATGACCACCTTTCAACTTATTCGTTAGACGTCTGTTCCGCCTGTTTTACTAATTTTATAATCAGTTGGTTTTTTCCTGCCAATACGTTATAAAACTTATCTACATTAAACACCAAATTTGATGAAAAATAGGTAAATTACATCTTTTTCGGACAAAATAAGACGATAAATCAAAAGCCGCAACAGGAATTTGTAGAAAATTTTTCTCATTCACCATTCTCTTTTTCTATCATTCTCCTATATAAAAATTGGAAACTAAATTTTTTTCCCAATAAGATAGGAGTTGAATGATAGAAAAATATGCCAAAAGAATCAATATTAATAGATTCAGAATTGTTAAACTATTAATAACATCATGGGTTGGCTTCAATAAATCTGTAGGAGGGAAAAAGATGGAGCGACAAATGCGCTTAATTCCGTACCAATTGATTGCAGAGGTTGAAGAAGTAACCGAGGTGCCAAACGGGGTAGAAATGATTCAAGCCCCAAAAGTGTGGGAGAAAACAAAAGGAAAAGGAGTCACGGTAGCCATCCTTGACACTGGTTGTGACTTGACCCATCCCGACTTAAAGGAACGGATTATTGGTGGTAGGAATTTTACTCAGGATGACAAAGGTATTAAAGAGGTTTTCCGGGATTACAGCGGTCATGGCACGCATGTGGCAGGTACGATCGCAGCGACGATGAACCAAAAAGGAGTTGTTGGTGTTGCTCCTGAAGCCAATCTACTAATTGTTAAAGTCCTAGATCGAAATGGCTCCGGTCAGTATGAATGGATTATCAATGGTATCTATTACGCGATTGAACAAAAGGCGGATATTATTTCCATGAGTCTTGGTGGCCCTGAGGATGTCCCTGAATTACACGAAGCAATTCAAAAGGCGATTGCGAATAATATTTTGGTCGTATGTGCGGCTGGCAATGAAGGAGATGGCCAGGATACAACCAATGAATTTGGCTACCCTGGCTCCTACAATGAGGTCATTAGTGTTGGCGCGATTAACCTAGACCGTCAAATTTCTGATTTTACTAATTCTAATAATGAAGTGGATCTTGTGGCTCCTGGTGAGAATATCCTTTCCACCTATTTAAGAGGGAAGTATGCAAGGCTGAGTGGAACTTCGATGGCCACACCACATGTTTCAGGTGCTTTAGCCCTTTTAAAAGCCCTTACGTTCGAATCATTTGAGAGAATGCTAACAGAGCCTGAACTTTATGCGCAAATCATTAAGAGAACGGTTCCACTTGGGTATTCTCCAAAGCTAGAAGGGAATGGGATGGTGTACCTGACGGCTATTGATTATTTAGCTGGAGTTTTCGATAAAACTCAAAATGTTGAAGTTATGAAGGTTTAGATAAAACATTAAGGAAGCAGTGCCGAATATTTCTTTGGCACTGCTTTTTTTAATTATTACACTTTTGTGAAATCTATTATAGTGATCACCATTTCAATTATATAAATGATATACTAGGTTTGTTATTTACTTCAAATTTCCTTCTAGCTAAATCTTCATCCACTACTCATTTACTGCCACTTACATTTACTCTTTCAAAGCTATCTAATCATACATAAACCCTCTAATTTTTTTTATCCTTGTTTTTTGTATATAGGAAGGCCAGTTTTGCCATTTTCTTAAATGAGTATATTAGAGCAATCTAAATATAAATAACATCAAAAATAGATTTGAAAGGAATGAGAGAGAAGATGAAATTAAAAGAAAACGTTAGAAATGTTTTTGAACTTGTTCAAGCAGACCTGAAGGCAAAGACATTTCGGCCTGATTATCCCGTTTCAGAAGAAATAAGACAGCTTATGGTAGACGAATTTATTCGGGATTTTATGATCTATGCATTCGATGAGTATTACCATGATGAGAATCTTTCCCTTCTAGAGGAATTGGTAGATGACCATGAGCCTAGGATCGAAAAACGACAAGGTTTAATAGACAATCTGTTTTGGTGGCATTTGTTATATCAATCAACTCGACAGCCTAAGTTGAGATGTATGGAAGATTATTTAGCGCAGAAAAAACATCTGCTGAGAAACAAACCCTTCATTACCTCATGGTTAAAAGAATGCAATCGTGCCGTTCCTAAGTTCTATTTTGTCGGCCATAAATATAATGATCGCGCGTTTGTTGCAATTGATATTATGGCAGAAGAAACAATGGATGTTATAGTGAATGATCCAACCGCAGTCCCTGTTAAAAAGGGTGAAATCGTAGCAGGAACCTTACTTCCACTAGGTGGCGGTTTATTTTTCCCAATTGTTGACTTCTATCATTTCGACTACAAAGCTAGAGAAGCGATGGCCAGCTGTATCCATCATCATTATGAAAGATATTTAAAAACATCTACACTACACGAGGCATTTATTCATGTCCTTTCAGTTATGTTACAAATAGAAAAGATCATCTCTATGGAGCAAGGAAAAGCATCCTCAGTAAACTCTTCACTCTAATTTAAGCCTCTATTTTCTATCAAAAATTATTTCACATTCAAAAAGTTTCAGCAGTTAATAAAGTAGAATTCAATTGCAAATTCCCTTATAATAAAAAAATGGATGGTGAGCGGAATGGAAGAACAGATTCTTGGAATCTTAAAAGAATTACAAACGGGTTTGAAAGAAGTACAAACGGATATAAAAGAAGTAAAAACGGATATCAGAGTATTGCAAACGGATATGCAAGAAGTAAAAACGGATATTAGAGTATTGCAAACGGATATGCAAGAAGTAAAAACGGATATCAGAGTATTACAAACGGATATGAAAGAAGTAAAAACGGATATCAGAGTCTTGCAAATGGATATGCAAGAAGTAAAAACGGATATCAGAGTATTGCAAACGGATATGCAAGAAGTAAAAACGGATATCAGAGTTTTGCAAACGGATATGCAAGAAGTAAAATTGGATATCAGAGTATTGCAAGCGGATATGCAAGAAGTAAAAACGGATATAAATGAATTACAAACAGATATGAAAGAAGTAAAAACCGATATGGTCGATGTAAAATCTGATATTAAAGAGGTCAAGGAAACTGTTAATAGAATTGAAACTGCCCAAGCTGAGGACGTAGTAGGAATTTTGAAGGCGAGTAAAAAGAAAACAGATTTCGAAGTAGATTATCTAAATAACAGGTTAACAGAAATGGACAAACGGTTGTTTCATATCGAAAAGCGAATTGAAAACTAATCCATAAAAGCTCTAGTTACGACTAGAGCTTTATTTTTTTTAGCTACGATGACTCGATAATCTTTTAATTTACAATAGTAATGAAGCTATTGTAATATATCTAAATATTCTATATAATACTACTTATTATTTAATGGTTAAGGTGATGAGGTACAGCGGGAATTGATGTTACTAGTTTGCTAGAAATGTAGACTCTTGCCAAGACTTCTAAAATGACCATGAAATGTTGAAATGATCTTACACTACTAGGGGGGCTATCTTTGAAAAGTTTATGGAAGAAATGGAATCAATTGAGTTTGGTCAAACAAATTATTGTTGGTTTGATTATTGGAATCATTTTGGCTGTCTCGATTCCGGATGTTGCAAAACCAGTGGCCATTTTTGGATCGTTATTTGTTGGGGCATTAAAAGCAATCGCACCTGTATTGGTACTTTTCCTGGTTATGTCGGCCATTGCGCAACATAAGAGTGGCCAAAAAACGAATATGAAAACCATCATCGTCCTATATCTTTTGGGCACCTTTTTAGCTGGATTTATTGCGGTAATCGTAAGTTTTGTGTTCCCTGTTAGCTTAACTCTAGGTAAAGGAGCGGAGGATGTTACGGCTCCTGGGGGTGTAGTGGAAGTCCTAAAAACATTACTTCTAAACGTAGTTGATAACCCAGTAAAAGCAGTTTTTAACGCGAACTATATCGGTATTTTAGCATGGGCGGTACTACTTGGTTTGGCACTGAAAAATGCTGCTGATACTACTAAAACATTGATTGCTAATTTTTCTGATGCGGTTTCGAAATTAGTTACATGGGTTATTCGATTCGCTCCATTAGGAATCATGGGTCTAGTATTTGACTCTATTACTGCAAATGGAATTGAGTCTTTACTAAGTTATGGGAAATTGCTGGCTGTTTTGATTGGATGTATGCTTCTTGTTGCTTTAGTAGTGAACCCAATCATCGTGTTCGTAAATATTCGCCAAAACCCATATCCACTTGTGTTTAAGTGTTTAAAGGAAAGTGGAATTACAGCATTTTTTACAAGAAGCTCGGCTTCTAATATTCCTGTGAATATGAAATTGTGTGAAGATTTGGGTCTAGATAAGGATACGTATTCTGTATCTATTCCCCTGGGTGCGACGATTAATATGGCTGGTGCAGCCGTTACGATTTCTGTCTTGACACTTGCAGCGGTACATACACTTGGCATTCAAGTGGACATTCCTACTGCAATTATTCTTAGTGTATTAGCAGCGGTTTGTGCTTGCGGCGCTTCAGGTGTTGCCGGTGGTTCATTGTTGTTAATTCCTCTTGCATGTAGCTTATTCGGAATTCCTGGGGATGTGGCGATGCAGGTGGTTGGAGTAGGATTTATTATCGGAGTTTTACAGGATTCGTTTGAAACAGCTCTTAACTCTTCTACAGACGTTCTTTTTACAGCAGCAGCTGAATTTAAGAAGCAACGTAAAGAAGGAAAGACCATCCGTATTCAAAAAGCTTCATAATGAAGGAAGCACTTTTAAATATAAAAAAATGACGTGTGAATGGTCACATGTCATTTTTTTATTGTGTTAAAGAAGTGGATGTAGGATTTATGGTAATATAAGAAAAAAGGTTGTCGAATATATTTGTTAAAAATAGTATGGGAGTAGTTCGGTAAGTAAATGAAGATCTATAAGCTTAAGAAAAATTTTAATGGTATAAAAAAAGGAACACAATTCTATTTAATTGCTGAATCCGAATTTATTGGGGTCAAAGATTTTGTATTGCGGACCAAAGATTTAGCAATTAGGATTTCAGTTAGTGAAAAGGAGCTACAAAACAATTTTGTTTATATAAAGAACCTATAGTATAGTGTTTGTTCATGATTATTTAAGGTTCTCGTAATGTTCATGGAACACCTTAAACAGCCTTTCATCACCTCCCCGGTCAGGATGGAGGGCTTTCAGCAGTTTTTTAAATTCTTTTTTTAGTGTTTGGCTATTATTCGAGTTTTGTTTCTTTAAACCCAACAACTCATCATAGGGAAAAGTACTAGGTTCGGTGCCTTCAATTTGTGAGTTAAGCAATTTTTTTAAGGTGCGTACTTTTGATTGTTCAATATGTACACGGGTTTTTAGTAGCTCTAATTGCTCGGTAAGGTACCGGTTTTCACGATGTGACTGTTCATTTTGTGAAATCAGTTGTGCAACATGCTTTTGAATGATGAATTCAGTAAGATCCTTAACGCTGATTTTGTATGTAGTTTTCCTTCTTTGGGCGACTTCGGCCTTAAGTTTTCCTTCCTCAATCCAATTCATTACCATATCTTCACTTGCGGCAATGCCAGCCGAGGTTAAATGTTCAGCTGCTTCTTTTACGTTCAGCATAATTTTCACTCTCTTTTTATAAAATCAATTGGAGCTTGCACAAAATATCATATCATTTAAATTTTTCAAAAAAAGAACAAGAGTGTGACATTAAATTAAAGTCTATTTACAAGGGCATGACTTTTTTTGAAAAAATTAAGCACCCTTTTTAACATTCTACATATAGTAACTTCTGTGTGATATTGTTAGAAGGGAAGTAAGTAGAATGGACCGTAACCAATTAGCTATTACAACTAATACCGAGTACAAAGAAGGGGATACTGGATACAAGATTATTGAATTTAATGTATCAGATCCTACCGAAAGTTTATTTTCTGTGGTCACTCCTATTAAAAAACAATAGTATGATTTTGGTAGTTAAAAAGAGGGCTACATTACTAAGTGGATTAAAGCTAGGGGAAAAGCGCATTTTTGGTATGAAGAGATGGTCGGTGGCCAGGTGTTCTTTAATTTGCAGTAATGCTACTAAAAGCAGCGGATATTATTATGCCGCTGCTTTGTTTTTTAGCGTTTAAGGGCTTTGTTCACTGCGAATTTTATCAAGTAATGCCTGGAAGAGCATTTGTAGCTTTAGAATAAAGTTTGAACGAAGAGTAAACTACAACTATTTAATTTTTAATATTATTTTCCCTTTCACTCTTCCTGACTCCACATATTCCATCGCTTTTTGAGCTTCTTCAAAAGGAAAAACTCTATCAATTATAGGTTTGATGTTACCAGCCTCAATAAAATCTGTGATTATCTGTAATTGATTTCCACTTGGTTTCATAAACAAAAACGTATATTGAACATTATGCTTCTTCCCAAGCGCAGTAAGTTTATAACTTGCTGCTGTAAACAACAACGTTTTAAAAAATCCTGAACCATATTCTTTACCAAAACGAGCATTCGGTAATCCCGAAACGGACACAATTTTTCCTCCGCTTTTTATCACTTTGAATGATTTTTCAAGTATCTCGCCTCCAAGTGTATCAAATACGGCATCAAAGTTTTTCAATTTCTCTTCAAATTTTTCTGTCTTGTAATTAATAATTTCATCTGCACCAAGAGATTTGACTAAATTCGTACCTGCTTCACTGGCAGTCGCTGCCACAGTTGCACCCATTATTTTGGCCAGTTGAATAGCAAATGTACCGACACCCCCAGAACCAGCGTGAATTAGAATTTTTTGTCCCTTTTGTAAATGCAAAATGTCTGTTAGGGCTTGATAGGAGGTTAACCCAACCAGCGGAATCGATGCTGCTTCTTCAAAGCTCAAATTCTTTGGTTTTAAGGCGATGTCATTTTCATGAATACCGATATATTCAGCAAAAGTACCAATTTTACTCTTACGTGGGCGACCATAAATTTCGTCCCCCACTTTAAAACGAGTGACTTTTGCGCCAACCTTCGCAACGACACCAGAAAAGTCATTCCCTAAGATTAGAGGCATTTTATATTTAACTAACAATTTCACTTTCCCATCCCGTATCTTAAAGTCAGCAGGATTAATACTGGCTGCATGAATTTCTGCAAGTACCTCATATTCATCAATCTCAGGCATAGGTATTTCTGCTAAACGCATTGGAACTTTTCCATACCTATCAATCGCCATTGCTTTCATAGAAATTACCTCCAACAATCAGTTAATGGTTTAAGTTGATGAACCATATCACCGAATACCACAATATACTATTGTTTTGTTAGGTGCAATATTGAGAAAGCAAATCGCGACGAATACATATTAGGGGACAGTCCCCCAGCGCGGTAATGCTTTACTGCGGCGGGGGACTGTCCCCATGAATAAAGGTTTGCATGTCATTGGCTAATATGCCTGTTTCGGAGGGATGCCAGTAGTATGTTTGGCCGTCGTACATAAAGTCGTACATGTAGGCGACAGGGTCTTCTGTATAGAGGACCATTTTATAATAGACAGGGTCTCCTTTTTCTGTGTTTGGTTCGAAGCTAGGGGAGTCTTTACTATTTTTCAATATTTCAATGAAGCGGGAAACCTCTTCTACTTTAGTTATTTCCGAAATCCGCTTGTTTCCTTCTGTTGTATAGGCCTGATAGATTTCAATTTTATTTACTTTTTCGAGGGGAAGGTCATCGTAGTGCCATTTGTACTGAGTTTTTTCCCTTGAATAATAAAGCTGATATTGGTGAACGGCTGTAGATGACTTTAAGGCGATTAGATTTGGATACCCCTTTACAGAAAAGATGTCTGTCCCTTTTTCGTGAAAAGCAGCATCTCCATTTTTCACTTTATATTCGGGGTCGGAAACATTGTCTGAGACCCTAAATTTCACCTCACCTATTTTCTTCCCGATGAACTTTTCATCCGAAATCGCAGCGGAATATATTCCGTCATACATGGTTCCTTCCCATTTTACAAAATCAACCCAATCAATGACTATGCCTTGATTTGTCTGGCAACCAGTTAAGAACACTATAAACAATAGTGAAATCATGCTTACTAATTTCCTCAAAATACCACCTCCTACTTTAATAGACGTCCAAAGAAACCTTTTGTTTCAAATGTTACAATAAAGAAGGAAAAATCCTTTTTATGGCGTAGTATTAAGTGTGACCATAATTATTATAATGGTAATTATGGAAAAAGGAGGTTTTTGCTATGTATGAATTAAAAACTAAAGAAACCGACAATAGTGTCATTGAATTTATTGAACAAGTTGAAAGTCCAAAGAAACGTGAAGATGCCTATAAACTATTAGATATATTTACAGAAACTACTGGCTATCCGGCAAAGATGTGGGGACCGAGTATTATTGGATTTGGCTCGTACCATTATAAATATGATTCTGGACATGAAGGTGATGCACCACTAGTAGGTTTTTCACCAAGAAAAGCAAAAATCAGTTTGTATTTTGCCACAGGCGATACAAAGAGAGAACAATTATTAAAAGATTTTGGAAAGCATACATCGGGTAAGGCGTGTGTGTACGTGAATAAAGTTGCAGATATTGATGTTGAGGTGTTAAAAGCGTTAATCAAGCAATCTGTTGCTTTTTTGCAAGCAACTTATCCAAAACAATGATAAGGAGACTTAGATGAAAAATATAAATGTTTTGTTTGACACAAAAGAAATGGCGCGAAAATCATTACCATACTATTATGATTATGGAAAAGTTGTGTCTACGCTTCAAGACAAGCTTCATAACGAAGTGGGAATTGATTTTCAGATGTATTCTGATGAAGATACATCGAATGAGATCTGGGATATCCTTGAAGAGGACTTAAAGGAGGAATCTTCAGAGGTTCAGCTTATTTGTCATATCTACAAAGAAGGGGAAACGAGAACGATTTCGTCTAACCATAACGATAAAGCGATGGAGTTCATCGTCAAACCACGGATTAATAATGGTCTATTTTATTATCCGAATTATGAAGTTGCCCTTGGAAAGCTTTTAATCTATCAAAGTGACGGAGAAATGACCCGTGATTTTATTTTTGCTAAAAATGATGCGTGCATGATTTCATTTTTGCAGTATGTTCTTAAACGAAAAAGAGACTATATTAAAAACTATATCACTGTTTTTACTGATACAGAAGAAGGGGTAGAAACAGAGATTGATAGTATTACTACGATGGTAAATCGGGAAGATGTGTTTTTAGAGGAGACAATGAAGCGAGAGATTTACCGCTCCATTGATGAATTCTTTTTAGAAGAGGGACAATTTTTCAAGAAGTATGATATCCCTTATAAAAGAGGGATTCTGCTTTACGGTAGGCCAGGGAATGGGAAGACAACGCTCGTGAAATCGATCGCCAGCAGCATTCATGCGCCAGTTGCCTATTGGCAGATTACAGAATTTACATCGAGTTATACAATTAAAGAGGTATTTAAGTCAATTCTAAAATTAGCGCCATTAGTATTGGTGATTGAGGATATTGATTCGATGCCTGCCAGTGTTCGTTCAGTTTTCCTTAATGTGCTAGACGGGGCAACATCAAAGGAAGGGATCTTTATCATTGGGACAACGAATTATCCTGAAAAAATTGATCCAGCGTTGATGAACCGTTCGGGTCGTTTTGATCGTGCTTACGAGATTAAGGTACCAACGAAAGAGCTTCGCCATCAGTATTTACTTAGCAAAAAAATTGATCAAATACTTTCTGCGGAAGAGTTACAGGAAGTCATTCAGTCTACGAAGGATTTTTCCTATGCGCAGCTAAATGAATTATATACTTCTATTGCGCTCGAATGGCATTATGAACAGCAAGTAGATGTGTTTAGACTTTGCGCAGAATTAAAAGATATTCAGAAAAAACAACAGAAGCAGGAGTGGGAAGAAGCTCATGCTTCATCGATTGGTTTTTCTAATTTTGATGATGACTATTAAGGTATTCTCATCGAGTCAGTGGTATTTTGCCTCTGACTTTTTTAAAAATGGAAGGGGAATAGAAAATAAGACAAGCGCTATTTCAAGCAGCTTGTCTTATTTTTTACATAGTCATTTTAAAAGTAAGCAAACTAAAATTGTGTATGGCAAATTTTCATGGTAAGGGAGGGTTTCTGTATGGCTAAGAATAAAAAGGATAAAAACAAGGCTCTACCAAAAGCTGATGTAGAGTTTGCTCAGGAAAATGCAAATGGTCTTGAAAAGAAAGCGTTAAATGCACAAAGAGATGTGAACAAGTAAAACGTATGGGACAGTTTATCTGTCCCGTATCGTTTTTATTAATCATTTTTCATAATTATGGTGTCAAACATATTGGCCACGGCTTGGCAGCTGTCAGAAATTTCTTCTAGTCCTTCATAAATGGATTTGTATTGAATGATATGGATGGGGTCATTTTCCATGGTGAATAACTGTTTAATGGAGCCGCGTAGGATGTGGTCACAGGTAGATTCAAATTCTTTAATTTTTAATACATGTTCTCTAATATCTTTTAATCGTTTGGCAGATAAGAGGGTAATCGCTAGATCAATTTCGTACACACAACTTTTGATTGCTTCTATAAAATTAAGCATAAACTTGTCCTTTTTCAAAATAGAATACATCTCAAAATGAGCAGCGGTATGTTCTAAACCGTCTAAAATATCATCCATCCTAAGAGAGAGTGATAAAATATCTTCTCGTTCAAGAGGAGTAATGAATACTGTATTCAAGTCTTTAATCAAATCATGAACTACTATATCTCCATTGATTTCAAATTCTTTCATTTTGTTTGAAAAAATTTTTAAATCATTTTCATCATTGATTTCGTAGTCAGCAAAGTAGTTTACACTCTCCTTGAGGTTTAAGGAAAGGTTCATTAAATAAGTAAAGAACTTGTCTTTCTTTTTTGATGCCACAATGATTCCTCCACTTGGTCAAATTCATGTTTTTTACAATTACTATAATAAATGTGGCAATAAGACACTCTGTAACGGCTTACGTCTATGGCTAGTAACCAAATAAAAAAGAACCGAAGAGGGTTCTTTGTGTAAAAGCATTATTTTTTAAGAGTTTTCTTTGCTTGCTGACTCTTTATTACCATAATTGTTGAGGCTGTTATTATTCCTGTAATTAAACATTTGTACATATCTTTAAAAATCAAACCCATCACTATGCCTATGATGACACCGATAACTAAGATAGTCACTCGTTCTCTTTGACTCATCATGATTCCTCCATTTTTTTAAATAATACATTCACTTTATGAAGAGCGAAGCTTAAATCGAGCTGATCTTCGTCGGTTAATTTTGCTAGATTATGGCTGAATTTTTGATAAATTTCGGTCCACTTTTTTTCCTCAATTTCTTTCCCTTTTGGGGTTAGGGACACCAGTACCGCTCGTTTGTCTTTGGTGTCAGGCACCTTACTCAAGTAGCCTCCTGCTTCTAAGTCACTAATGATATTTGTTAGTTGTTGCTTTGCGATATTAAGACCAGAGCTGATTTCTTTAATGTTCAAAGGTCTCTGTTGCATATACATAAATTCGACCACGTGATTCTGCATGTGTGATAGGTTTACTGATCCCTTGTTCAGTTCTTTAAAACTTCCAAAAAGGTTAGGAATCAGAGCCAGGTATTCTTTTGCAATATCGTTAATCACTGATAAACCTCCTTTGTTTAGTAATTATTTTATTACTAATTTATAAATAAAACAATGTAAAATATTATTTTTAGTAAAAAATAATTTACCATTAAATTATTCAACTGGACAATAAACTAAACATACAATACAAAAAGCATGAGTTCAAATGGGGGTGGGTTAGTGGATTTTAGAAGTCATCAGGATGGATGCCATCTTCCTAGCTGTGCACAAACGATGGATATTGCTCCATTATTTACGGCAGAAGCTTACGATAATGTAGAGAAAAAAATAAAAGCGGTTAGTCTTGAAAGTTATCGTGGGCAATGGGTAATTTTATTTTTTTACGGAAGTGACTTTACATTCGTTTGACCGACAGAATTGGCAGCGGTCGCTGCTATTCATGATCAATTGAAAGTAATAGACGCTGAAGTATTAGGTATTAGTACTGACAGTGTGTATGCTCATAAGGTATTTACAGAGGTGTCTCCTTCAGCATCGAAGGTGAAATTTCCGCTGTTGAGTGATCGAAATCTTGAAATTAGTAAGGCATACCGAGTACTGAATGAAAACTTAGGTTCAACCTTTAGGGCAACAGTTATTGTGGACCCAGATGGTACGATTGTTACAAAAATGGTCTACCCTTTGGAGGTAGGGAGAAATGTGTATGAAATTTTGCGCATCCTCCAGGGAATTCAACATGCTAGAAGGACGCAAGAGGGAGTACCTGCCAATTGGGTTCCAGGTCAGCCGGGAATTGTTAGGGATCCCAAATATATTGGGAGAATATAAGGATTTCTTAGCGTTTCTACTTATTGGTAGAGACGTATTTTTTTATGAAAATTAAGACTAAAGTTGTAGACAGTATCAAACTAAAAATCGATTACAGGGTTTGTTTAATAATGGTAATATTCTTATAGTGAATATAAGTAAAATGAATGAGGTGAAAGGTATGAGTCATGCTTGGTCTGATCAACTACAAGTGGTTCAATTTAGAATTGCACGGCCGACGAATCAGTTACGAAAGGTGGTTGAATTTTATCGTGATGGTTTGGGATTAAAAGTAGTCGGTCATTTTGAAAATCATAATGGGTATGATGGGGTGATGTTAGGGTTGCCGGATACAACCTATCATTTGGAGTTTACCCAGCATGAAGACGCGGTTCCATGTCCGCCTCCATCAGAAGACAATTTGCTCGTTTTTTACATGCCAGATCTTGATGCGAGAGATCAAGTTGTTAAGCGTTTGGGAGATATGGGTTATTTCGAGGTGGAACCAGAAAATCCATATTGGAAAAATGCAGGAGTAACTATAGAGGATCCAGATGGCTGGAGAATCGTTTTGCAAAATTCATATTTTGGAAAAAAGCAAGAGTAGAAAAGTTATGATGATGGGGGGACAGTCCCCCGGCGGGGTAACGCATTAAACAAGTGGGGGACTGTCCCCACCTAGAGTGAAGCTTTAAAGTAACGGGGGACTGTCCCCCAAAAAAAAGGTTGCCAGTCTATTTTCTCTGTTGTATAATAAATCCAATTTAACCGCAATTAGGCAATGATGAGGAAAAGTAAAGTGATTCTATTTTTCACAGAGAGCTTCGGTAGCTGAGAAGAAGCAAAAATACTCATTTGAACAATGGCCTCTGAGCTTCGCATTGAACGTAACTTTTTTGTTATAAGTAGGCTGCGACGAGTTTTGGGTACTCGTTATCAAAACCACAGTATAAGAGCATCTAAAATGAATGCTCCGTACTTGTTGAGACCAATTGTGTGAGCATTTGGTGAATTAAGGTGGAACCACGAGAAAATCAACCTCGTCCTTATCTATTTATAGATAGGGGCGGGGTTTTTTGTTGTTTCAAGAAAAAAGGAGGAATTGTAAATGAATGTTTTTATTGGAGGCGCTTGGCCATACGCGAATGGCTCATTGCATTTAGGTCACATCGCAAGTTTACTGCCAGGGGATATTTTAGCCCGTTATTATAGGCAAAAAGGGGATCAGGTCTTGTATGTTTCAGGGAGTGACTGCAACGGAACCCCCATTGCCATAAGAGCAAAACAAGAAGGTGTCTCGCCAAGAGAAATAGCTGACCGGTATCACGTAGAATTTGAAAATAACTTTAAACGATTGGGATTTTCCTATAATTGCTATACCCGAACAGACACTGAGCACCACCGCAAAACTGTACAAGAAATCTTTCTCGAGCTTTTGGAAAATGGGTACATTTATAAAAAAGAAGTAGAACAAACCTTTTGCGAAACCTGTGACCAGTTCCTCCCTGACCGGTATGTGGAGGGATTATGTCCTAATTGCGGTCAATCTTCCCGAGGAGACCAATGTGATTACTGCTCGACTATATTAGATCCATTAGATTTATTAGAGAGAAAATGCAAGTTATGTGGAAATTCTCCAACCGTAAAAAGGACGGAACACTTTTATTTTTCGTTAAGTTTGTTTCAAGAGCAGCTTCAATCTGTAGTCAGCCAGGCAAAAGCAAATAGAGCATGGCGTGAGAATGCAGTCCATTTGACAGAAAGATATCTCAATGAAGGTTTGCTTGATCGAGCAGTTTCAAGGGATATTGAATGGGGAATTAGTGTACCTGTCGAAGGGTTTGAAGCGAAAAAAATTTATGTCTGGATCGAAGCGCTCTCTGGTTATTACTCCGCAAGTAAAAGATGGGCGCTGGAAACAGGGGAAGACGAATCAATATTTTGGGCTAAAGATGTGACCACTTACTATGTCCACGGAAAAGATAATATTCCATTTCACAGTATCATTTGGCCGGCTATCCTTATGGGAATCAATAGCCCAGCGCTGCCGGATCATATTGTTTCAAACGAATATTTGACACTTGAAAAGAAAAAGATTTCCACCAGCCGTAACTGGGCTGTATGGGTACCAGATGTTTTAGATAAGTATCATCCTGATTCCATTCGATATTTTTTAACCATTAATGCTCCGGAAAATAGGGATACGGATTTTTCCTGGAGAGAGTTTATCTATAGTCATAATGCCGAATTGTTAGGTGGGTATGGGAATCTCGTAAACCGGACTTTGAAGTTTATCGCGAAATATTATGATGGTAGGGTACCACAAAGTTTCCTGGATCCTACCATTGAAAAAAAGATAAGAAATATTTACGGGACTGTGGGTCAGCTTACCGAACGGAGTCAATTTAAACAGGCGTTAGAAGAGATATTTGATCTGGTTAGGTTCACCAATAAATATTTTGATGAACAAAAACCGTGGAAACAGGTGGAAGAGGATACGGTTGGCTGCGATCATACACTTTTCAATTGCAGCCTTATTATTATCAATCTCGCCCAATTACTTGCTCCATTCTTGCCATTCTCAAGTAATCAAATAAAGGATCTGTTAGGTGTGGAAGAATTTACTTGGACGTTTATCGAATCCACTCCTATGACGGTGAAGGATGTAAAACCGTTATTTGAGCGAATTGACATCAAGACCATCGAAGAAGAACTAGAAAAACTTAATAGGCAGGTAAAATAAATGCATCGCAGCTGAATTAATAAATGTGTCTGATACACGATAAACGAATGGTGAACGACTTTTGTTTATCGTCTTTAAGTGACAGAAGTTGCTCAATCAAATTAAGTCGATATACACGGCCTTTAATCGTTTGTAGATTACCATCTGTATAGTAATCCACGGTGATTTGCTTGTTTTCAGTAAGTTTCTTTAAAAACATATTTTTGGTTCCTCCTTTTAATAACTGATTTAACACAAACCCATTATATAACCTGTACTTTAAGGCAGAATGAATAAAATGTTAAGAGATTATGAAGAAGGGCAAGGATTGGGGACAGTCCCCCGGTGGAGTAACGCTTTAACTCGCCGGGGGACTGTCCCCATTTAATTCCCCATTTTACATAAAAGGAATTATTTGGTATAATATAGTTAAGTTAACTTAACTGTTTAGATAAGTTAAAGTGTTAAGTAAACATTAATTATTACACATGGAGTGAATGGTTATGGATATGATGAAGCTGTTGATGGAGGCTCAAAGGTATTCTGAAGAGATGAGTAAGGTGTTTTTGAGTGAATTTCAGACACTTTTTCAAGAGTATGATCTATCCTCAAAGCAATCGTTAGTGTTAAACCTTCTTAAGGATACTGAAAGATTTACCATGAATGAAATTGCTCAAATTATCAACGCAACACCAAGTGCAGCTAGTCAATTCGTAAAAGTATTGGAAGAGAAAAAATATGTAAAAAGAGAAACCAATAAGGAAAATAGAAGAGAGATTTTTGTGTATTTAGATGAAAAAGCTTTAGAGTTTTTTATGGAATTAGAACAGGCAGAGAGGCGTGTGTTAGAAAAATACTTCATGAAGCTTTCTCCGGAGGATATCGTGGTTTATCATGATGTGTTGAAGAAACTCTCTGATATTGTAAAGGAAGAGGAATAAAATTGAAATGGGGGGCTAACATGAGTACATTTCCAGTTAAAGTTTGGATATTTCTTGAAGTCCTATTAGTCTGTTTAGGTATATGGAGACTTAGTCGATTTGTCAAAGCTTATAAGAATACGGAAAAAGATATTCTGGTAGAAGAAAGAATAGAAAAAATGGTTTTAAGCCAAGTAAATAATAAAGTACTGGCAACTTTTGTTACAAGGGACCTTTTAATGGTCTATTATCTCTTTTCAAAAACGAAAAAAAGAAATCTAGATAGCATAAATGTATTTACCCTTCATAAAAAAATGGGTTATGGTGGGATGGTGTTTGGTTTTATCTTTGTTTTATTGTTAGAAGGGATTGGGGTTTCGTATTTCCTTCATAACTGGAGCAGATTAGCGGCATGGATTCATTTGGTTCTTTCCTTGTATATGATTGCCTTTCTAATTGGTGATTACAAAGCCATTATTCGAAATCCAGTTCTTTTATATCAGGATAAAATTCATCTCAGATTTGGTTTGCGAATGAAATTAGAAATATTTATAAGAAATATAGAGCGGATCCAGAGTGGGAAAATTAATTATGAAATAGACAAAAAAAGAAAAGATGTGTGGGTTGCTACCTTATTAGAATTTGAGGGTCCTAATATTGAAATCGCTTTAAAGGAACCTGTTTTGATTAAAGACGGTATTGGTAGGAAGCATTGGACAAGAAAAATATACCTGTCATTAGATGAAGATGATGTATTCATGAGACAGGTAAACACAATCGTATCAAAAAATGAGGTGGTGTAATTGACTGTAGTTGTGGTTAGTTGTACTTTTTACATTAACCTATGAACCAATTGTTGGTTATTATAATTTTAAAAAGTTTAAGAGAAATGTGAAAAAAGATGTTAAAGAAAGATTGAGATTTTACAAGAAATCAATTATTAGCATATGGGTTCCTACATTATTCATTTTAGGATTAGTGCTATTCACAGACCTAACATTCGAAAAAATTGGTCTTACATCCATTACACTACATACTGAAAGGCTTGGAAAATGAGTTACCTATTCCGCTATTATAATTGGGTTGATCTTTGTTCTCTCAATATTGGTTTTAACAGTCGGGTATAAGTTTAATAGAAAGATTAAGAATTCTATAGATAAGATGAAAAAAGAAGAGTCCAATAAAAATAAGCATGGAGAAATGATGCCAGTATCGATAGAAGAGAGAAAGGCCTGGACATTCGTATCTTTGACTGCAGGTATAACCGAAGAAAATATTTACCGTGGATTTTTAATTTTTTTCTTAAGTTATTTATTTCCAGATTTATCGATATAGTTTATGTTAATTCTATCCTCATTATTATTCGGGCTTGCCCACACATATCAAGGAATTTCAGGAGTGGTACGAACAACACTTATTGGGCTTTGGTTTTCTATCGTCTATATCGGTATTGGGTCTATCATTCCATTAATCTTCTTTCATGCTCTGGTAGATTATTTCTGAAAAGTAGGTGAAGAGTAACACGTTAAATCCCCGGGGGACAGTCCCCCGGGGGTTTAACGCGTTACTTGGCTGGGGGACTGTCCCCATATCCGAAGAGCTTTAGTTCTTCTTTGTCATTTGGCAGTGTAATGTGTCCTTCGAAGGTCATGCCGATTTTTTCTAACAGTTTGGAGGATGCTTCATTATCTTTTGAAGTGATTGCCACTATTCGCTTAAGTCCAAGTTTTTCGTAACCATATTTTAATGTCGCAGACGCTGCTTCAAAGCCATATCCTGCTGCTTGATATCGTGATACAAAAGCAAAGCCGATATCAGCATCATCTAATCCTTCTCTTTTTATCAATCCGCAAATTCCAATCGGAACCTTTTTCTCTTTTAGTTCTGTTAGAAACAACCCAAAACCAAGGCGCTCATACATTTCCATCGGTCCATTGACAATATAGTTTCTAGCATCTTCTATTGTTCTTATGCCTCTGTCTCCGATGAACTGTATCCAAGTTGGATCATTTAAAAGTTCTAGAATAAACTCTGCATCTTCTGGTTCTAGCCAACGTAGGGTTAACCTTTCAGTCTCTATTATCTTCAATTTAAAATTCACCTCATTCATTAATCTTTCTAAAAAAATCACACTGCCTATTAGTATAACAAGAATTAATAATTATGGTACAAGTGGTAGGCATTTTAGATAGACAAAACATTACTGGGAGAAGAAGGAAATAAAAAGTCGTTAGAGAATATAATTGGGGGACAGTCCCCCGGTGCTTTAATGCGTTACTTAGCCGGGGGACTGTCCCCCAAAAAAATGTCCCAAAAATGTTTTTTTATTTTTTTGAAACCATTCCCTTGGTTGAAACGACTAATTGGCAGGTGAAGGGGGAAGAGGAGATTGAGTGAGCGAAATGAGATCATTGAAAAGCTGTATGAGCAGCATTTTGATGATGTTTATCATTATTTGTTATATTTTACGAATAGCAAGATAGAAGCGGAGGATCTGACGCAAGATACCTTTATTAAAGTATTTAAGGCTTATGAAACTTTCCGGCAGGAATCATCTTTGAAAACATGGATTTTGTCTATTGCCAGAAGAACGGCAATCGACCATTATCGAAAAAAGAAGATGATTTCTATTTTGCCTTCAATTTTAACGGATAGTAGAAAAAGTGAAGACTTTATTCCTGAAGAGGAAATGGTTCAAACCCACGATTGGGGTGTTCTGCAAAAAGCTCTAATTCATTTAAAGCCAGATTATCGCAATGTGGTTATCCTTCGAGGACTAAAGGAGTATTCGATTAAAGAAACAGCTGAAGTACTTGGATGGAAGGAATCAAAGGTAAAAGTGGATTACCACCGGGCTATTAAGCTCCTTAAAAAGTACGTTAACGATTCTAACGAAGGGGTGGTGATTTTCAATGAACGAAAAAATGTACGATAGTTTTTTACAGCCATTAAAAAACAGGCCAGATTTAGAACCAGACCAAGTGTTTAAAGAAAATCTTCACAAAAAATTGACCGCGATGGCTCAGGAACAGAAGACTGCAAAAAGAGGAATCCGAAAGCATCTTTTACCGAATTTACTTACAGCCGCCGTATTGATTATTGGGATGATTGCTGGTTACGATGTTATTTTTAAAGAAAAACATGAAATTGAATCGAAACATGCCACTCCCGCAGAGAATACAGTCATCAAACAGATGAAGCTTACAGATCAAAAAGCGAAGGAAACGGTGGGTCTAGCATTTGAACATGCATTGATCATTTATAATGGTGGCGGTCCAGAAATGGGTGAGGTGTTTTCCTATAAGGGTGAAAGTTACAGATATTTGGGTGAAGATTTCAATACAAAGAAAAAGATTCTTGCTTATTTACAAGATGTGTATACGAAAGAGGCGGCTAATAGAATTTTTGGAGCATTGGACATTATTGAATATCAAGGTAAACTTGCCCAACCAAACCGAGTGGCAAACGCGAATTTATTATGGCAACAAGCGGAAATTGCCAGTCGAAAGCAGATCAATGACGTAAACTGGAATATAGAGTTTAAAGTTCCGGTCGATCTGGCTGATACTGATCCATTTCGAATTTACCATATCGGTTTAAAGTACGAAAATGGGTGGAAACTCGATGGTTCGCTGCCTTTTAGTGCAAATATCGAAGGAGTAAAGGTAGAAGAACCCGTTGTTGACTCAGGTTTTCAGTTAAATGATGAACAAATGAAAGTTTATAAATCTTTTTCTAGAGATTTAAACGAAAACCATTTAAAAGATCTTGATCCAGTGAGTATTGCAATGCTGTATGTCCAGGCAGAATTTGAAGGGAGATACGACATTGCCTACGCCCTTTATACCGATAGGGCAGGGTATGTGCAGTGGACGAAGGAGTATGATGAGAAAATCCCAGTCTCCAATCGTCCGGTAAGAAAGATTATTCCCAAAAGCTACGCAGGACTTGCAGAAGGGAAGTTTATTAAAACCGGAGAATTTACGGGCTATGTTCAATTTACCAATTCCGTGGGTGAGCATGGTTTCCAAATGGTTATGGATGAAGATGGAATTTGGAATGTGGCCTTCATGCCATTGCAATAAAGGAAACGAACACTAAATCAAAACGAAAAAGCATGATAATGTTCCATCATTATCATGCTTTTTCTGTATTATTTTATTTGTACAAATACAAATAATAAGGCGTCATACTGATTGTTTTGCTTATCAATATTCAGATTTTGTACAACAATCGTCATTTTAACAAGATCATTTTCTTTAGTAAAAGTTGCTTCTTCTGCCGAGATTTGCTCCTTCATACCCTGATAATTATAAAACTTATCATAGATTTCCTTGGTGTTAAAGGTAAGTAATTCCTGACCATTTTCACTCTTTACTTTTATATCTATTCGATTTTTATTGAAATTTTTCATTAAGGTATACGACTTTTCGTCTTTTTTAATAACACAAATCTTTTGGTTTTGTTGCTTATCGTACATATTAACATCAGTCTGTACAAAGAGGTCGTATCCTGTGATTGAAATAGGCGTAGAAGGATCCAAGTTTACATAAACTGGCTGTTTGAAGTCTTCGTCTACAGGTTCTTGATACTCTTTAAAGCCAAATGTTTCTGAAAAATCCTCATATACTTTAAAATCTTTTGGCAACCAGGAGATATTCTTGGTGTAACCCATCTCGTCTAGGTAATAAACGGTTTTTGTAATTGTCTTTTTATCCTCGTCGGGGATGGCTTCTTTTGGCTTAATTTTGTTATTTTCAAGCATATTATTTTTTACTAGTACGTTTTCAAGTATTTTGATTTGACTTGTACGGCTGATCGTGAACGCATCAACAGGTGGTACGATAGAAACAGCTGCAAAAACGATTAACATTGCTGCAATAATGCCGTTCTTCCGTACAGGTAATATACTGAATAAAATCCCTGCTGCTGCAGCATACACACCAAACAAAATCACATAATAGCGGGTATGTGTGATTCCTGTATCATTTAAACTTATAACGGATGACGCGATTTGAAAAAGGACGATCGGTACTAATATCTTAGGGAAAACCTTTCTGAAAAAGGCTGTAAACTTATTTTCGATTTCGCTAGCCAAGATATAAACCAAGATTACCGTAATCGCATAGGAAACGAGCATTGGTTCTAGTAAGTTGTCAGTCCAAAAATCTCCTCCGATATTTTTCACAATGTAAATTACTATGATTAAGGTAAATACCGCAATCAAAGGAATAACAATATAAGATATTAGGATTTGTAAAAACTTAGGGCAATTTGCTGCGCTATCGATTGTTTCCTTTTTACGGTTCCATTCCGCTTGGGTTTTTTTAGGGTCGTGGGTACCGAGATAAACTGGAATGAGTGATAAAAAATATATCGGTGCAAAAATACTGAAGATAATGTTTGCTGCATGTGAATATGCTTTATAATCAATCGAGAAAATTAATAGGTCAGTAGCCCCAAGAATGATGCCAACACCAGCCATAATAATTCCTGAGAAAAATAATGAGATGAAAAAGGACTTAAAGGCGATCATGAAGCTGGAATTAAAAGTAATGCTGCTTTTTATCACGGGAACCCAAATGAAAGCAATAAGCAGGGCGAACAATGCGACTCCTGTTCGAATACCCATTTCCATACTAAGTGAGTCTGTTGGTTTAATAATGAGGTAGTATCCGGCCGATAAAAGGACAGCGGCTCCCATTAAAGTAAATCGACTAGTAGAATTAGAATAGAAACGTTCATAGATCATTTGACATACCGCACTGAGAAATGCGCCCACAATAAAGGTCAAGATAAATTGCGTCTGATCTTTCTCTGCATTGATACTATAAGCAATAACAATGGCAGAAGCTAAGAGAAATAGTGTCGTCAGCGGGAAACGGGTAATGGCATCCGTTAATCCAGTAAGACGATCTTGTAGCTTTTTCATCCATTTCATCTTCATCGAACCCCCTTTATTTTCTTTATTTATCTTCACTAATAAAAATTCCCTTTCTTTAAAAAATATTTCCAATTCCTTCATACAATTATATCATATGGATAAACTGGTGTAAATTTACACTTTATTTTCGGGGGACAGTCCCCCAGCGCGTTAATACTGCACTACGCCGGGGGACTGTCCCCGTAAAGGGGGGTTATGTATAATATAATTAATACAAAATTATTTTAAGGAGTAATAATGAATAAACCATCTATTTTTTTAAGATATTTAGAGATAAGTGATGCAGAGGGGATGCTTGTAATTCGGAAAGAAAACCGCGATTTTTTTCAGGCATTTGAACCTACGAGAGATGATTCGCATTTTTCATATGATCAGCAATTAAGGGAAATTCAAAAAGCAATTATAGATATTAAAAACGATAGTTCCTATACTTATGGCATTTTTCATCGTGAATCCCAACAACTCATCGGCAGAATTACCTTATCCAGTGTCGTTCGCGGCCCCTTTCAAAATGCTAACCTTGGTTATTATCTAGATAAAAAACATAACGGGAAAGGCTATGCGTCAGAAGCAGTTCGTTCCGTATTAAAGCATGCATTTGAAGAATTACAACTTCACAGGGTTCAAGCAGCTGTCATGCCTAAGAATATAGCCTCTAAACGTATTCTAGGAAAGGCGGGGTTTAAAAAGGAAGGATATTCCCCCAAATACTTGAAAATAAATGGGGTTTGGGAGGACCATGAGATTTACGCAATTACAGTAGAAGATTATGAACCAATAAAAAAAAGAGTCCATGAAGACTCTTTGATTTAAGTCTTATCCATTCTTTTCAAAAAAGAAAAACACATTTGTGATCCATTTTGCTATGATTGCACCGCAAATGTAGAATAAAAATAGATGAAAGAAATTCGTCCCACCTTCGAATTGAAAGAAGTGGAGGGCTGACAAGATGGGTTTTAAGCCGAAGGCAAATAACGCACAAAAAATGATGGCATAGATGTAGTAATTTTTCTTTCGTTTTAGTGTCCATTGATAAAGTAACATAAACACAACAGGGATGAGTGATGTATCTAAGGTAATGCTGATTGGAAGGATCGGAACAAGCTTATAAGGATACTCCCATAATCCAAGTCGGGTGGCAAAACCATCTATATATCCAGCCATCATATGGACACTATAACCAAAAAAGCCAATGTGAAAGGCTCGCTTTCGATCAATAGTAAAAAATAAAATTATAAGTGGCAGGATAAACAAAATGGCATTCACCCAAAAGTGCCAAGTATCAATGTTGGAGTATTTGGACCAGTAGTCAATCCAACCATCTGACAGTTCCTTTTGAATCCGTCCCAACCGTTCAAAACTGTTGACCTGAACATCCTTCATATATGAATCCCTCTTATCAAAAATGTATTCATAAAATTAGTTTGTCGCCAATTAAAAAATTTACTCAAAATTCCCCACTCTAATTACATTAAAACCAATTATTGGTAAGTGGAAGAGCATGGCGTTATAATTAAACTATGTTTACAAACGGGGTGAAGGAAATGGCCAAAGAGGTTGTAATTAAAGAATATTCCAGAAAGTATCAAGAGGAAGTGCTCGAATTAATACTAAACATCCAGCAGAAAGAATATGGTGTAGCCATTACGAAAGAGGATCAGCCTGACTTATTAAAAATTGAAGAGTTTTATCAAACAGGAAATGGGAACTTTTGGGTTGCTCTTTCAGGTGACCGAGTAGTAGGAACCATTGCATTATTGGATATTAAAAATGGTCAGACGGCACTTAGAAAAATGTTTGTGGCCAAGGAATTTCGAGGAAAAGTCAATCAAACGGCGAGTCTTTTGCTCAATAAACTTTTTGACTGGGGAAATGTAAAAGCAGTTACAGAAATTTTTCTGGGTACTACCCCACAATTCCTTGCAGCCCATCGTTTTTATGAGAAAAATGGATTCCAGGAAATCAATTCAACGGAATTGCCCGAGAGTTTTCCTATCCTAGCAGTGGATAAAAAGTTTTATAGATACTCTTCTTAAGATTAAAGGTATGGTACCATAAGGAGCTGAATTAATGAGCGAGTGGAAGAGTTGGGGGAAATCTTTGTTTATTGCGATTGGAGTAACCATTACCGTAAGAACCTTTTTCTTTACACCATACATAGTGGAAGGGTCATCCATGGAGCCAACGCTGCACAATCAAGAAAAGATTTTTGTAGAGAAAATGCCTTGGAACGATCATTTTAATAGGGGAGAAATTGTTATTATTGATGGAAAAGAAGAGTTCTATGTAAAAAGAATCATCGGTCTTCCCGGCGATTTGATTCTCATGAAAAATGATCAGTTATTTGTAAATGGTGTTCAAACTAAGGAACCTTATTTAACGGAAAACCGGAAGGAAGCGATGCAGATTGGCAATCGGTTAACAGGTGATTTTGGGCCGATAACCGTACCCGAAAATCATTTCTTCGTAATGGGGGATAATCGATTATATAGTATGGATAGCAGAAACGGCTTAGGTTTTATTAAAAAAGAAGATATCGTAGGTCATAGCCAATTTGTCTTTTTTCCTTTTACTGATATAAGAAATACTAAGTAAGCCGCGCGTTTCTACGATGAGTAGAGACGCTTTTTTTAAAAAATAGGCTCCATTATCCATTTTTTTGCATTGACTTATCGAACTGTATAATATAAAGTTACAGTATAAACTGATTAGGAAGGATGGGTGACGATGAACAGCGATTTCGTAATTGCTCTACATAGTCTTGTTTTATTAGCTAACTTACCTAATCAAATGGCCAACAGTGAGGTCATTGCTGAAAATGTTTGTACAAATCCTGCTAGAATTCGAAAAATTATGAGTACATTACGAAAAAGCGGGTATGTAAAGACTAAAGAGGGCATTGGCGGAGGCTATGTGCTAGAATGCGACCCTGAAATAACAACCTTGTCTCAAATATATCAGGCCATGTCGGTAGGTTCCCTTAAACCGAATTGGTGTACAGGTGATCCGGAAAAAGCCTGCGTGATTTCTTCAAATACTCAAGTGGTAATGGACAATATTTTTACTGAAGCTGAGATGCATCTACAATCCTATTTAAAGCAAGTCACGATTAGCAATGTCCTTGAAAGGATAAAGGGCTGTAAGTTGAAGGAGTAGGCTTCTTCTTTTTTAAGAGTGTTTATCTCGATTTCGTAATAACTTATTTCAAAATACTTTATTTGTAAGGAGTGTGTTTGAAAATGGTTACTCTATTCTCTACACCAAGCTGTACTTCTTGTCGTAAAGCTAAGGCGTGGCTCGAGGAACATCATATTGATTATACAGAAAGAAATATATTATCACAGCCGCTGACTAAGGATGAAATTAAGTCAATCCTTCGTCTAACTGAAGATGGAACAGATGAAATTATCTCTACTAATTCTAAGACTTTTAAAGAATTAGATATCAACATTGAAGCTTTACCATTGCAGGATTTATACGAGTTAATTATTAATAATCCCAAAATCTTACGTCGTCCCATAATGCTGGATGAAAAAAGACTGCAGGTTGGCTATAACGAGGAAGATATCCGCAGTTTCCTACCACGCAAATTACGTACATTTATTAACTTAGATACACAACAGGCAGCTAGTTATTAGTCAATAATATGCGGGGGGAAATGATTCGTATGTACGAATCATTTCCCCCCGCTTTTTCTTTGCATGAAAAAAATATTCAAATCCTACGGCTACCTAAATCAATTGCAGTTGATTTTATTTCTATTTCCGGAAATTTCGTGAGTGAAAATAATTTGTCGTTATGTTATGATTATCCATAACAAAAAACGGTTGGAAAAGAAATACATTACACAAACAGCATTGATCAACTTATGGGAGATGGACAGAGTGCTAGGTTGGAAACGAAATTTATGGGTGTTATGGATTGGGGTCTTTTTTACAGCGGCAAGTTTTTCTATGGTCATTCCTTTTTTACCGATATTTCTTCTGCAAATAGGGGTCAACGAACATACGGAAATGTGGTCAGGCTTGTTATTTAGCTCAGCTTTCTTCGCAGGTGCCATTGCAGCCCCATTCTGGGGAAGGGTGGCAGACCAATACGGCAGAAAACCGATGATTGTCCGAGCGGGTATCGTTCTCTTTTTTATCTATTCCTTAATGGCCTTTGTCACAAATCCTTATGAAATATTGGTGCTGCGTATTTTGCAGGGCTTGCTTAGCGGCTTTATTCCAGGTGCTATTGCCCTAATAGGAACAAATACACCGAATGAAAAAGTGGGCTATGCTCTGTCGTTAATTTCAACAGCTTCAGCGTCCGGGACCATAATCGGGCCACTTCTAGGTGGAGGTATTGCTCATCTTGTGGGAAATAGGTGGGCTTTTGCAAGTGCAGGAAGCATCGTGCTTATTGCCACACTATTAATTATTATTTGGGTAAGAGAGGAAAACTTCACTCCAAGCAAGGAACGCGGTTCTGTTAAAAAGGATCTTCAAATTGCGTGGACCAACAGGCCGTTTATGCTCGTCCTTCTTCTGTTGGTTGTAACTTCATGTTCAGTGATGACAATCGAACCTGTTCTTCCATTATATATTGTCAAACTTGGTGGATCTTCTGACAATGCCTCCCTTATTGCGGGTCTTGTATTTTCTCTCCCTGGAATTGCTTCTGCCATTTTTGCACCCTATTGGGGGAGATGGGCAGATAGAATTGGTTTTCAACGAGTACTATTCATTGGTTTGTTAGGGGGAGGAATAGGGATGCTTGCACATATTGTGTTTAGCGATATTTGGGGCTTCTCACTTGTCCGATTCGCTTTCGGTATATTCTTCTGTGCGGTTTACCCAGCTTTAAATGGTCTTGTCGTTAAGTCAACCGAAAGTGAATTCCGTGGAAGGGCATTCGGTTTAAGTCAAACAGCGAACCAGATTGGCGGAATGGTTGGTCCTATTCTCGGGGGCTTCATTGGCGGTATGTTCCCCGTCACGATTGTTTTTATTGTCACGGGTATCTTACTTTTAGGCGCAACAACTATGGCATATTGGAATACAACTTTACAGAAACATCCAGTAAAGAGAAAGGCTGTTTCTTAAATACAAAAAGGACCCATTTCATTAACGGGTCCTTGCTTATTTTTCTTCTGGCAGAGGCATAAAAATGGTCACAACGGTTCCTTCTCCTTGAGACGACTTGATGTCAATCGTGCCCTGGTGGTTTTCGACGATTCGCTTACACACCATTAACCCTAATCCTGTTCCTTTTTCCTTCGTCGTATAAAACGGTTCGAATAACCGTTTTTGTCGCTCTTCAGACATTCCAATCCCATAATCTTGTATTTTAATAGAAAAATATTTGTCATTTTCATTTTTTAGTGATATTTCAATGTTTTTATTCGTTGTCGTTGCCTCAATGGCATTTTGGAAAAGATTGATTAAAACCTGCTTGATTTGGTTTGGATCACAAAAAGCGTTTATGGAAGAGTCCAGGTTTAATGTAATATTAACGCTATTTAAATTAAATTGTGGATTCATGAAAAAAATAACACTCGAGATTAAGGAGCCGATATTGATTTCTTTACACTCCAAACCTTCTGTAGGTTTAGCAATAAACATAAATTCACTTACAATGGTATTGATACGGTCTAATTCATCTAACATGATTTCGAGATATCCTTTGAAGGAAGGATCTTGAATACTCTCATTTAGAATTTGAGTAAAACCCGTAATGGAGGTGAGAGGGTTACGGATTTCGTGAGCAATACCTGCAGCTAATTCACCAACGAGCGAAAGCTTCTCCATTTGCCGCAACTTCAACTCATTTTTCTTTTCAGTGGTTATATCAATGGCTGTCCCATTTACTTCAACGGTTTCTCCATTAATGACCATGGGATTTAACGAAGCAATATAAAAAGAACCGTTAATTTCTCCTTCATAATTGACAGGACCATTGTTCCAAGCCATTTCATAAAATTTTTCCTTCTGTTTTGCTATTTTTGGAGGTAAAAATTCAAAAAGTGTTTTACCAACTACACAGGAAGAGGAAATTCCTAATTTTTCTAGGAAGTCACCCTCACTAAATGTATGGATATATTGATTATCTTTTTTAATAAACTTAAAGACAAATCCATTCTGACGTGGTATCAGATTTCGGTAATCAATGTGGTTTTTGATTGTTTCCATAGACACACCCTTTTATGTTCTATTTTTCTACTTAATAGTTCTTGTTTCATAGTGGAAATTCCTTTATTTTTATCATTTCACCTTCATTGAATTTGTTCATATCTTCTCTTCGTCAACATACATATAAATTAGAGAAAGAAGCTATGTGAACATCAAGGACAAGCATCAATTTAGAAGCATGGAAAAATTTTTGATTGAAAAAGGAGACAAAATGGAATTCCTACAAGAACTGTTGCATAGCTACAGTACATTTTTTTCTTTTGAAGAATTACGAGAGGTCTTTTCTAATCCTGCCAGTTGGGGTGTAATCGGAACTCTGATTATTCTAGAAGGATTATTGTCCGCCGATAATGCCCTTGTACTAGCAGTTTTGGTGAAGCATTTGCCAAAAAAACAGCGTAAGAAAGCTCTGTTCTACGGGATTTTTGGTGCCTATTTGTTTAGAATCCTAGCCATTGGTCTAGGAGTCACATTAATTAATGTAGGATGGATCAAAATTGTTGGCGGCCACTACTTACTATGGATTGTTTTCCAAAACTTCTTAAAAAAGGATGACGAGGATGATGATGTTCAAAATAAGAAAATGAGTTTTTGGAAAACCGTGTTAACAGTTGAGTTACTGGACATCGCATTTAGTTTGGATAGTATCATTGCCGCGTTTGGGGTTTCTAACCAGGAATGGGTCTTGTTTTTAGGAGGGGTGTTAGGAATCTTATTGATGAGGGGTGTGGCAAATTTATTCCTAGCATTGATTGAGAAAGTTCCTGAGTTTGAGACTACAGCCTTTATTTTAATAGCTATAATTGCTGTTAAAATGATAGCATCGGCCTTCGGCTATCATTTAGATGAAATGCTTTTCTTTAGTATCTTAATCATTGTGTTTATGGGGACCTTTATCGTTCATATGCTAAGAGGGAATTCTGGTAAAGAAAGGACTATGTAAATATTTATAAAAGCGGTCGCGTAGCAGGTTATCTACGCGACCGCTTTTTTTTTAAAATCATCTCTTTAAACAATGCATTTCTTCTTCCGCTTGATCCCAAGGAACAGAATAGCCTTGGCCTTTTGAACAAAAGATGGAGGAAGAGGTATATTCCGGATCTGCATCTTTGTTGTAGTGTATTCTCTCCATTACTTCATTTGGATTATGGCAAGGGTAGTAACCGCCGAACACTAGGTTCAACGTCCCTTTTCCCTGGGTAATTGAAGCAAATTCTGAGCTATAGTTCATAAATGTGGCTACAGGAACTTTGCCAGTGATGACCGCTTTGTTGCCTTCCGTCATCGGTGCATCAAAACTGCCGTGGGCATTTTGTATATCAGTTAAAACCCTTCCCAGGTCATCTAAATCCATTTTCATTTTAAAATGATAGAATGGTTCAAGGAGAACATTATCTGCTTTTTCAAGACTTTGTCGTAATGCTCGGTAGGATGCCTCTCTAAAGTCACCACCAGATGTGTGTTTATTATGAGCTCTCCCTGTTAATAGCGTGATTTTTACATCTGTCAGTGGGGAACCAGTTAATAACCCGTGATGATTACGTTCAAAAAGGTGATGTCGAATCAAATTCTGTGTACTGACAGGTAAATCTTCTGTATGACACACGTTGTCGAAGGAAATACCACTATTTCTTGTAGCTGGCTCCATTTTAAGATGAACTTCTGCATAATGTCCTAACGGTTCAAAATGACCGTAGCCGATCACTTCCGTATTGATAGTTTCCTTATATAATATTTCTGGTTCGCCAAAAAGTACGTCCATGTGGAACCGTTCTTTAACAATCTGCTTTAATACTTCAAGCTGAATCGTTCCCATGACCCGAATATGAACTTCTTGAGAGCGTTCCTCCCAAGTTACATTCAACGCAGGATCTTCCGCGTCAAGGATAGTGAAAATTCGTAACACCTCTTTAACGTGAATGGAGGGGTCAAAGATTACCTTTGATTTTAGGGCAGAACTGATTTCATAGATTGCTTTTTCTTTTATTACCCCTAAACCATCTCCAGCAGAAGTAGCGGAAAGACCTGTTACAGCAAATAATTCACCTGCAGATACCTGGTCGGCAGTGCTAAACTTATTTCCATTATATATACGTATTTGAGTGATTTTTTCATTGAGCTGACTGTCAGAATCGCCATAGTTGATTTCATCTCGTACTTTAAGGGTCCCGCTTAGCGCTTTAATAAAAGTTAGTCTTGTCCCTTTTTCATCATAGCGAATCTTATAGACTCTGCCTGCAAATGGGAGATTACCATTATAACTAGTCGAAGTTAACAGGTCGATTTTTCTAAGAAAACTGTCTATACCGATGTCTTGGAGAGCTGAGCCTGAGGCACACGGGAACAATTGGTTATGATTAATAAGGCTTTGCATCGTTTTAAGCCAAACATTAGGCTCATAGCCTGAATCCATATACTGCTCCAAAAGTTCTTCATTTCGTTCGGCGATAAACTCAATTAATTCCTCATTCATGTCACCCTCGGTCAGTGTCTCGGTTATATCACAGACATCACGGGTGAGATTATTCCGTATTTCTTCCATAACTCTAGATACATCTGCACCCACGCGATCTATTTTATTAATAAAGAAAATAGTAGGTACTTGATGTTTTTGTAGAAGACTCCAAACTGTTTCAGTATGACCCTCGATACCCTCGACGGCACTAATAATAATTACGGCATAGTCCATTACCTGTATGGATCGCTCCATTTCAGGGGAAAAATCCACATGTCCCGGAGTGTCGATGAGAAAATACTCTGATTGATTAAATGTAAACGTGGCTTGATCTGCAAATACGGTAATCCCTCGTTGCTTTTCTATTTCATGCGTATCGAGAAAGGTATCCTGATGGTCAACACGCCCTCGTTGTCTAATCGCTTTCGTGTGGAAGAGCAGTTGTTCGGCTAAAGTGGTTTTTCCTGCATCCACATGCGCAAACATGCCAATCGTTTTTTTCATGATGCACCTCAATTTTTCCTAGTTCGTTTGTAAAGTATTATAACAAAATGAGGGATGCCTCTCCTAAAAAGTTGCTATTATCTTAAATATATAGAAAAATAGACTTATAGCTAGTAGAAAGTTGAGGTGTGTTATTTTTTGAGAAAACTCATCGTACTATTTCTAGGTGCCTATGCATTTTTTTATCTTGGACAAAGAGACCTTCTTCCTTCTATAGATCAAATTAAAAATTTCCTGGAGTATTTGGATTCTCCATTACAAGAACAGGCAGAGCCCGAGAATCAGGAGACACCTCCTCAGGTATCAAGTCAGGAGACAGTGGATGAACCAAATACGGAGACATCCATCCCAACCACTTCGGATGGGAAGTATAAACCGACTGAGATCCAAACCTACTTAGTAACCGTAAATCACGGAAAATTAGTTGTTACAGGCAAACCAACACCATATGGCAAATTTAATAAGGCAGATGGTGTTATTTTATTTATCCAAGAACAGCGTGCAGATAAGAAGACGACGATTAAGGTCCCTTTTACTAAAGGGAAGGTTCATTATGAATATCCGCTTACGTATTCAGTAGGGGATGTGATCATTAATGTGGATGAGTATTATAATGGAAAAGAAGATGATCCTAACCGGGTTCTTGGTTATGCAGAATATCATTTAACCGATGGAGATCCATATTTATTGCCAAGCTTTATGGTACAGAGTAATGACCCTGGTTTGGTGGCACTTGCACAAAACATCACAAATGGAAAAAAAACAGATGAAGAAAAATCTAAAGCCATTTTCTCTTGGGTGGCAAAAAATGTTTCCTATAATGCGCCATTGGTTAATTCGACCAATCCACCTATGTACACCGCGCTTCAAGCGTATCAAACTCGAAATGTTCTTTGTTCAGGATATGCTCATTTAAGTGCAGCTCTGCACCGTGCGGTAGGAATAAAAACGAAAGTATCTTATGGAGAAAACCATGCTTGGAATGAAGTGCTGCTGAATGGGGTTTGGCGCTCAGAAGACCCTACCTATGGTTCCGGATTTATCAACGCGAACACACAGCAATTCGTCCATCATTATCAACCCGCTTATTTTTCAAAAACGGATAAACACAAGGAAGGCGAATATCCGTGGTAGAAAAAGCTGAATCCAGAATTTAGGTGGATTCGGCTTTTTACATAATGAATGTTTTTATTAATTATAGTGTAACATGGATGAAAAAGAATCATTGAGAGGATGTAGGATGGATATGAATATCCTATTATCGTTTTTACAAATACTTTTCGTTAGTTTTTTGGAGTTGTTGTATCTCTTTGGTGTGATTATAGCGGTGGGTTTGGTATTAGGAGTTCTAGAAAGGTACTCAAATACCTATCTCATCAAAGCGTTCGGCTCAAGGGGAGTTATGTTAACAGCGTGGATCGGAACTCCCATCCATGAAATTGGTCACCTAATTCAGTGTTTTATCTGGGGACATCGAGTCACTAGAATGAAATTATTACAACTCAACAGTCCATCGGGTGTACTGGGATTTGTTGAACACCAATATAACCGGAATAGCTGGTATCAGCAGGCAGGGAATTTCTTCATTGGGCTTGGACCCATTTTTAGCGGGATTGGTTCCATAATCTTAAGTATGTACTTTCTGATGCCGGAAACATATCATGCTTTTGTTACCGAAATTCATCGGCATGTAACCATAGGAAATTTAGAATTTACATTTGTAAAGATCATTACAGGAGCAGTACTTATAATATATAAAACCCTATTTACAGTTGATAATTTGTTTAATCGGCTGTTTTGGATTTTTCTCATCATCGCAATTTGTATTTCTTCGCATATAGCATTAAGTAGAGCGGATATAGAGGGTGCGGCAAAAGGACTTATCACCATTTATTTTCTACTCCTATTATTTAATCTTATAGCTGCAGTTTTTCAAATGAACAGCTACGGATTGATTGTTAAAATTTCTCAAATGAATGCGTTTGTTTTAGCATTTTCTAGTGTCGCTTTATTTTTTTCTTTACTCACCCTCCTGATAAGTATCCTCGTTTATAGCATAATAAAGAAAATTCGATAGAAAGTGTAAGAGTAACAAGGCAAGCGGCCTTGTTAATTTTTTGTTTATGTAAATACAAGAATGAGTACAAATTAAAAACGACAAACTATAACGTGGTTTCTTAATCCAATAGAAGGATTTGATTATTAAGTCCTGAACAAGATATTTTAAAAGATGTCAATTCGTAAAAAGGTGGGATACCGGTGATGAATTCAAAGTATACGGGATTGTTTGAGCCGTTCTCGTTTAGAAGTGGCGTTTCATTGAAAAATCGGATAGTCATGGCTCCTATGACAAATTTTTCTTCTAATCCAGATGGCACGGTCACTGATGCAGAGGTAAATTATTATGCTAGGCGTTCTGGTGGAGTCGGAATGGTTATTACAGCCTGTACCTATGTAACAGCCAACGGGAAAGGGTTTCATGGCGAATTCGGTGGGGACCGCGATGATTTGATCCCTAGTTTAAGGCAATTAGCTCTGGGCATTAAAGAAAAAGGGGCAAAAACCATTCTACAAATTTTCCATGGTGGTCGTCAGGTGCCACCGGAATTAGTGCCGAATGGGGATGTTGTTAGTGCAAGTGCAATCCCAGCTGATGGTGCAGGAAAGCCTACACCAAGAGAACTCTCGGATCAGGAAATAGAATCCATCATTAAAGACTTTGGTGAGACCACCCGCCGAGCGATTGAAGCAGGTTACGATGGTGTAGAAATTCACGGAGCAAACGGATACTTAATACAGCAATTTTTCTCTCCACACTCCAACCGCCGTGAAGACCGTTGGGGTGGAAGTATTGAGAAACGGTTAACCTTTCCGTTGGCGGTTGTTGATGAAGTGAAAAGGGTTGCAAAAGAACATGCGAAAGGACCATTTGTCATTGGATATCGGTTCTCTCCTGAAGAGGCAGAAACTCCTGGAATTACCATGGCTGATACATTAGTTTTAATTGATGCCTTAGCTAAAAAGGACTTAGATTATCTGCATGTTTCCCTACAGGATTTCTGGTCTAAACCGAGACGGGGTGTTGATGACACGCGCTCTCGAATAGAAATTATTCAAGATCGGGTGGGCAGCCAAGTTCCGGTCATTGGCGTTGGTTCCATCTATACGGTAGACGATGCCGCGAAAGCCTTCCAAACTGGAGTGCCTTTACTTGCCTTAGGTCGTGAAATCATTATTGATCCTGATTGGGTACAAAAGGTGGCTGAAGGAAGGGAAAATGAAATAAATACGAAGATTGATAAAGATAAGCAACAGGAGCTAGTGATACCTGATCCCCTTTGGCAAGCGATTGTTCACACACCAGGTTGGTTTCCAGGAATTGAATAGTTTTCTAATCAGCGTCCCAGTATTGGGATGCTTTTTTTGCAAATAAATCGCCTTTAACTGTCGTTAGGATGACTGCCACTATACGAAATTTTGTCTTGTAATTAGGAAATAGTGGTAATATTTAAATGAATGGATGTAAGAAAGGAAATAACCATGAAATTTTTAAATAAATCATTGGCGCAGGAAATTGTTGATCGAACAATGCAAATTATCAAGCGGAATATCAATGTCATGAATGATAAGGGTGTAATTATTGGATCGGGTGATGCCTCTCGAATCGATTCAATCCACGAGGGAGCCCTTCGTGTCATTGAAACCCAGAAGGAATTTGAAATTGAGGAACAGGAAGCAAAAGGTCTACATGGGGTAAAAGCAGGTATTAATCTACCTATCAATTTTAATGGGACGGTTGTTGGAGTCATTGGTATTACAGGATATCCGAATGAAATCCGCAGCTACGGGGAACTCGTGAAAATGGCAGCGGAAATGATCCTCCAGCAGGCTGTGTTACTCGATCAAATGCAGTGGGATGAAAGGTTGAAGGAGGAATTAATCAGCCAGCTTTTGCATAGCCCTGAAAACCTCAATTCTCTTTATTTTGAGAGAGTTCGACGCTTAGGCATCGATTTGGAGATTCCGCGCATCGCAATCATCCTAGCAGCAAAGGATAGGGCAAAAGCTTTTAAGGCCTTGCGCGATCGGTTGGATAGAGATGATTTACTTGCCATGCATCCAAATTATCTAATCCTTTTAAAAAAAGTGACTAATCTAGATGTTGCTAGAAATAGAAAGGAACTGAAAAAATGGGCTGAATCTGTTACTAAGCATCTGGGACTAGATACAAAACTTAATATAGGGAACTATCACCCTTCTTTAACAGGAATAGCGGAATCTTATCGTGAAGCGGTCTTGACTTCCTTTGTAGGCGAAAGAATGAATCCAGAAAAGTTTATTCATTTTTATGACGAGTATAAAATCCCTGTTTTACTTGTTAAAGCAAAACAACTTGGTATTGGGGCGGATTTTGAAAATTATTATCAGCTATTAAAGGAGAATGACAAAAAAGGTGAATTAGTAGAAACTTTATTAGCATATATAGAGGAAAATGGTGATGGACATGCTGTTACAGAAAAATTGTTCATACATCGAAATACCTTAAGATATCGAATGGATAAAATAACAGAAATCACAGGCAAAGATCCAAGGAAGATAAAAGAGTTGCTTGAATTGTATTTATCCGTCATCCAAGAGATTATCAATTAATTGTGCAAATGCACAAAAGACCTGTTAGAATCAGGTCTTTTTTTTGATGAATCGCCCAATGAAAACGCCACCGCAAACGCTTACAATAAGTGTATATACAGACGAGGAGGGAATAGGGAATGGATGCACATATTCAAGTAAGCGCTTTAGGTGCCATTTGTGCACTTGTAATTGCCATTGTTTTAATCTTAAAAAAGGTCTCACCTGCATATGGGATGATTGCCGGAGCGTTAATTGGCGGACTCATAGGCGGAGTGGACATTACAAATACCGTAACTTTAATGATGGAAGGTGCCAAAGGGATTATTCCAGCTGTACTTCGAATTTTAGCTGCTGGTATTTTAGCAGGTGTCTTAATTGAATCAGGGGCGGCTGCGGTCATCGCTGAGACAATTGTTAAAAAACTAGGAGAAACAAGAGCCTTACTTGCACTTGCTGTAGCGACATTAATCTTAACAGCTGTTGGAGTATTCATTGATGTTGCCGTTATTACTGTTTCACCGATTGCTCTAGCCATTGCTAAAAGAGCTGGGATTTCTAAAACTGCTATCCTGCTTGCTATGATTGGCGGAGGTAAAGCGGGGAACATTATGTC
Source organism: Bacillus sp. SORGH_AS_0510 (assembly GCF_030818775.1). Classification (NCBI taxonomy): domain Bacteria; kingdom Bacillati; phylum Bacillota; class Bacilli; order Caryophanales; family Bacillaceae; genus Bacillus; species Bacillus sp. SORGH_AS_0510. The sequence continues at coordinate 2,781,646 of NZ_JAUTAU010000001.1, read as the reverse complement.
ACCAAACCCAAATGCGATTGCAGCTTCAGATGCCTTTAAAGTTCCATTGACTTCCATAATGGCTGCTGGTATTATTCCTGCCATTTTTGGACTGGCTGTGACTTATTTTATTGCCAAAAAGCTTGTGAAAAAAGGTTCTACTATCAAAGATGTTGAAATCCAAGCACACACTGGTGGAAAACTTCCGCTATTTTTACCTGCGATTGTTGCTCCACTAATAACCATTATATTATTAGCACTTAGACCATTGTTCGATATTAGTATTGACCCAATGATTGCCCTACCTGTGGGAGGAATCGTGGGTGCACTCGTTATGGGAAGAGGAAGAAAAATTAACGAGTATGCGGTATCCGGATTAGGAAAGATGTCAGGAGTCGCGATTATGTTATTAGGAACGGGAACACTTGCTGGAATTATTGCAAATTCTGGATTAAAAGATTTGTTAATTGAAGGGTTAAATACACTTGGCCTTCCTGGTTATGTCCTTGCTCCTGTTTCAGGTATCTTTATGTCAGCTGCAACGGCTTCAACGACTGCAGGAACAGCGGTAGCAAGCCAAGTATTCAGTGGCACAATCCTAGGAATGGGTGTATCGGCTATTGCGGGGGCTGCTATGATTCATGCAGGGGCTACTGTGTTAGACCACCTGCCACACGGAAGCTTTTTCCATGCAACTGGCGGTAGTGTGAACATGGAAATAAAAGAGCGCTTAAAAGTTATTCCGTATGAAACGCTTGTTGGTTTAACAATGGCCATTATATCAACCTTAATTTATGGAGTGTTTCACTTTTTTGGATAAACAAACGACCATTAGAGGTCCGCAAAATGGATAGGAGAGGAATCCAAATGAAGATTGTTATTGCACCTGATTCTTATAAAGAAAGTTTATCAGCTTTAGAGGTTGCAGAAGCAATTGAAAAAGGCTTTAAATATCATTTTCCTGATGCAGAATATGTAAAAATCCCGATGGCAGATGGTGGAGAAGGGACCGTTCAATCCCTTGTCGATGCAACGGATGGAGAAATTATTCGAAAAACAGTAACTGGTCCACTCGGTGACCCTGTAGAAGCGTTCTTCGGAATTCTTGGTAATCAGCGTACAGCCGTGATTGAAATGGCGGCAGCTTCTGGTTTACATTTAGTACCACAGGAGAAACGAAATCCTTTACAGACAACAACGAGAGGCACAGGAGAATTAATCTCCGCTGCTCTAGATTATGGTGTAGACCATATTATTATCGGTATTGGTGGAAGTGCCACGAATGATGGTGGTGCAGGGATGGCTAAAGCATTAGGGATAAGGTTGAACGATAGGAATGGTATGGAAATTGGTGAAGGCGGCGGTTCGCTTGGAGAATTGGCTTCCATTGACCACACTCATTTAGATCCACGTTTAGTAAATGTAAGTATTGAAGTAGCCTGTGATGTAGATAATCCACTAACAGGTGAAAGAGGAGCTTCCGCCATTTTTGGTCCGCAAAAAGGAGCGACTCCAACGATGGTTAAACAATTAGACCGGAATCTTGATCACTATGCAGACATTATTGCTCGTGAGCTAGGAAAAAATATTAAAGATGTAGCTGGAGCAGGAGCTGCTGGGGGACTTGGGGCTGGTTTGTTAGCCTTCTTGCCTTCTGTATTAAAACGGGGTGTCGATATCGTAATCGATGCAACAGGCTTAGCTGAAATGGTGGAAGATGCTGATTTAGTGATCACTGGGGAAGGGAAAATCGATCACCAAACCATATTTGGTAAGACACCAATCGGAGTGGCTAAGACGGCTAAGAAGTTTGAGGTGCCTGTAGTTGGCATTGCTGGAAACCTTGGAAAAGATAGTCAAGTTGTACATGACCATGGAATTGATGCCATTTTTAGTATTGTTCCAGGTGTCGTAGTATTAGATGATGCCTTTAAGCACGCGGCGGAATATGTAGAAAGAACGGCCGCTAATATCGCTGCTGTTTGGAAGATGAAAGGATAAGCATAATGCCTGACCCTATAACGGGGTTAGGTTTTTTATTTGGAAAAATTAATGGAATTTTTTAATCGTATTGATTAAAAATGTAAAACGAATTAATATAGAGTCATTAATGACTCTTAAAAAGGAGGCGGCCTTTGGTGGCTCCAATTGTATCAGATGAACACAAGGAAGAAAGAAAACTCCTTATTCTTCAAGCCGCAAAAGAAGTATTTATAAAAAAGGGATATAACGCAACCACGATACAAGATATCATCAATCATTCTGGTGTAAGCAGGGGTGGAGTATATACATATTTCCAAAATACCGAGGATATTTTTATTGAGATTTTAAGAAGAAGAGACTTGGAAGATAAATGGAATCTCGAAAGTATTTATACCTCAGGAAAGACAAACTGGGGAGCACTAACCTTCTTGCTTGAACAAATTGAAAAAAATATAGTAAGTCAAAGTAACCTTTTAATTCCAGCGATTTAGGAATACTATTTTACGATTGGCTGGCAAACCAAAAAACATCTTCCCTTATTAGAAGCACGGATTGAACAAGCTAGGAAAGGGTTTATTTCTATTATTCAAAAAGGAACGGAAGAACATGAATTTTCTCCTAGGCTGCCAATAGAAGGTATTGCAAGCACCATCATTACATTTTGTGATGGAATTTATATAAACTGTTTTCATTTGGGACCTGACAAGACGAATGTAAAAAAACAGTTTCAAGCCTTTCGTGCTTATCTAGCTTTTGCGTTAGAAAAAAATACTGAATAGGAAGTGCTTTATGAAAGAAACAAAACTTGGCGGGTTCGCCGCACTGATCGTAGGAGTATTATATCTTTTAACGGTTGTCATTGTCTTATTATCACCACCTGGTGAAAATGCAGTAGTAGACCATGTGACATACATGAATAGATTAGTAGCCGTTCACTATATTCTCGGGTTCGTAGGGGTTCTTGGAATTATGGTAGTATTGGCAATATCCAACTCACTCGAAAAACATACAATTGCAAGTGAGTGGTATTCATATACAAAAGTAATGGCTATCATAGGTTTTTCCTTACTTGCAATCAATAACTTTCGCCAGGTAGGTTTGGACCATGAATTAAGTCACGAAGCGATGATGAAGGGAGGAGTAGTGCTTGACACCATCGTAATGTCTTGGGCAGGGCTTGTTGAGTTGAGTCCGCAAGGTTGGTTAGACTTTGGGTTTGTCGGGTTATGGATCCTCACGGTAGGCTTTTTAACATATAAACATTTGAAAAAGAAGATTATTTCTATCTTTGGTATCGTTGGAGGCATTTGTTTTATTTTTACCGTCCTCGGAAATGTGACAGGAATTTCTGTTCTTGTCATGATTGGGATGGGCCTTGGAGGTTTAATCATTGTTCCCCTTTGGTTTATATCATTTGGTATACTGTTAATAAAGCAAGATCAAGCGCTCTCGACAATTCGTGTATCAAAAGAAGAAATGAAACCAATTAATTAAAGGGGAAACTAATGATGATTAAAGAGGGAATGATTGATGTAATTGGGGGAAAAGTCTGGTATCAAATGATTAATGAAGATGCACAAGGAACTCCGGTCATTATTTTACACGGTGGACCTGGATCATCATGTTATTCATTACAAAAAGGGCTGAAGGAACTTGGTGAAGAACGTCCAGTTGTTTTTTATGATCAATTGGGATGCGGCCCGGTCTGAAAGGCCAACAGACAACTCCCTTTGGCAGTTGGAACGCTTCGTGGAAGAATTAGGTCAAGTGAGAGAGGCGCTAAATCTGGATGACGTACATATTCTCGGTCACTCTTGGGGGACAACACTCGCTGCAGCCTATATGTTAACGAAACCAAGTGGTGTAAAAAGCGTGATATTTTCAAGCTCTTGCCTAAGTGCGCCATTGTGGGAGCAAGATCAAAAAAGAAACCTTCAAAAGCTTCCCATCGACATTCAAGAAACAATTAAACGGTGTGAAGAAAATGGGACGACCGACACAGAGGAATTTAAAGAGGCAACAGATGTATTTAACAAAAATTTTGTATGCCGCTTAGATCCTTTTCCTGAATGGTTAAAACAAGGGTCAAAGTATAAAAATCCTGAAGTATACAACATCATGTGGGGCCCTTCCGAATTCACGGTTCTCGGAAATCTAAAGGAATTTGATTGTACCTCTCAATTAAAAGAGATTGATTGTCCTACTCTATTTACATGTGGTCGTTTTGATGAAGCAACTCCAGAATCAACAGAGTACTTTAGCAGTTTGACACCAAATTCAAGTTTCCATGTGTTTGAAAAAAGTGCACATATGCCATATCTTGAAGAAACTGATGAGTATCTGAGGGTTGTAGGGAGCTTTTTAAGAAAAAATGATTCTAAATAAATCTATGGCGAGACGAATTGGTCTCGCTTTTTAGGCTTTTTGGAAATAATATTCCATTGTAACAAGTGAATCTATTACTATATGATTATCCTATCAGCTGGTACTAAATTACTAGTTTCGGAGGGATAATTTCTGTTTAATAAAACCATTTTATTTGTGGCTGTGTTTACTTTATTTCTATCTGTTTTCACATTTACTTACGACACCTCAGCCCAAGAGACAGAACCCATTGTTAAAGTAAAATTAATGAATTTTTTAGGCAACAAATCAGAACTAACCTTAAAACCTATAGGTGACTTTAATACGAGTAACCAAAATATCATTTTGAAATCAGGTAGTACTTATCTACTTAAACTGCAAAATGAGAAATTATATTTATATAAAGATAATAATCTCCTGGAATCATTTACATCTTTATCTACTACACCAATACAAGCGAGTTCACAACTCTCCATCAATGATCGTCCCTATTTAGGAAGCTTTGATTTTTTAATCGAAAACAATAAATACATTCGACCTCTAAACTCCATTTCAATGGAAAATTATTTAAAGGGTGTTGTCCCGATTGAAATGTACCCGTTTTGGAACATCGATGCATTAAAAACACAAGCGGTTGCAGCAAGAACGTATGCTATGAGTTATAACAAACGAGGAGTCATCGATGATACGATTTTATATCAAGTATACGGTGGATATATCTGGACGCCGAATACAACAAGAGCAGTGGATGAAACCAAAGGACAGGTTGCTGAGTATAATGGCCGTTTAATAGATGCCGTTTATTCTGCCAGTAATGGCGGAAGGACAGAAAGTAACGCGAATGCGTGGGGTACAAGCGCCGTGCCATATATGACAATTAAACTAGATCCATATGATCCGAAAACCAACTGGAAATTCTCATTTCACCAAACACAAATTGATATTACCTCATTAGATTTATCTAAACCATCTGATTGGTGGTCTTCTACAAAAGAAGTGGATTCAACAATCTCATCTAATATTAAAATGTGGCTAACTAATAATGGTTATGCAAACACAGAAATAAAAATTTTATCCATTCCTGAATTCTCACTTCATAGCGTAGGTTCTGGTGGGCGAGTGACAAAGGGAAACATAACGGTAGAGTTTTATGTAAAAGATAAGATAGATGCCGAAGGAAACTTAGAAAAGCAACACGTGTCATTCGCTAATATCAGTGCTTCAAAAGTTCGATCCATTATTGGTAACCGAATGATGCTTAGTTATTTAGTAAACGAAATGAAAACAGAAAATGGTTTGTTTAGTGTTTCCGGTACAGGTGACGGCCATGGTGTGGGAATGAGCCAATGGGGTGCTCAAAACATGGCAGGAGCAGGAAAAAGCTATCAAGAGATTTTAAAGTTTTATTATCCAGGAATCACTGTTGCTCAAATGTATGAAGGAAATGGCCAATCCATTTCGGCAGCTAAAAAGATTGGCTGGATGAAAGAGCAAGGAAAGTGGTACTTCATCCAGACAAATGGCATTAAAGCTACAGGATGGTTAAAGGATGCCAACAAGTGGTATTATCTTGACCAAAATGGCAAAATGTTAACCGGTTGGCAGAAAGTTAGTGGCAAATGGTACTTTTTAAAATTAGATGGAGCAATGGCAACCGGCTGGATAAAGGATCATAATAAGTGGTATTATCTAACCTCTTCAGGTGCCATGGCTACCGGCTGGATAAATGATCATGGAAAGAAGTATTATTTAACTCCAAACGGTGCAATGGTACAAAACAAACAATATATTAATGGCAAATGGTATACCTTTCATACAAGTGGATATTTACTATAAATTCTAAAGCGGTGCCTGACCCCAGCGAAATCTGTTGGGGTCAGGCACTTTTTTTGTAAAAAGATTGACATAAATTTGTCAGAGTATATAATTAATATTAATTTAATTAATCCGATAAAACTAATGTGATTTATGGGTAAAGTGGGTGAATGGAATGTTTCTTCATATAAATAATGTAAATAAAGAATTCGGAAATTCAAATTCGGTCAATACAGTCCTTTCTAATATTAACCTTGAAATTAAAGAGGGAGAATTTGTTTCTATTCTTGGACCATCTGGCTGTGGGAAATCTACCTTATTATCAATTGTTGCGGGTTTAACCAAGCCTTCAAATGGTGAGGTATTTCTGAACGGTGAGAAAATTACCAAGCCAGGGAGAGACCGAGGAATGGTATTCCAACAAGCTGCTTTATTTCCATGGATGACCGTAGAAGAGAATGTGATGTTCGCGCTTCGAAAGGAAATGAAAAAGAATGAGGCAAGAGAAGTTGCTCATCAATACTTAAAGATGGTACAGCTAAGTAACTATACCAAGCACTCTCCACATGAATTATCCGGTGGGATGCAGCAACGTGTATCTATCGCTAGAGCATTGTCAATGAATCCAAAGGTATTACTCATGGATGAACCGTTTGGTGCTCTTGATGAACAAACAAGATCAAGACTTCATATTGAATTAGAAAAAATTTGGATTGAAACAAGAAAAACAATTCTATTTGTTACACATAGTATTCGTGAATCAATTAAGTTATCTGACAGAATTATTGTCATGGGAACAAGGCCTGGTGTGGTTTTAGAAGACATTCAGGTAAAAATACCAAGGCCTCGTGAAAACCATACACAATTGGTTGCAAAATTAGAGGAAAAGATTATGAGTTTACTACAATCTGAGATTGATAAAGTTGTAAAAGAGGAACTAGCTTATGCAGCCAATAATTAAACGTATTATTTTCTTTGTATCCCTACTTGTGATTTGGCAGATAGGTGTAACAGTGAGCGGTGTTTCACCATCCGTTATGCCTGCACCAACTGATGTGCTAAATGCGTTAGAAAAGGGCTTTTCTGATAAAACCTTAATCTATGATATTTTGGCGAGTTTTCGTCGCTTATTTATTGGTTTAGGCATCTCCATCATTTTAGGACTAGGCTTAGGCATTCTTTTAGCTAAAAATAAAACGGCCGATGAGACCTTAGGAACATTGATTTTAGCTCTTCAGAGTGTTCCTAGTATTGTTTGGCTTCCTATTGCCATTATGTGGTTTGGTCTAAACGAAACATCCGTCATTTTTATCGTCATTTTAGGAGCTACACTCGTTATGACGATCAATATGAGAATTGGTATTAAAAATGTACCACCACTTTATATCCGTGCCGCTCAGACTATGGGATCTGGCGGGTTTGACCTTTTTAGAAGTGTTATATTTCCAGCCTCCATACCTTATGCAGTTACTGGAGCAAGACTTGGTTGGGCATTTGCCTGGAGAGCATTAATGGCTGGGGAAATTCTCAGCACGGGACCAGGGTTAGGGTATACACTGAAATATGCTTCGGATTTTGGAAACATGAGCATGGTTATTGCCATTATGATTATCATTGGTGTAATCGGCACTGTGGTTGATATTGCTTTCTTCCAACGAGTGGAACAAAATGTTATTCGCCGTTGGGGTCTAGAAACAACAAATTAAGGGGGAACTAGAGAGATGAAGAAACGTACTGCGATTATTAGCTTATTATTCCTACTCCTAATGGGGGCATTAGCTGGATGTGGGACAGACCAAGCAAGTTCAGGGTCAGGTAAAGAAGAGAAAAAGGTCGTTATAGGCTACTTCCCTAATATTGACCATGCACCTGCCATGATTGCACGTGAAAAAGGCTACTATGAAAAAGAATTAGGGAATGGCGTGAAAGTGGAATACAAGACTTTCCCTGATGGCGGTGCCTTTATGACAGCACTGAAAACGGGTGAAATTGATGCAGGCTTAGTGGGTCCAGGACCTGTAATGAATAACTTTACAAATGGGGCTGACGTAAAAATTATTGCTGGAGCATCTTCTGGTGGTACAGCGATTGTTGCCAGTAAGAAAAGCGGAGTCAATTCTGTTGAGGATTTTAAAGGGAAAACATTTATTACACCTGGTGTAGGGTGTACACATGATGTTCAAATGGAAACTTTCTTACAAGATTTCGGTATTTCATCTGCTCGAATTGGCGGCACATTAAAGCATGTAACTGGAAATCCAGCACAATATGCAGCTATGTTTGAATCTGGAAAAGTCGACATCGCGGCGGTTCCAGAGCCATGGGCTTCACAGTTAGTAAAAGAAGCAGGTGCTAAAATCATCGTTGACAGCAAAAAGATTTCTTTCGGAACAACTTTACCGAACACAATTTTAGTATCTAGCGGTAAGAAAATCAAATCTGATAAAGAAATTATTCAAAAGATCGTTGATGCTCAAAATGAGGCGATTGCTTTTATAAAGAAAAATCCTGAAGAAGCAAAAGAAATTACCATTAAGAGTATTAAAGAAAGTACAAAACAAGAGCTTGATAAAGATATTGTTGATGGTGCTTGGAAAAATATCCGTTTTACAACAGATGTAAATAAAGATGTCATTCAAGACTTCGCAAACTCTTCTGTTGAGCTAAAGTTCTTAAAGGAAAAGCCAGATTTTGCGGCATTGATTGATTCACAATTTATTAACTAATACGAATGAAAGGTGCTGGGTGTCAATTGACTCGGCACCTTTTTGTGAAAAAGGGTGGTTTTCGTTGAAACGATTAATAGTTCTCCTTTTGCTTATAACGCTTCTCTCTGCCTGTTCTGAGAAAGAAAAGAATGTGGAAAATGAATTTCCACTACACATGGAGGTAGGCAATTTCAAAGGTCTAAATCAAGATGGTGAGGCTGTTTCATTTTCAAAGCTAAAGGGAAAGGTCTGGGTAGCTGATTTCATGTTTACGAATTGCGATACAGTATGCTCCCCTATGACGGCAAACATGGCCGAACTTCAGCGAAAATTAGCCGATGAAGGGGTAGAAGTTCAGCTTGTATCTTTTAGCATCGATCCTGACAATGATCAACCAGGGGTATTAAAGGATTATGCCAGTGGAGTAGAGGCGGATTTTTCTAATTGGGACCTAGTAACCGGATATAAGCAGGAGTTCATAGAAAGTTTCGCCAATAAATCCTTTATGGCTGCAGCGGCTAAAATGGAAGGTTCGAATCAATTTGTTCACAGTACTTCCTTTTATTTAGTAGATGAAAAAGGGATTGTTGTACAAAAGTATGAAGGCGTATCGGAACCACCGTATGAGCAGATTGTTAAGGATATCAAGTTGTTACAATAAATTGGTTTTTTATAATAAAGTTATGTAAACTAAAGTGTGAAATTTCTTGGCCATCGTGTACGAACAACAACGATGGCCACTTGAGATTAGAGAAATTTTTTCAATTCGCTGATAAAGTTTCATATTCGCTGATAACTATATTATATCCGCTGATAAATCCTGAAATTCGCTGATAAGAGTAAAAAATCCGCTGATAAAAAATAATTTGGGCTTAAAATGGTGTACTTTTATACCTAAATATAATATCTAAGAGCTAAAAGGTGGTGTATCGTTCGAAAATTAGTTTAAGAAATCACCAAAATGTTTATTTAAGTATTTCCCTAAACTCTTTTCCCTTCTGTACATAGTGTTCACTGGACATTTGCAGCATCTGCAGGTCCTTTTCTGTCAGCTCTCGGACGACTTTACCTGGCGAACCAAGAACGAGGGAGCGTGGAGGTATTTTAATTCCTCCTGCGAGCAAGGTATTGGCCCCAATAATACATTCCTCGCCGACCTCAACATTGTCCAATAACGTAGAACCCATTCCGATAATAGACCTCTTACCAATTTTACATCCATGTAAAATGACGTTGTGTCCTACCGTCACATCATCTTCAATTATGACAGGAAATCCCTCATATAAATGAATCGTTGAGTTATCTTGAATACTACATCGTTCTCCAACGATAATAGTTCCATCATCGCCCCTTAGTACCGCATTAAACCAAACCGTTGATTCTTTCCCAATTTGAACATTCCCAATAATATAGGAGCCAGGTGCCATAAATACGGACTCATGAACTGAAGGTGAAACTCCCTTGTATGTAATCAACATACCAATCACTCCTTGCAGATTTCTGAATTATCTTTCATCTCCAAATTATACCATGATGGTCATGATAATCGTTCAAAAAACACTTCCTTACATTGTAAGCGCTTTATAATTTACAAAATAGTAAAAATAATCAAAAAATATTGACAGTCTTTTTCTAGGGTGGTAACCTTATAAAAAAATTAAACTTGAATCTATGAAGAGAAGAGTAGGATTGCTCCTTGTTTTACAGAGAGTCGGTGGTTGCTGGGAGCCGATAACAGGGCACTTTGAAGATCATCTCTGAGATGTATAGCTGAATTAGTAATGTAAGTTATACCGGTTAGTCCGCCGTTATATTGGAACACGTGCATGAATTTGTATGTTAATCGAGAGCCGCAGCTTCTTTTTGAAACTTGCGGAAGTAGGGTGGTATCGCGAGGTAACTCGTCCCTATATAAGGGGACGGGTTTTTTGTTGTTTAAAAACAATGAATAAAACAAACTACATAACTACGGAGGGAATGTGAAAATGAATCAACAGGTCGATAAAAAAGTGTTTAATGTGGAGGATATCATTATTGCCAACCATACCATCAAAGATGTGATTTCACCAACTCCATTGCAATATAATCATTTGCTTTCAGAACGCTATTGCTGCCATGTTTATTTAAAACGAGAGGATTTACAAAGTGTACGATCCTTCAAGATTCGGGGGGCTTATAACCGTATTAAAAAATTAAGTGGTGAAGACCTTCAAAATGGGATCATCTGCGCAAGTGCAGGAAATCATGCGCAGGGTGTTGCTTATTCCTGTCATTTGTTAAAAATCAATGGGAAAATCTTTATGCCGAGTACAACCCCTAAGCAGAAGGTGAATCAGGTTAAGTTTTGGGGTAAAGATAGTGTGGAAATTGTCCTTGTAGGGGATACCTTCGACGATGCTTATGAAAAAGCAATGGAATGCAGTCGGAATGAGAACCGTACATTTATTCACCCTTTTGATGATTATGATGTAATTGCAGGCCAGGGTACCGTTGCTGTCGAATTGTTAAATGATTGTCCTGATAAAATTGATTATCTGTTTGCGGCAATCGGCGGTGGTGGTCTCTTAGCGGGTGTAGGGACATACTTAAGACACTATTCTCCGCAAACACAATTAATTGGTGTTGAACCTCAAGGGGCACCAGGTATGAAGGAGTCCATTTTAAAAGGTGAAGTGACGAAACTTGTGGAAATCGACCCATTTGTGGATGGAGCCGCTGTTAAAACAGTTGGTTCAAAGACCTTTAACATTTGTAAAGAAATTGTGGATGATATTACCGTCGTTCCAGAAGGTAAGGTGTGCACGACTCTTTTATCGCTTTATAATGAAAATGCTATTGTCGTTGAACCGACCGGAGCACTTTCCGTTGCCGCTCTAGATACCTACGCAGAACAAATTAAGGGGAAAACGGTGGTTTGTATTGTCAGTGGTGGAAACAATGATATTGGACGGATGCAGGAGATTAAGGAACGCTCAAAGCTTTATGAAGGACTTCAGCATTATTTTATCGTTCAATTTCCACAGCGACCTGGTGCGTTGCGTGAATTCTTATTTGATGTTTTAGGACCGAATGATGATATTAGCCATTTTGAGTATACGAAAAAGAACAATCGGGAAACGGGACCTGCCTTAGTGGGAATTGAACTAAAGGATAAAGAGGATTACTTCCCATTAATTGAACGAATTAAAGCAAAGGGTTTCTTTTACAGAGAAGTTAATAAAGATAGTACATTGTTTCAGATGCTCGTTTAGACGTGAAAAGACCTTCCTACATGGAAAGGTCTTTTTTTTACAGTCATGATACTTAACAAATGTCATTTTTAAGGTATAATATTATCTGTGTATGAATCCGCATTTTGTGTGCTGGATTCGATAAATAGAAATTATCATGAACTGCTAATTATTATTCTGACACGGTACAAGTCAGGATGATAATTTTGTGTAGATTCAAAGTGGAAAGAGAGTGTTCATAATGGGTCGTAAGTGGAACAATATTAAAGAAAAGAAAGCGTCAAAAGATGCAAATACTAGTCGTATTTATGCAAAGTTTGGTGTAGAAATCTATGTAGCGGCGAAGCAAGGTGAGCCAAATCCAGAATCTAATCAAACATTACGATTTGTTCTTGAGCGTGCTAAAACTTACAATGTACCAAGACATATTATCGACCGTGCGATTGATAAAGCAAAAGGCGGTTCAGATGAAGCCTATACTGAACTACGCTACGAAGGCTTTGGTCCAAATGGATCGATGGTTATTGTCGATGCCTTAACAAATAACGTAAACCGTACGGCTTCTGACGTTCGTGCTGCTTTTGGTAAAAACGGCGGAAATATGGGTGTCAGCGGATCTGTTGCATATATGTTTGATGCTACAGCTGTAATTGGTATTGAAGGTAAAACTTCTGAAGAGGTTTTGGAACTTCTAATGGAAGCAGATGTTGATGTTCGTGACATTATTGAAGAAGAAGATTCTGTCATTGTTTATGCTGAACCAGATCAGTTCCATGCTGTTCAAGAAGCATTTAAAAATGCTGGCGTTACTGAATTTACAGTAGCTGAGCTTACCATGCTTGCACAAAACGAAGTAACCCTTCCGGAAGATGCACAAGCAAAGTTTGAAAAAATGATTGATACCCTGGAAGATTTAGACGATGTTCAGCAGGTATATCACAACGTGGACCTAGGAGAATAAAATGAAGAGGTTGACTAAATAAGTCGACCTCTATTTTTTATGATGTATAAATTTTCCTCGAAGATTAACAATAAGCACAGTGTTATCTTTTAACACTAATTTTCAATGTGGAGGGATACGCTTTGGATATTCTTTTTAGCTTACTCTCAACTTTACGTATTTTGGGCTATAGAGCGATGCACCTTATTAGGTATATGAATTACAGACTGCAATGGCTGTTCCATATTTACGCTCTAGCTTAGGAGTATTCAAGTATCAATTTTCGCATTGAAGAAAGAAAGGCAAGCATTTTATGATGCTTGCCTTTTTACTACTGATAAAATAAAAATCGTTGTGATGATTAAAAAGGAACCAATCCATTCTGCTGGCCCCAAGGAAACCTGCAACCAGGCAACCGCTAAAAAGGCAGCAGACAAAGGTTCAACACAGGCAAGAAGACTTGCTTCAGAGGCCTGTATGTATTTCAAACTTTCCATGTAGCAAAAGAAGGCAATTAATGTCCCAAAAATAACAACAAATACCACTGCTACGAAGGATGTAAGACTCCAAGCGCCCTGAAACACCCAAGGCGGATGTATAAAGCTAAAGCCAATTCCGCCGACTGTCATACCCCAGCCAACCGTGATTAGAGATCCCCATTTAGATAGCAAATCCTTTGGATAAAGTGTATAAAATGCAAGCGCAAAGGCGGAAAGAATTCCCCAAAAGAAAGCAGGAAGAGAAATGGCAAGTGAGTGAATATTTCCTTTGGTTACAAGAAGATAAGTCCCCAAAAGTGCAAACAGGATCGCAACCCCTTCATGCTTGGAGGGTAGTTTTTTCCCACGAATGCTTAAAAATCCTGCTATAATCACTGGTGCAAGATACTGTAAGACCGTTGCAGTGGCAGCATTTCCATGCTCTATAGCAGCAAAATAAGTATACTGCACCCCAAACATTCCCAAGACACCAAAAATGATCAGACGAAGAACATCTTGTTTATTTTTCCAAATGGACCAGATGTCTTGTTTTCCAACCGAATAAGAAAAGAAAAGTAATCCTACGCCTGAAAGAATCAACCGTGTTACAACAAGCCAGCTGGTACTGAAACCTTGTTGTTGAAATAAGTATTGAGCAACCGTTCCAGAAACTCCCCAAAGTGTAGCAGCAATCACGACTAGTATGATTCCTTTTGCTCTAGGGTAGGATATAATGGTGCCGCGCAAATTCATGAAATACCCCCAAAAGAACAAAGTTAATTAAATATAAATATAGCAAAAATTTAGCTAGGATGGTAGAAAAGTGGAATTGTCACTTTCTCTTATTTAGAGGAATTTGTGCTTCTATTAGAGAATATAGTCGATAGAACAATAGTTAATAGCTGCTATCATTAAAGTAGCGGAATGCTAGCAAGGTGAAAGTTGTGTGCAGTATGGAAAATAGATAAGGGGGAGTAACGTTGAAGGCTATTATTGTTCCTGAATTTGGCGGACCTGAGGTTATGCGATATACAGATACAGATATACCTAGAGTCAGTCCGAGTCAGGTTTTAATTAGAGTAGAAAAAACAAGTGTTAATTTTGCAGATGTAAAAGCGAGATACGGGAAAAAAGGTAAAGGAAACTTCCCTTTTATTCCAGGCTTGGATGCAACAGGTGTGATTGTGGAAGTTGGTTCGGAAGTGTCCCATTTACATCCCGGAAATAGAGTTATTGCTTTTCCAGCTAATGGTTCTTATGCAGAATATATTGTTGCAGAAGGTGTTCTTACATATGAAATCCCGGATTCGATTGATTTCACTATAGCAGCAGCATGCCCTACTGTTTCTTTTCTTTCCTATAAATTGCTTGCAGAGATAGCTAGAATGGAAAAGGGGGAGACCATTCTTATTCATTCCGCTGCTGGTGGAGTGGGAACTACCGCTATCCAGTTTGCCAAACTGCTCGGCGCTGGTACAATTATTGGTACTGTCGGCGACGAAAGTAAGGTATCTGTTGCCTTAAAGGCTGGTGCTGATCATGTCATATGTAATAAAAATGATGATTTTTCAAGAGTGGTAAATGAATTAACGGATGGAAAAGGAGTAGATATTGTTCTAGATTCTGTCGCAGGTGAGGTCACAGGTCAAAGCTTAACTTGTTTAGCTCCTTATGGCCGTTTGGTCCAGTTTGGCAATTCAAGTGGATTAGCAGGAAACTTTAAAACTAGTGATCTTCACGCTAGCTGCCGTTCGGTGCTTGGCTTTAGTTTAGGTACGACAAGGAAAAAGAGACCAGAAAGCTTACAGTCTACAGCTAAAGAAGTGCTAAAATATATTAAAGAAGGAAAGTTAAAGTTGGAAATTGGCCATCACTTCTCCTTAGAGAATGCTATTGAAGCCCATAAGCTTATAGAGAGTAGATTAAGTATTGGGAAAATTATTTTAGATGTAAGAGGTTAAACATAATACCCCTTAAACTTGCTGTTGAATAATCCCAATCTGGGCAACACTTGTTTTGGGGGATATTTTTTTATGTAAGGTAAGGTGAGTATTGTTAGAAAAAGAATGAAATAGATGAATTTACTTTACTCCTTTAAAGTGTGTTATTATTTAAATGTGAACATTGGGAAAGGATGGATAAAATGTCTATAGAAAGTGTAAAAAATCATTTTAAACAATGGAATCGCGATGTCGATATAATGGAATTTGAGTCCCTTAGTGCTACGGTAGAACAAGCAGCTGAGACAATAGGTGTAATCCCTGCCCGTATAGCCAAAACTTTATCATTTAGAGGTGCAGAGGAAAAGGCCATCCTAATTGTTGCTGCTGGTGATGCCAAGGTTGATAATAAAAAGTTTCGTCAGAAGTTTGGCCTCAAACCCCGAATGCTCTCGCCAGAAGAAGTTCTTGAGCAAACAGGGCATGCCGTTGGAGGGGTCTGCCCGTTTGGTTTAGCAAAAGAGCTGGATGTTTACCTAGATGTTTCAATGAAACGCTTTGACACCCTTTTTCCAGCATGCGGAAGTACTAATTCAGCAATTGAATTAACGAAAGAGGAATTATACAGTTATTCATTTGCTATGGAATGGGTAGATGTTTGTAAGGGCTGGGAAGAAGCACAAGACAATGTAAATGAAAGTGTCACAAGCGATGTCCTATAAAATGAAAAATACATAGGATTGAAACAGAAAAGGACAAAACATGTCCTTTTTTTATTATATTAATGATATTTTTTACACTCTCCTTACTGAATTTGTCGTATGATAGATATAGTTGGTAAAAAATACATATTTTACAATTTAAGGGGAGAATGTTTTTTTATATGAAAAGACAATTTGATATCGATTGGATTCGTGTTCTCGCGACACTTGCAGTTTTTATTTATCATTGTTTGATGTTTTTTAATCCTTGGGCATGGCATGTAAAGAATAATATAACGGACCCAACTTATATTACTTCGGTTTCCTTGTTTATGAGTTCCTGGCTGATGCCGATTTTCTTTGTAATGTCAGGTATGAGTTCCTATTATGCACTTAAAAAAAGAACGGGTAAGGTGTTTATAAAGGAAAGGTTAGCTCGATTAGGGATTCCACTTTTGTTTGGTGTTATGATCCTAACTCCACCCCAAGTGTATATGGAACGCATAAGTCATGGTCAATATTCTGGTTCTTTTTTCCAATGGTACCCACACTATTTTGATGGCGTTTACCTAGATATTGGCGGTACAGGCAATTTTGCGTTTGTTGGCCTACATTTATGGTATTTATTGGTTCTCCTTGTTTTCAGTATAGCGACCCTGCCACTTTTTCTGAAGAAAAAACCAGCCATAACAAGAGCAATGAAACCATACCAGTTTTATCTGTTAGCTATCCCTTTAATGGTTTTATCTGCATTGGTGGATGTGGTCCGCCTAGGTGGATGGGACATTAGTTATTATTTAATCATTTTCTTATACGGTTATTTTATTTGTACGAAAGAATCCTTTAGAAAAATGACTCAAAAACTACTTCCTATTAATCTAGGCATTTCAATCTTTACTACTGTTTTTTTTATTTACGGCTTTTTCTCAGGAATGTCATCCGAACATTCTATAGTCGGTGTGTTATTTGCCGCAGTTAAAGCCCTAAACTGTTGGACTTGGGTGCTTGTCATTTTTACTCTAGCGGATCGATATCTTTCTTTTTCAAATAAGTGGTTGACCTATGGATCACAAGCAGCTATGCCCTTTTATGTTCTCCATCAGCCTGTCATTGTTACGTTAGGATTTTTTGTTGCTGATTTGGAGTGGTCCATTCCAGTTAAACTTCTTTTGTTATTAGTAGTTTCATTTGTTATTATTATGTGCATTTACCATTTTATAATTTCTAAACTTTCCATTTTGCGTGTTTTATTTGGGATTAAAGGAAGTCACACCCATAGGGAACGTAGGGCTAATCCGGATATTAGAATAAATGGATAATAAAAATAGTGAAGAGAGCTTGGTAGCCAAGCTCTCTTTTTCTGGATGAGATCTATTCAAAATGTTTGGTCACAAATTCACCTATTTCATCAATTGCCTGCAGGCCTTCAGGGATGGCAAAGGTTTGAAAAACATGCCACATATCTTCCCATATCTTAAAGTCAACTTCTACACCTGCGGCGCGTGCCCGGTCTACAAGACGCGCTGCATCGCTTAACAGGATTTCATCATTTCCAACATGCACTAACATCGGAGGAAGTCCGGTTAAGTCAGCATAAATTGGTGAAACGAGTGGGTGACGAGGGTCTAGATCGCGAATATATAATTTAGGTGATAGACGTGTTGCATCCGGCGATAACCATGGATCTGATTCAGCCCGAGTTACCATGGATTCACCCGTTCCTTCCATGTCTGTCCAAGGTGATAGGAGTACGGCCAATGCAGGTAGTGGATCATTTGCGTCTTTAAGTGAGAGAAGGGTTGCTAATGTGAGACCGCCACCTGCCGAGTCACCGCCAATAACTATATTTTTCGGAGAAACGCCTGATGTGAGAAGCGAGCGATAGACACGGATTGCGTCTTCAATTGCAGCCGGATATGGGTTTTCAGGAGCAAGTCGGTATTCAGGTACGAGTACACGTGCGGCAGTAGAACGAGAAAGTTTTGAAGCTAAATATCGATGTGTATTGCAGCTACCCATTATGTAGGCACCACCGTGAAGATAGAGGAAAACACGGTCGTCCACCGCATTTGGTGCCGTTACCCATTCAGCAGGAATGCCTTCAATGTCTACTTTTTCAACGGAAATATCCTGTGCAATAGGGGTTAAAGAAGATAAGGACTCTAAACCTTTTCTTGCTGTTTCAATATTAGCACCAGGAGATTGTTTTGCCTTTGACATTTGTAAAAATTGTCTTACCAACAGACTTTCTTGACTAGCCATTACCATTTCTCCTTTCAAATAGAGAGAGTATACGCATACCCTTAACTAATTCTCTAAGGCTCAGAAAATCACCTCCATATTTTTACAAAAATAATAGGTAAGACTATTATGTTGGAAGCTACATTACCTTAAATGGTTTGTGGACTGGTTAAGGGAAGCGTAGAAGGACTCTACGTGCCCGAACCCAGCGGTAAAAAACAAAATTGGTAACATAGAAGGATTTTACGTTACCGATTCCAGACAAAGAAAATAAAAACGGTCACATAACGACTGTGACCGTTTCATAAATTATTCTTATTTAACGAGGAATCAGCGGTTTAACCGAAATAGCAGGAGAGAAGGTGGTAACAATGCATCCGTCTAATTGATTTGGGCTCAACAACCCTAGACTTAACGCCGATTTAATTTTATTATCATCTGGCTTCTTCACCACCTGAATCAGATCATTCATCTGTAATTCCTCTAGTCTTTTAACAGTGTCTACTTCAATATATTTTTCAGTCTTACGTATTTGTCGTTGAAGCTTGAACCCATTAATGGTAATTTCCCCTTTGTGGTTGGATCCTACAAGATTATTAAAATAAGTTTGAAAAACTTCCTTCAAAGTATTCATTTCCATTTCAATTTCTTTTTTCTTTTTATTCAGTTCGTAATACTTGTTTAACATCTCACCTGTAATCAAGGATTCATTGTTTTTTACCAATTCCCTCGCCTCCCTACGAACGTATATTCTATCTTATGTTTCACCTGCCAAAAACATTACTGCAAAATGAATAGAATGATAAACGGTGTCAGGCACCCGAAAAGAAAAATTATTTGCATTCTTGGCTAATAACTGGCAATCTTATGTAGGTAGTACTAAATCTTCTTGGAAAGACAATAGGTGATTAAATGATTGAGGTAAAAACATCAAAGCTAAGTGATGGAGAATTAAATAGAGGGGTATTTGCAACCCGTGATATAGCAAAAGGTGAACTGATTCATGAAGCACCGGTTCTTCCCTATCCGAATAGGGAGCATGTTCATATCGAGAAAACCTTGCTTGCAGATTATGCATTTGAGTATGGTATTAACCATTCCTGCTTATTGCTGGGATACGGTATGCTGTTTAACCATTCCTATCAGCCCAATGCCGATTATGAAATTAACTTCCCTAACCACACATTTGATTTCTATGCTTATCGGGATATTAAAGCGGGAGAAGAAATTCTCATCAACTATAATGGCGATGTGGATGACAATGAACCACTTTGGTTCGATAAGGAAAAAGCAGATAGTTAACCATTAGTAATAAAGTAAGGGGCTGACCAAATGAGTCAGCCTCTTTTTCATGTTTTGTAATAAGGAAGTTAGTCAAAGCTAGTAAGACCAATAAATTTATGGATTATTTTTAAAGGAGAAAGAGCTTTGACAAAGGAAGAAGTATTTAAACTGTTGGTCCTGATAGAATCAGTCTATCCAAATTGTGTAATAAAGAATGACATGGTTCTTCATTGGTTTAAGCTAGCTCCATTTCTTGATTATCAGACTCTGATAGGTCGTCTTCATAGTCATATTAGAAAATGCCCATATCCGCCATCTCTACAGGATTTGTCGGAGGCCCGAAAAAAGTTGATGCATGATGCAAATCACGGATTCATGCAAAAGTCTATCTCGTCGTGGATGCAAGAGTATTCCATAAGATAAATTTCGAGTGGCTAAGATTTATTTAAGTAAGACTGGGTGTTGATTTTAAAATCAGGTTACCCGCCCATGCCTTTTTGTCATTTCAACATAGTCTAGACTGTAACCTATACAAAGGAGAGATGTTCTAATGAATGGAATGACACAAAATATGTATGAAATTAGAACAATGGGAGGTTTCCCAGGCATGGGTGGAGCAGGAACAATGGGAGGTTTCCCAGGCATGGGTGGAGCAGGAACAATGGGAGGTTTCCCGGGCATGGGTGGAGCAGGAACAATGGGAGGTTTCCCAGGCATGGGTGGAGCAGGAGCAATGGGAGGCTTTCCAGGCATGGGTGGAGCAGGAGTAATGGGAGGCTTTCCAGGTATGGGCATGGGTATGGGAGGTTTTCCAGGCCATGGATGGCATAGTGGAGGTTGGTTTCCAGGTCATGGATGGCATGGCGGCTGGGGAGGATATCATGACCATGGATGGCATGGAGGTTGGGGACATCATGGACATGGAGGATATGGCGGCTGGTGAGGTTCTTCAGTTAATGATTGACATGGAAGCTTGTGATGAGCCTCAATTCACCAATGAAAATTGATACTTGTTTTATTGGAAAATAAAAATGGATCACATAATTGATAGATAAATATAATAGGTATGCCCCTAAAACAATGAAAAAGCCTTGATTTATCAGGGCTTTTTCACATGAATAGCATTTTTTAGCTCATAGCTAAAACAGGATGACTCGATGGATATTTAAAATATAGTCTAACTGCAAGTGAGATTCCTTTCGCAATATTTGTAGCCATTTTATAGATAATATGGAGATTTGAATAGGTTAAGGATGTTTCTATAGGTCTGTCTTTATCAACGGTTACTCCCATTATGCTGCAGTCTCCTATTGGTGAAAGTGAGTTACCAAGTCCTACCCCGGGCAGTAATGAACCTTCACGAACTACAATTGTATTTATCAAATCCACTGAGCCTACTACACTATCAACGGCAATGACAAAGCTATTTTGAGGAATAGAGATGCACGAAAGCTCAGGACCCAGTGTTTCAGCATCTAGAGGATATTGAAGATTACCTAATACGGTTAAATGATTAGGATAGGAATGCTGCAACAATGTACCAACAAATGGACCAAGACTATCTCCACTTATCCGGCTCGATCCTATGCCTAGCACAAAAATATGCTTTGTACCTTCTGGAATGATTGTATGAATGGTATCGCGGATAAACAAAGGTGCAAGGCTGTGATTATATGGAGTGGTTTTTTCTACTAGTAGCTTCTTTTTAGTAAATGTTTGTTGTAGGGTCATGCTTGGTTCACCTCACAGTATAAATTTTTTTTAGGTATATACATAATAGTTGCTACAATATTCTCCATCCCTCCTTAACAATCCTTCTTTGGTTATAAAATATAAGTGTGAAAAATAGTATAGTAATTTCTGAGAATTCCAATTAATATATAATTATTCTGGGAAAAATAGGAGGAATAAAACATGTTAATTCAACAGGCTACATTAAATGAACTAGAATCGGTAAGTGAACTTTTTGATTTGTATAGAGTATTTTATGAACAAGCATCAGATGTGGAGAGTGCAAAAGATTTTATTAAGGAACGAATAATTAATGAAGAGTCTGTCATCTTTGTTGCTATCGAAGATCAAGCTGCATTAGGCTTTGTACAGCTTTATCCATCTTTTTCATCAGTAAGCATGAAGCGTTCTTGGGTATTAAATGATTTATATGTGAAGAAAGAAGCCCGGGGGAAGGGTGTGGGAGAAACTCTAATCAAAACGGCACTCCATTTTGCAAAAGGGACAGGTGCAAAGGGTGTATTGCTTGAGACAGGCAAGGAAAACCATAATGCTCAAAGATTATATGAAAAAATAGGATTTATGAAAGAAACAAATTATTTTTATTATTATACTATTTAATATCCATGAAATTTTTAAGACTCCTACACTATTAGTAACCATAAAACTGCTAAATTGAAAATATAGTATTCTGAGGTGATGTTTTTATGAAAAATTTAGCTGTGATGGGTGAGGTTCAAAGTGGGAGTGTCTATATGGTTGAGATGCATGATGGTGAAATTAGCTCATTTCGTGTTTTAAGTGAAACACCCTCCCATTTTATTCTTTCATACTCAACAACCGAAACGGTAGAAGTATTTGAAAAGGCAAAAAATGAAATTAGTGGTATTTACGAGGTCCGTGAGTGGTGGGATGCGAAAGGGAAGAATGGTGATTCCGTAGTAAACGGTTAATCTAGTTATAAAGAAAAAGGCTCAATGTTTTCAAATATGTTAAAATAATACATATTTAGAAAATAATCTGTCAGCTAGGGGAGAGTTCTGTGCTTTTTCATTATCATTTTTGGACACCAAATTTAGAGGAAATGGAAAACTTTTATTTAAACCAAGGGTTCAGGGTAAGTCAAAGATTAGGGAAATACAAAGGAGAATTTCAATCATTTAATCCACCATTATCGTGGGATGAGTTCAGAGAACAAGGGGTTCTTTTCCGAATTATTGAAATGAAGAAGGGGAATGTGAACATAAGTTTTGGATTTGGAAAACGGTGTGATGTTCGATCATATCGGTTTTCTCGTGACAGAGGAAGAGAAAAGAAAGATTTGTGAGAATGCAGATTCTTTAAAGTGGAAAGTGGAAGTTGGAGATCGAAGAACCTTTATTTCCACACCATATCAATTTTTAATTGAACTGCAAACTCATTTGGATGCAGTTGATGGAGACGGTCAGAATGCTGATATCCAACAAATGATTATTGCAACATCAGATGATGGACTAGAACAGGACCTCACGATATTATTTGGAAAAAAAGTGCCTGAAGTTCAAGCCATCATTGAAGATACAGTGATGCTAAAAGAAGTTATACTGCCAACTATTAGCCAAAAAGAAATAAAAGACCCAAATGGGGTTCTTATTCATAATGGTTCATAAAAACGTTAAATACCCCCTAAAATGGAAAAGGGGGTATTTTTTATTATTTTTTAGAGTTACCTAGAATAGTATCTAAATAGTGCCTAATAGCTTCAGCATTTCCAGAAATTTTTGTTTCTCTTTGTTGATCCATTCTCCATTTCTCAAGAGATTTTACCAATACCTCTTGCTCCATTGCTTGTGGGATTACAACAACCCCGTCAGCGTCACCAATAATTAAATCACCTGGGTGTATAGAAATTCCTCCACAGGAGATGGGGACGTTCACTTCGCCAATTCCCGCTTTTCCGCTAGCCGCAACAGTGGTTCCTCTGCAAAAGACAGGGAAATTCAATACTTTTACTCCGACAATGTCTCTAATGACACCATCAACAACCAATCCGGTGATACCCAAGGTTTGGGCCATTCCAACAACAAAATCTCCAGCTATTGCCCGATATTGATCACCTTTTGCATCAACAACCAATACTTCGCCATTTTTTGCTTCTCGAATGGCTTTTAGAACGGCCAGGTTGTCACCAACAGGGATTTTGACTGTACACGCCCTTCCTACAAGTTTATATTCTACCTTTAGTGGCTTTATTGAAGGATGTAAATTATTTAACCCATCCATTGCATCAGAAATGCAAGTTGTAGGAATATTGCGAAATATTTCGACGATTGAATCCATACTCATACTCCTTTCCACCAATATCTCACATTCATTATAGTGCAAAATGGAAAAAGAGGGCATTTACAGGCCCTCTAAAGGATACTATTTTTAACAGCATTACTATCGTTCAAGTCAGAATCTAAGATATAGGAAATAGGGATAATCATTGGTACAAAATCACCATTTTGTTCACCATATCCTTGATTTCTTTTATAGGAGATAAAATGATCTAAAAACTGATTTGGCCCCGTGTTAAGCAAAGAACCATGATCCAATACGTTTACTTTTAAACCTCCAACATTTACGATCATTGGTGCAAATATCAAACTTTCCACCCCTTTGAGGCATGTCGTTAAATTATACTGTTCTTAGCAGTATTACTATCGTTTACATCAGGGTCCGCTATCCAGGATATCGGAATATTAACAGGGGAGATATCCCCGTTTTGTTCACCTACTCCTTGGTTTCTTTTATAACTAACCAATTGATCAATTAACTGGTATGGTCCTAGGTTAACAAATGACCCGTTATCCACTGTATTGACTTTAAAACCTAAGAAGTTGATGGCCATTGGGGCAATGTTCAAAAAAATCACTCCTAACCTTTTTATAAGTGAGCACTAAGATGTGGTATGCACAAGTCATTTATTATTTTTAAAAGAGGGTGAATCCACTAGATCATCATCTAAAACCACATGGATGGGGATTGCGGTAATGGAGAAGTCAGCACATTGTTGGCCGAACCCCTGATTTTTTCTCCCACCGACATGATTACCTACAATAAAATTTGACCCTAAGGAAACGGGACTTGAGTGGTCTGCACTGTTAATCTTCAAATCGCCAATGTTTATTTTTGTTGGGATAAAGTACATCGGGTCCTCCTGCTAGTGAAAGAAGTTGAGTCTCTGTTTAGAATATATTCGCAATTTGTATGTATAAGACCATGTTGTTGGAACTGAGCATTTGCTCGTGGTTGTCTCCATAAAAAAAAGAAAGTGGGGGTAAACCACTTTCAAATGAAGGAAAACTTTTATGGGTTAATACAGAATATGTTGATGCTTGTACGTGCATGTAGTGAACATGTCCATTCTAAAAAAATTTTAATAAAAAAGGGCGTTAACAAATTTCTTGAATCAGCTCTATGGAATTATTTTTAGGTGAATTAACTAAAGTGGAAACTTGGTAAGCATCCATGAATCTTTCATCCATCGGGATCAGGAATTGTTGCAGGTATTTAGGATCTGTTATCGATGGATCTAACCATATTTTTTCATCCTCAGGTTTTAAAATAACTGGCATCCGATCATGAATATCTTTCATTAATTCATTGGGGTTTGTAGTTATAACCGAACAAGTATGGATCCGCTTTCCTTCTGGTGACTTCCATCCCTCCCAAATACCGGCCATTGCAAATAAATCATTTGATTTAAGTTTGATTCGCATAGGAGTTTTTGTCTTATCTGCGTTCCTTTTCCATTCATAAAAGCTATCTGCAATAATGAGGCAACGTTTTTTCTTAAAAGCATTTCTAAAGCTAGGCTTCTCATTTAGTGTCTCTGCCCGTGCATTAATCATTTTATGATTAAGGGTAGGGTCCTTTGCCCATGAAGGAATCAAGCCCCAATGTAAGAAACCCATTCTATTAACTTTTCCATCATTTATTACCGCTAGTACGGACTGAGAAGGGGCAATATTGTAGCTAGGTAAGAAAGTTTCATATTCAAGAAATGATTCAATCATAAACCGATCCATAATCTCTTCAATATTCACAGTTAGTGTGAATCGACCACACATGACAAGTCACCTCTTTCCTTAGAAAACCCATAAAATGGGTAATAAAGTTCTATTAATATTCAGAATAGCATGGTAATATTAGTGTTCAGGGTGTGGAAATATTGGAACGAAAGGATATAGTTCATTATAATCGGTGGGTTTTATAAAATAAAGCAAAAGGGGAAGAAAGAAAAGTGAAGGAAAAGATTCATGATCAAGTTGTGAGTGATAATCATTTGAGTCAATTAGCATCGGTAGGGCAAATAGCTGCTGGAATTGCTCACGAGGTACGAAACCCCTTAACAGCGGTAAAAGGTTTTTTACAGCTCCTTGAACAGGATCAAAAAGAAGACTACATACGTATTGCTCAATCAGAATTAGAAAATGCCTTAACTACTTTAAATAATCTACTTCAAGTATCCAAACCGGACCAAGAAGAAGAGGAGATGCAATCATTTTCTGTCGTGATTGAATTGGAATCCATCCTAAATTTATTTCAAAATCAATTCTATAATGTTGAGATCATGACAAATTTTAGGGATGCTGATGCCAAATTCCATGGAAAAAAGAGTCAGTTTAAAAAGGCGTTTTTCAACTTAATTAAGAATGCTTTTGAATCAATGGAATCGAAAGGAACCTTAATCATTAGTCATTATGCTTCTTCTGAGGAATTAGTTGTCACTATTGAAGACACAGGCGTAGGCATTCCAGATGAGAAGTTAAACTTACTTGGTACCCCCTTTTTTACTACAAAGGATCATGGTACAGGAATGGGTTTAACACAGGTTTTTTCTGTAATCTACCAGCATGGTGGGAAAGTGGTGGTTAAGAGTAAAGAAAAGATAGGTACAAAGTTTACAATCCGATTACCAAAGCAGTTTGTACCAACAAAAAGAGGGGTGAAAAGATTGGAACTTAATATTAAGGACAATTGCAGCGTAAAAGATTTTTTCATTTTAAATAGAGATCAATTTGAAGTGAATTTACTTGGCGAGGCTATTAATGTAAAAGATAAGATAGAAGAAATACGGACTATTGGAAATACAGACCTTTTAAATAATGCACATAGACTAGTGATGTATGTTGTTGAAGAACGAGAGCATGAACTGATTTTATTTGCCAAGCAAGAAGGGGTATCATGGGCAAAACATTCATTAACGATTGCCTTTAAGCTAGAATGGGTACAAGCTATTAGAAGAACATTGTGGGATTTTTTATACAATTATGAAACATTAACTAATTTAAACAGTAGTCGGGAGAATTTCTATACACTTGAAAAAAATACAAATCAGCTGATCGATCAATTCCTCAACTATTTTTTCATCAGTTACACAAAGTATAGGGATGAACTTCTGGATACACAAAGAAAACTGGTAGAGAACCTGTCTGTTCCCATTATTCCTCTTTCCAAAGAAGTGTGTATACTTCCGTTAATTGGAAATATAGACATGGTCAGAATGAACACCATTGAAGATAAAGTGTTAAATAATATTGAAAGAACACATATACAAACACTCATTATCGATTTTTCTGGTGTGGCCCAAATGGATGAAGATGTCATTAATTATTTAATAAAAATAATAAATGGTATTAACATGATGGGTTGTAAATCAGTTCTTACCGGATTACGTGCTGAAAATGTAAAGTTGATGATCCGTTTAGGGTTAAGCATCGATCAAATGGTTGAGTACAAAGGAACTCTACAAATTGCTTTAAAAGACTTTGTGTCAGTTTAACAATTTTTGATATTCATATAAACCAAAAAGGAGACCATTCTCATAAGATGGTCTCCTTGGAGCATGTCCATTTGGATAACGGATTAATTTGTTCTACGTGCAAAGTCAACAAAACGGAATTTATCAGGCCTATGTCTTGATTCTGTATATTGAAAAAGGGTAGCATCATCTAAATATACATGATTCTTAATAACCACCACATTATGAAATCCTTCAAGATCTAAAAGTGTACTGTCTTCAATGGTCGGCTCTTCCACAACAATTTCCTTTTTTGCAAAACTGATCGTTAGATTTAATTCGTTTTCAATATAGTGATATATCGAGTCCGAACAAATCTCTTCTGATAAGGTAGGAATGAATTTTTTATTTAAAAAATCCTTATCTAGAATTATTTTTTCCCCGTTCATTTCCCTCGTCCGAACAACTTTCCAAACCAAATCTTTAGTGCCTAATTGAAGCTGCTGTCTTACAAAAGCCTCAGGCTTAATTAGAGAAAATTCATTTACAATCGTTCTCGGTTTGTTCCCCATTTTATTGGCCAGCTCTTTAAAGCTGACCAAACCCGAAACAGGGAAATCAAATTTGCTGATGTCTATGACGATTGAACCTTTTCCCCTAACTTTTTGAATATATCCATTTTGAGAGAGCAGATTTAACGCTTTTCTGATGGTTTCTCTTGATGTCTCGAACTCGTCTTTTAATTCGTTTTCAGAGGGGAGAAGCGTTTGGGGCGGAATCTCTCCACTTTTAATCTGCTCTACAATGCTGTTATAAATTGTTAGGTATTTGTTTGTCATAGTGACATCTCCGTTCATTTTTTCAGATGGTACACAAGTGATTCGTATGGTCGTAACGGAATCTCTCTACCAAAAGGACCTGAATCTCTATAATTAGAGAGTAACATCTCACTCGTAAACTCTTCAAGATGTAAATGAGAAGGGAGGTATAAGGTTTTATCTCTTCCATAAAAATTATTGATAACCACTAGCTTTTCAGACCCACTTGTCCTGATATAAGAGAAGATATCCTTATCGTTATCTAAAATTAATTCAAAATCTCCGTCTGTAATCACATTATATTGTTTTCTTAATTGGATTAACTTTTGATAGTGATAGAAGATAGAATCTTTTTCTTTCACTGCTAGTTCAGCATTTAATTCTTTATAGTTTTTTGCTGTATCAATCCAAGGCGTTCCAGAAGTAAATCCTGCATGCTTACTGGCATTCCACTGAACTGGGGTTCTAGAATTATCACGAGATTTCTGTTTAAGGATTTCTAGTATTTCTTCTTCTGTTAATCCTTCTTTTTTCTTAATGTCAAAGATATTTAATGATTCAACATCACGATAATCTTCAATGCTAGAAAAGTTCGGATTGGTCATGCCAAATTCCTCACCTTGGTAAATATAAGGGGTTCCTTGCATCATATGCAAAGCAGTTGCTAGCATTTTACCCGATTCCTTGTGGTAGTTTTGGTCATCACCGAAGCGGGATACCACACGAGGCTGATCGTGATTACACCAGAAAAGAGCATTCCAACCGCCGCCTTGGTTCATTTCCACTTGCCATTTAGTTAAAATTTGCTTTAGGGACAGAAAATCAAAATGTGCTTTTGTCCACTTATCTCCATTTGGGTAATCCACTTTGAGATGATGGAAACTAAAAGTCATATTCAGTTCTTCCTGCGCTGGATTTGTATAACGGATACAATTGTCAATGGATGTAGAAGACATCTCACCGACTGTCATGATATTGTACTTCGAAAAAACTTCCTGATTCATTTCATGTAAAAATTCATGTATTCTTGGTCCGTCAGTATAGAACTTTCGTCCGTCAGTATCATCTTGAGGGAATTGCTGGTCTTTGGAGATTAAATTGATAACATCTAATCTGAAGCCATCTACCCCTTTTTTTAGCCAAAAGTGCATCATTTCATAAAGAGCTTCTCGTACTTTTTTATTCTCCCAATTAAGATCAGCTTGAGTTACATCGAATAAGTGAAGATAATATTGACCGGTTGCTTCATCATATTCCCAGGCAGAACCACCAAATTTGGATTCCCAGTTGGTCGGCGGTTCTCCATTTTTTCCATCCTTCCAAATATAAAAGTCCCTGAAAGGGTTCTCCTTTGAAGACTTGGCTTGTTTAAACCATTCATGTTCAGTAGAGGTATGATTGATGACGATATCCATAATAATTTTCATTCCTCGTTGATGTGCTTCTGTCAGTAGCTTATCAAAGTCTTCCATTGTTCCATACTCTTCATGAATACCGTAGTAGTCACTAATATCATAGCCATTATCACGCTGTGGAGATTTATAAATAGGGGTCAGCCATAAAACGTCTACGCCTAAGTTTTTAAGATAATCTAGCTTTTCGATAATTCCTTGTATATCACCGGTCCCATTTCCTGTCGTATCATAAAAGCTTTTTGGATAAATTTGATAAACAACTGCCTTTTTCCACCATGTTGTTGACATTATCTACACCTACCTAAAATTATGAGAATTCTAATGTGGAAAAGGAGGGAGAATGTCGAATGTCTCCCTCCAAAGTATTATTTTTTAAGAGTTAATTTTTTTACGCCGGTTTTTGCAAAGATAGTTGTTAACACAAATGGTACAACTATGGCGATTACCATACATACTGCAAACATCGCCATGTGCTTTGGTTGAATGGAGAGAATTCCAGGAAGTCCACCAACACCAATGGAGTTAGCCATGACACCGCTTGCCACTGAAACCACACCCGCAATCATGGAACCGATCATGGCTGCTAAGAATGGGAAGCCATATTTTAAGTTAATACCGAACATCGCTGGTTCTGTAACTCCTAAATAACAAGAAATTGTGGCAGGAATCGAAACCTGCTTTTCTTCTTCGTTTTTTCTGTTGATAAAAATCATCGCAAGTACGGCAGAACCTTGAGCAATGTTAGATAATGCGATCATTGGCCAAAGGTTTGTCCCACCAAGCTCACTCATTAATTGGAGGTCAATTGCATTAGTCATATGGTGTAAACCAGTAATAACAAGTGGTGCGTAAGCGAAACCAAAGATAGCAGCGAATAACCAACCGAATGCAGAAGTTAAGCATGAGTAAACTACATGAGAGATTCCTGAGCCAATTGACCAGCCAATTGGACCTAAAATAGTATGTGCAATTAATACGGTTGGAACTAAGGCTAAAAACGGTACTACAATCATTGAGATTGAGTTTGGAACGATTTTACGAAGTCTTGTTTCCAGGAATCCTAATACTATTCCAGCTAAAATTGCAGGGATAACTTGTGCTTGATAACCAATCATTTTAATATGGGCAAATCCGAAGTCCCAAGTAGGAATTTCCTTGGCACCTGCGACTGCGTAAGCATTTAATAATTGTGGAGATACTAGGGTAATACCAAGAACGATTCCAAGTATTTGAGACGCACCCATCTTCTTTGCCACAGACCATGTAATACCAACAGGTAGGAAATGGAATATCGCTTCACCGATTAACCAGAGGAAAGAGTGAACACCAGCCCAAAATTGAGAAACCTCTACAATTGTCTTTGTCCCATCATCAAGTAATTTAATGTCACCGATTACATTTCTGAAGCCTAGAATTAAACCACCAACGACGAGGGCGGGAATTAAAGGTGTAAAGATTTCAGCTAAATGCCCCATCATCCTTTGGATCCAGTTCTGATTTTGCTTTGCAGCTATTTTTGCCTCTTCCTTAGAAGTGCCTTCAACGCCTGCGAATTTTACAAACTCATTATAAAAACTTGCCACTTCATTTCCAATAATTACTTGGAATTGTCCAGCTTGGGTGAAAGTACCTTTTACAAGCTGAATACCCTCAATCTTTTCAATATCCGCTTTTGAAGGATCATTTAAAACAAAGCGCATTCTTGTTACACAATGGGTAACGGCGGCAATGTTCTCTTTTCCGCCAATGTGTTGTAATAAATCCTTTGATGGATCTGTGTATTTAGACATTTGTCTTTCCCCCTAGTAATGGGAATATCCCATTCTTATCTATTTTTGTGTTCCTTATATACAAGTAATGTGTGCGTTTACATGGATGGTTATCCGCTTGTATATACAAGTTTTGATTGCGATTTCATTCTAACTTGTATATACATGTATGTCAACAAATTAATTTTTATATATTTTAATTGGTAAACACGGCTTACTTATCATCTATAAAAATGGCTATAGTTATATTTTAATATGTCTTTTGAATTACTTTTCGTCTTTACAGCATTAAACCGTTGAATGAATATTGCGAAAATGGTAATATAAAGATGTTTAAATTCTTCTGAGTTTAGACCTCCTAATTGTTGGGAACTTAGCCTAGACCTCTAAGTTCTCGTTTGAACCTTTGAACTGTGTTCAAGGGTTCTTTTTTTACAAAGGCTCTTTT
Organism: Bacillus sp. SORGH_AS_0510; assembly: GCF_030818775.1. Classification (NCBI taxonomy): domain Bacteria; kingdom Bacillati; phylum Bacillota; class Bacilli; order Caryophanales; family Bacillaceae; genus Bacillus; species Bacillus sp. SORGH_AS_0510. Next base: position 2,750,034 of record NZ_JAUTAU010000001.1, on the reverse strand, counting down.
CGTATAATTGTTGCTCTCTACTACACTCCAAGCTTGATTCATAAGCACTTCTGATTATGTTGGGTTAAAGGAAGGTCCAATAATAGAAGTCATTGGCCTTTTTGGACAATAATAGAAGAAAAAAAGGTTCATGGTCAGAAGCCAGAGCAACTTCTGACAGTGTTGGCAGAAAAAGAAGATACATAGTCAGAAGCCAGGTCAACTTCTGACAGTATTGGCAGAAAAAGAAGGTACATAGTCAGAAGACAGGTAAACTTCTGACAGTGTTGGCAGAAAAAGAAGATACATAGTCAGAAGCCAGGTCAACTTCTGACAGTGTTGGCAGAAGAAAAGAAGATACATAGTTGGAAGTCTGATCATCATGGGACAAAAGGTAAGATTTCAAAGAGTGCCCGTGTCAGTAGGTTAGGTGTATTTGACAGTATGGATGAAATAGATAAAATTCAAGAAAACAGAAAAGAGATAGGAGCAATCCCACCTCAATTTGTGTTACATATAAATTCCTGCCAAAAAGATGCCTAAGGTTTTTTGAAATATTTCATCAAACTGTGAAAGGGGTAGAGGGTAAATCCCATTACCGATTTCTATAGTAAATCCTGGTCTTCTCCAATCTTGAAAGAACCAGTCTTTGTATCCTGCGTAGCTTTCAATTGATTTAACAGGCTCATAACCACTGACTCTGCTAAATTCATTCACAAGTACCTCTGATTCTGGTGGTTCAAGATTTTCAAATCTCCAGTACATTACTTCACCCTGTGTATGAAAAGCTAAAACCCTTGTAAAATCTCTACTCTTCGTGAGCTCAGCCATGGCAATGGCTTCAGGTTCGGAGAGTGGTTTTTCCCCGCCGTAATCTCTTGGACCAGGCTGATCAGGATTTCTTGCTTTTTCTAACTCCCATCTTGCAGGAAACTGGTCGTTAAGATCAACTCCTCTGATATTTGCCTTCCATCCTGAAAAATCTTTACCGCCTTTATTATATTCAATCACTCGAGTGTTCCAGGGCTCGCTTGCAGAAGGCCCATGTAAAACAAGATCCACTCCGTCAGGGTTAACCTTTTTATTTCCGGTACCAATTCGCATTTCAGGTATGCTTTTCCCTAGCACAGTTTTTCCGATTGAAGATGTCTGTAAAAATGGATATACACTTTTAAGCGATCAATATCAGTCATCATTGTTTTGTAATCGTATTTTTGAGCACCATGTACCTATCTCCCGGTAATCCTTAATGGAACTTTAATGATCTGGCCCACCTTAATATTTTTTGGATTAACGTTTGGATTAACCAATTGCAAAGAATCTAATGGAAGATGACGGTTCTATGCAATTTTCCATAAGGTTTCGCCTTGACGTATTTGATAATCTTGAAGGACAAAGCCTGGAATCTTAACCTTTTGTCCGACGGAAAGACTGTTTGGTTGAATAGTAGGGTTTGAAGCATAAATTAATGACAAATTTATTTTAAACAACTGGCTGTAGTGCCATTGAGAATCACCTTGCCTAACAACTATTTCCATAAAGCACCTCCAGTAGACAGAAATCGTATTACTAAAATGTATGCATTATAGATTAATTATTAGTGTTTGTGGTGATATCCATGAATTGGCATAGGCTCCATTCCATTGTAAAATAATAGATGGTGTTTTTTACTTCTTTCCTTAATCAAGGAATCTGTTTTTCCATTCTGGCTGTGGAAGCATACAGTGGTTTCTTTTTCCAAACCATTTATATCGGCGATTAGCAATAAATTCATAAATAGCATCCCGAATAAAAGGCGGGATGATCCGGAAGCAAGCAAACATCTTCCAAAAACCATTCAATTGGCTGCAGACCCGTAAAGCAGCAGTTGATTTTATATATACTTTTCCATTTTCAATTAGGACAAAACTATTTATTTCTTTAGGTAAATCATACGAATGTAAGAATTTTTGTCCGATTTCACTTTGTAGGGAAGCAAACTTAAATAATCCAGCAGGGTCTCTTTTAATTATAAATTGTACGCTGTTGTTGCACAGATTACAGTCTCCATCGAAAAAAACAATTCGTTCCATGAGTTCACCTACTTCACATGTGTTCTTCATTTATTAGAATAGCATAAAGAAATGCAGATCATTTAAAAGTTATTGAAACGTAAGCTTAAGTTTTTACGTATTTATATATATAAGAATAAATATAAAAACAGAAAGGGGCTCGAGGTGTGGATATTTACAATGGTTTTGATATGTTTTCAATCATGCAAACTATTTTTCCAATATTCTTTATCCTTGTAGCTGGAATTATTCTTTTTTCCATCTTAAGGGGTATTAGGGAATGGAGTAATAATAATAAGCAACCACGCTTAAACGTTGATGCAGTTGTCATTTCCAAGAGGACTCAAGTTCGTCATGGAGGAAATGACCATCACTCTACTACTTGGTATTATGTAACATTTCAAGTAGAGAGTGGTGATCGGATGGAATTCGGAGTAAACGGTAGGGAATATGGGCAATTGGTTGAAGGTGATCAAGGTGAACTAGTCTTTCAAGGTTCGCGTTATCATGGTTTTACCAGAAGACAATGGGGGTAATCAAATATGCAGAAAAATATCCTTTGTGAATTATTAAACATCACCTATCCCATTATTCAAGCTCCAATGGCTGGAGGAATTACATCTGCAAAGTTGGTTGCTGCTGTTTCAGATGCAGGTGGCCTTGGGATGGTGGGGGCAGGATATATGAGTCCCAACCAATTACTAGCCCAAATTAAAGAGATAAAAAGATTAACAGACACGCCGTTTGGAGTTAATTTATTTGTTCCATCGTCCTATTCAATTGATGAGAAACAAGTTCAGAGGGCTCTGTCCTTACTTAAACCTTTTAATGAACAATTCGATATAAGCGAGTGCCTTTCTCTTCCTACATTCGACCAAGACAAACAAATCTTTCAAGAACAAGTGAGTATCATAATAGAAGAACATGTCCCAATCTGTTCTTTTACATTTGGTTTACCTTCACATGAAATTATAACAAGACTTAAATCTAGATCGATTACATTGCTTGGCACCGCTACAACGGTTCAAGAAGCTATGATGAATGAACAATCTGGGATGGATGCAGTGGTAGTCCAGGGTGCGGAAGCAGGGGGGCATCGAGGAACCTTTCAACATGATGAACAGAGAGGCTTAGTTGGTTTGATGTCGCTGATCCCTCAAGCTGCTGATTCTTTACATATTCCAATTATTGCAGCTGGAGGAATCATGGATGGGAGAGGAATCACGGCTGCGAAAATACTTGGAGCAGCGGGGGTGCAGATGGGAACTGCATTCCTTGTGTGTGAAGAAAGTGGTGCACACCCACTACATAAAGATGCGGTTATAGGTGCAACAGAAGACCAAATTGTACTAACGAAATCCTTTTCTGGTAAAATCGCAAGAGGAATCAACAATAGTTTTATAGAAACGCTCAAACCCTATGAAGATCATCTTCCAGAATATCCATTGCAAAATGAACTGACAAAAGCAATAAGGAAAGCCGCTTCGACTAGAGGAAAAACTGCATGCATGTCTCTTTGGTCCGGGCAAAGCCCACGTTTAGCAAAAAAAGTTACTGTTCAAGAACTTATGGGTAGATTAATATTAGAAATGGATCGTCTAAATATATAAAAGGGAGGGACATAGATGAAAAAAAAGATACAAAAAGCGCCCTACCTATTGTTATTGTTAGTGTTTCCGGTCTTGGCCAGTCTTTACAGCTTTTTAAATGATCGCTCCCATAAGGCTTTTGATATTTCAACATCAGTGGATGAAGTAATCCCATTTATGTCGGTTTTTATTATTCCGTATATTCTTTGGTATGTCTACATGTTCCTTTTTTTAGTCTATCTTTGGTTTAAAAATACGAAAGTTTATGTAAAAACCATATTTATGATTGTGATTGGTGAGTTGATTTGCTTTATTATTTATTTCTATTTCCAAACCACAGTCTCAAGACCGGACATTCAAGGAGACAGTCCTCTAACAGTGCTAGTTCAGTGGATTTATAAAAATGATCGTCCATATAATTGCTTTCCAAGCATACATGTGCTTACTACATTTGCTGTTATGCTCGCTTCTCTGCATATAAAAAATAAACATTTACTCACTAACATATGTATACATGTTTTAGGTACATTAATTATTATCTCAACACTTTTTGTTAAGCAACATGTCATTCTTGATATGGTTGGTTCAATGTTTCTAGTTACCTTTCTTTATGGTATTACATTTGAGCTGTTAATTTTTCGTTTGGGTGAAAAGCCCGTTCAAGTTCCTTTAAAAAACAAATAGTTTCGTATAAAAAGAGTGTCAGGTAGACACTCTATTTTTATGAGTAAAAAGCTTGTTTACAATTCAACTGTAAATGTACGAAAAGACTAAGTCATATGGACTGTTTTTATATGCTGGAGATTTACATATACAGGATCTTCTTTCGCGCTGATTAATTCAACAAAATTATTCTTTATCCCTTGGACTTTACCAATCACATTCTCATTTTCACCAATATTAAAGACGATTAGTTCACCCACACATTTCTCAATTTGTACTTCAAATGATCGTGCAAATGTAAGATTGCTTGGGTTTACAGGAAGACTTGCGTTACTAAGGCCGTATGGGCGTTGGTTGCTAGTGTATGGTATTAACCACTTAAGATGATGAAGGGAGATAAACATCGTTTTATAAATCGGGGAATAGAATACAAAGTAATTATTCATGATACTGATAATATAACCATGTAATGCTTGTTTACTTGTTACATAGATTTCGGTAAAGATTCCCTTTGCAGCTGTCAAAGTTTTTCTCAATGATATTTCTTCATTGTGGTTATAAATTGGTGTCGGTTCATCATTAAAACTTATTTCAGCTATTTCATCTCGCTTTAAAAACTGCCAGTTTTGAATATGAATGATTGGAATATATAGATAGTCGTTACCATTAAAAACAACCCATAAGTCACTGCCAACATCAACTAATAATCCACTTATTTCTTTCTTCCCTGAGATTTCTAGTTTGATGTACTTTCCAATCTTATCCTTCAAGCTCATTTACTCACTTCCTTTCCTTGGATTTTCCGTTTACAAATAGAGAAGGGCTGAAAGCGAAAAAAGTATTTTTTATATCCCATATTTGAGTATTGCCCAGCTCTTATTTGTAATAGGACTTGAGAGTTGATTATGGTTAATAAATATTGATTGATGAATGGAACCCATTATAATACAAGTGAGGATCCAGAATTACAATCTAAATGTTCTTTTACTTCTATTAGGCCAACCAGCAAATGGGAAAGCTTTAATCTCATCGCGACGAACCGGTTCACCTGCAAAGCGGAATGCCTGCGTTTCCTTATCTCTTTGTTTCCATACACTCTTGGTATCGTTTGTATTCATCTCACTTGTAGAGTGCTCAGCTTTTTTATTGGAAGTATTATGTGACATGTTAAGTTTTGGTGTAGGTGAAGTTTCTTGGGATTTTACTGGCTTTACTTCCTTCTTAGGCATTTGTAGAAGTGGGGCAGGTTCCATTTTAAAAAGTGGGGCAACTTCTTTTTCATGTTTCTTCTCTTTTACTGGCTCCGTATTATGATGTTTATGTTTTTCCTCATTCTTCTCTTTTACTGGCTCCGTATTATGATGTTTATGTTTTTCCTCATTCTTCTCGTTAATAGCCAGTTCGTTAGGGGACTTTTTAGGTTCAACAGCCATTTTTGGTGTCTTTTCTTCAGAATGTGATTTTTTTGACTTGTTAGTAGCTTCTTTAACTGGAGTAACCACCGATTCACCTTTTATCGGTTGCGACCAGACTACCTTTTCTTCTGTAGCAACTACTTCGTGCATTTTTTCAGCTGTTTTCTCTTTCTTGTCAGCACCTTTGTTTGATGAAGATTTTGACTTTTGTTGAGATTTGTTTTCAGTTTCCTCGCAAGTGAAACAGTCGTTGTCATTTTTTTCTTCTTTGTTATCATTCTCATTCTTATGAGATTCGTTACTATTCTTGTTGTTATCCTTGTTGTTATCCTTGTTGTTATCCTTATTGTTTTCCTTATTGTTTTCTTGCTTGGCATCCTCTTCTTTGAGAACACCCTTTAGTATGTTAGAAACATGTTCTACCTTGATTAGAATTCGCTCTTCACCATTAATAACAGTAACAAAGTCTTCATCAATTTCACTTAAGACACCAGTAAATTTTTGCTTATTAAATGCTAAAATGGTTACCCAGGTATTTTGGAATGAATGAAGAAGTTCTTTTAAACTCTGAGTCTTTTGAAATTTTACATCTGTGACATCTGGCTTGAACTGTCTTGTATTTTTTGTGATAGCCTGAATTTTTTCAATATTGTAATAGAATATATAGTTATTGTCGGTTTCTAAAACGACGTGATCTGCTTCAACACCGATTAATTTTCCTTTATAAACATTCTCACCTACATATAGATTTACTTGAAACCCTTTCAGTACATCCAATGCAGCTGAAAACTTTTCTAACCCCATGAAAGAATCCTCCTTTAGATAGTATAGGTCGCTTCTCTTAAGGAGAAGCGACAAAAGGGTTATTCGTTAATCTTCGTGTTCGTCGTTCTTTTTCTGATCGTTGTCATTGTCGGATTTACCGGAATCATCTTTTTTTCTTTCAACCATTAAGCCGTAGCTTATGTTGCGGATGTGCTTCATGGAGAAGCGCACAACTTCTTCTTTAACAATCAGTGAAGCATAGTGTTTGTTGGCGTCACTTAGTACACCTTCTAATGATTCAGAGCCGCCGCGATTGATTTTTACCCATTGGAATCTAATACTTTCTAAAAGCTTATGAAAATTTTCAGCAGTTTTATAATCTAATTTGTCTGGAATATGAATTCCCAATTTCATATCGTCTTTTGAGCTTTCTGTAACGCTTCTGACATGGTTAGTTTTATAATAAACGACCCCATCAGTTTCTGTTAAAAGGACAAAATAATCTTCAAAAACAGCAAGAAGCTTCCCTTTTCTAGATTCTGGACCTCCCCGGTCAACCCTGATTGTTTTACCCACAAATAAATTCATTAATTCTCTATCCATAAAAGTTTTTTCCTCCTTTTATTAAATAAACATTTACACTGCATCTATATGTATCACGGGGTGATGTTGTACTAATAAAGTAGCCTTTTTTTCATAGTCCAAGCAAAAAATAGGCAAAAAAAGGTATATGATACATGACCATATACCTGAGAATTATAAAAGTGTTGATAAATTTTTTTTAATGTAGTCACTTCGATTTTTAATAAAATCGAAAAATACAAGTTTTTCATTTTCTAAGGTTTCAGCAGTTGAAGTAATATATGGATCTTGTTGAAGATAAGGGGATAATTCGGCAAATAGACCATTAATAACAGGTTCCTGTACAGTAAGGGTAAAGTCTTTTTCTAAAATTTTTGAAAGAATATCTTTATACATGTGTTTGAACTCAGGGAAGTGAAGCAAGCGACCTGTTAACGTGTTATAGCCAGTAATTGGGACATAGTCATAATCGAGGAGACGGCCGTGTAGGTTCCTACCCCATGTACCGTCATAGTCCCAAGGGGTGATTTCATATACATTTGTCTTACTATTTTTATATAAAGCGTAATTATGAATAAAGCCATCATAATTTTGTGTACAAACAACCCCTGCCACCCATTTTAAATATTTTTCTACGTCCAAAAATTGATGGATCTCATTTTTAAAATCTTCATTTTTGCAGGTATTAATCATCGCAATAAAATGTCCCAATTCCACTAAATCTTCTTTTTTTCCGTATTTTAAAGTGTAACCCTGATCTAAGCGAGTTTTCAGCTCATTTTTTTTTGTAAGTAGAGAAAAATTTGCACGATTATTAGTTGCATATATTATGGACCCTTTAGGTAAATTTCTTTTTTTTAGGAGATATTGATCAAAGGATTCTAATTCTAGATAAAGACCTTTACAGAATCCGTTAATAAAAAGTAATACATGTTTCGAGTGGGGAGAAATAACCCCAATACGGTCAAAAAAATCAAGTGAAAGTTTGTTTCGAGATAAGGAAATGTCTGAAAACTCTGCATTAAGATGACATTCATGAGCTCCATTAAATGTGTTTGGTTTTTGAAATATAATTCTGTACGATCTTTTTTTCTTATCTCTAATTACGTTCCCCCTATATGAAAGCTTAATTTTGAGACTGATTCCACCAATTTTTAATACTGCTGGTACCAATTCATCCTCCCAAATGTCACTTTCCAATTTCCTTAACCATTTTGGATTAATTAGAATTTCATATTTTTGCACAGAAATACCCCTTAACAGTATTTTTTCTAGATATATGTGTAAAAGACAGTGGATGTGTATATCCCCAAAAATATTAAGGGACTAAAAAATATATGTTTGTCTATGGCAAATACGCTAAATTTTCATAAATTGGAATAGAAAAGAAAAATTTTTTAGAAAGTGGTGGAAAAATGGTTTTAAAGCTTAATATTGAACAATTACTTTCAGAAGCTAAGGAAAACGGGCTTGATGGGTTTTTAGATAATAATCCGGTTGGTAAGAAAAAAGGAGATAAGTCTGGTTCTGGTAGCGCTGGAAAAAGTGGTACACATGGAAGTAGCAGCAGCCATGGAAGCAGCGGAAGCCATGGTGGAAGTGGAAGCCATGGTGGAAGTGGCAGTGGTGGAAGTGGCAGTCACGGAGGCAGTGGAGGCAAAGGCGGAGCAGAAAGTAGCGGCAGTGAAGGCAAAAGTGGAAGCCATGGAAATAAAGGCAAAAAAGGGCCTAAAGGGAAAAAAGGTAATAGTAGTCATGGAGGCAGCGGATCATCTGGAAGCGGAGGCAGTCACGGAGGCAGCGGCTCGGGCGGAAGTGGTGGCAGTCACGGAGGCAGCGGCTCGGGCGGAAGTGGTGGCAGTCACGGAAGCAGCGGTTCATCTGGAAGCGGAGGTAGTCACGGAGGCAGCGGATCGAGCGGAAGCGGAGGCAGTCACGGAAGCAGCGGTTCATGTGGAAGCGGAGGCAGTCACGGAAACAGCGGTTCATGTGGAAGCGGAGGCAGTCACGGAGGCAGCGGTTCATGTGGAAGCGGAGGTAGTCACGGAGGCAGCGGCTCGGGCGGAAGCGGAGGCAGTCACGGAAGCAGCGGCTCGGGCGGAAGTGGAGGCAGCAGCTCAGGTAGCCAAGGAAGTGGCGGTAGCCAAGGTAAAAAAGGAAAGAAAGGTCCAAAAGGCAAAAAAGGACCAAAGGGCAAAAAAGGGCATGGTAGTAGCGGCAGTCACGGAAGCCACGGAAGTAGTGGAAGCCAAGGAAGCAGTGGCAGTCACGGCAGTAGTGGAAGCCAAGGAAGCAGCGGCAGTCACGGAAGCAGCGGCAGTCACGGAAGCAGCGGCAGTCACGGAAGCAGCGGCAGTCACGGAAGCAGTGGAAGTCATGGAAGCAGCGGCAGTCACGGAAGCAGTGGAAGTCATGGAAGCAGCGGCAGTCACGGAAGCAGCGGCAGTCACGGAAGCAGTGGAAGTCATGGAAGCAGCGGCAGTCATGGAAGTAGAGGGAAGAAGCATAAAAAAGGTAAAAAAGGACCTAAGGGTAAAAAAGGACACTAACCCTGTATATAAGACCGATACTCAAACAGTATCGGTCTATTTTTTATTAATTCTGTACATAGGCCTAGTACAAACCACTAAGGATATTCGTCTATCCCCAAAATAATAGGCAAAAATCTAGTAAGCTTTTAAAAAATATATCTAGATTTCCGCTGATTTGTTCATTTACGAGATATTCGTTTAGAACAAGCCTTCCATTGTGGACGTACTATAAAGCAAAGGACAAGAAATATAAAAACGGAGATTAAAGAAGGAAACTTAATGAAGGGAGTAAATAAATTTTTATGTATCATCTTTCGACGGTGATTATCACCATACTAGCTTTCGTGCTTACGATGGTCCTAATCTTTATCCGTCCCAAAAATATGAATGAGGCCATCCCAGCTACAATAGGAGCGATCCTTGTATTTCTAAGCGGGAGTGTATCAATAGGTGATTTATTTGATATTAGCTCCAAAGTAACAGGTGCAGCGATTACCATAATTGCCACCATTGTAATGGCTATCGTACTAGAGAGTTTTGGTTTTTTTAGCTGGACCGCTGCTCTTATGTTAAAAATATCAAAAGGATCAGGTGTCCGATTATTTTGGAATACGTTACTGCTTTGCTTTTTAATGACACTATTTTTCAATAATGACGGAAGTATCTTGATCACTACACCGATTCTGATCCTTATTTTAAATAATCTTAAGTTAAAAAACCGGCAGAAAATACCTTTTCTCCTAAGCGGTGCTCTAATTGCTACCGCCTCTAGTGCACCCATTGGTGTTAGTAATATTGTTAATCTAATAGCCTTAAAAATTATTGGCATGGATCTATATCTTCAAACAGAAATGATGTTTGTCCCAGGGGTCCTTGGACTGTTATTTCTATCCTATTTATTGTTCCTTGTTTTTAAAAAGGACATTCCAAGAGAAATACGCTTCCATTCCTACACCATTCCACTACAAAAAAACCGTCTATACCACCCCCTGCAAAAAAACGCTGAAAGCCTTTTTAATCAACAAAAGAAACTTATGATTAACATGCTTCTATTCGTATTCATTGTAAGAATCAGCCTCTTTGTTGCCTCATTTATTGGAATTTCTGTTACGTTGGTAGCGGTATCCGGATCGGTTATTTTATTGATTTGGAGATGGGTTTATCTAAAAGTAAATCCAAAAGATGTGTTAGGGAAAATTCCATGGCATATATTAATCTTTGCTTTTAGTATGTATGTCATAATCTACGGACTTCACAATATAGGATTAACGAATTTCCTAGTAAATCATCTTCAATCACTAGTTAGTGATAGCTTGTTACATGCAAGTATTACAATGGGAGTCATCACGGCTCTTTTGTCAAATATATTTAATAACCATCCAGCTTTGATGATATCAACCTTGGCTTTAACAGAAATGGGACTAGACCCACTAATTATGAAAACCGTTTACCTTGCCAATATTATTGGGAGTGATATGGGGTCCTTAATCCTTCCAATCGGAACACTGGCAACATTAATTTGGATGCATATTTTAAAGAAAAATAAAATTCAAATAAGCTGGTTCGAATACATGAAGGTAACCATTATAGTCATTCCTTTAACGTTGATTTTTACGCTAATAAGTTTATACTTATGGCTATTACTTGTATTCGTTCCCTAATACTAAAAAAATCCCTAACCTCAATAGTTAGGGATTTTTACTATTTTTTTAAAGATAGGATATAGGATACAGCCAAGGTATATACCTAATACATTTAATATTAAATCATCTATATCCATGCTCCCGCGGTGAGTAAAAAATTGTAGAAGTTCAATTACTGTTATGGATATGATTGGAGCAATCAGCACCCTCGCGATGGAAGCATGTTTTATTCTGAGTAAAATTCCATAGGGTAGAAATAATCCTATATTTGCAGCCAGGTTATAAAATGAAATTAACCCATCCACTTTGCCTGATAAATAAAAGGAAATAGTAGTAAAGGGCTCTAGATTAACAGATTCATAACTTTGATCGTTTGGTCGAAAAAATAATAAAATCAATAGTCCAATTGAATATATAATGATGAAAGTTAATAAAAGAGAATAGGAAATACGGATGGACTCTTTTCTAATCAATAAAAGTAAACCTAACCAGGTCAAATAGATGCATGATAAGACAACGAGTAGTACTACTGGATGCAGGTAGTTTATTAATCTGAAAAATATCGGTGACAAAACAAGAAAGGTCACGACTGAAAGGAATAACGCTAAAGTGTATGTATTTTTCACAATTACACCGCCAGTACTATTTTTGGATGATGACAGTCTATCCACTTTATTTTATCCTACTACATGAATGAAAGGAAGTTTCAAAAGATAACGGGGTCACACATTCGTTGTTATTGCATATATGGTTAATGGATAACTTTTTGCTCAACAAGGATGTGAATGCTGTGGTTAATTCTCCAATTAACCCACAAGAATTTTCCAAACGATTAGGGAGTTTGTATCAGCAAATTATTAAAGAAGTTGAGCAGGTTCGAGAGGATTTTCCGGTATCTGGTGCCGAATTTAATCGTGACAACTTACTTGCATATCTTGCACTTCGAGAACAAAATGTTTTTGATCTAGGGCTACCATTAATGGAGGAGGGTCTTACAGCACTAGATCAATCTTATAATCATGTTTTATACACATTGGAAAAAATCATGAACCGTATACAGGGTGGAGTCGTTTCATCTAATTCTCTTTCTATAGCAAGTCCAAGTGATTCACGAACGATTTTAAACAAACGGACTGAGGAGCTTTTTGGAATGACTAATACACAGCTTCATTCCGCCATTATGGTGACTTTGGATGTAAAAATGGCAGAAAATCCTCCATTAATAGAGGAACTTTTACTACGGGGTATGAATATAGCTCGAATCAATTGTGCACACGGTGATCATAAACAATGGAGACAATTAATCGAAACTGTTAGGAAAGCGGAAGAGCGGCTACTGGAAAAAGGGTATGATCAGGAGAGAATATGTAAAATTTATATGGATTTAGCTGGTCCTAAGGTGCGTATTGGAAAACTTTCATCGATTGATATTTTTGTCAAGAAAGGGGATTTCTTACGCTTATACTTAGACTCAGAAAAAATTGGCCATCCTGCCACTGAAGATGGGCCTGCAGGTATACCAATTACTCTCGGCAAAGCTTTTCGGAATGTCCATAACAAAGATCGGATTTTTATCGATGATGGAAAGATTTTTGGAATCGTTCACCAAGTGACAAACGAATACGTTGAAATTGAAATACAATCACCTGTAGTAAGGGGGTTGCGAATAAAAGAAGGAAAAGGATTAAATTTACCTGATTCACTAATTAGCTTAACTGTTCCCGCATTAACAGAAAAGGATATTCATGATTTGCCTTTTATATCAAGATACGCAGATATCGTGGGTGTGTCCTTTGTGCACTCACCACTTGATCTAAAAAAACTAAGAGATGAATTAAGGAAGTTCGATGTCTCACACTTAGGTGTTATAGCAAAAATTGAAACAAAGGATGCTGTGCATCATGTAGCAAGAATTATACTCGAGGGATTAAAGTTTGAACGGTTTGGCCTTATGATAGCTAGAGGTGATCTTGCTGTAGAGGTGGGTCCGGCGAATCTTTCCTTTGTTCAAGATGACATATTAACGATTTGCTCAGCTGCATATATCCCTGTTATTTGGGCAACTGGTGTTCTGGAACGGTTAACAAAAAAGGGGATACCCTCACGCTCTGAAATTACAGATGTATTCTACGGAAAAAGGGCCAATTGTATTATGTTAAATAAGGGACCATATATTCTTGAAGCTTTAAAGTTGCTTACGAAACTACTTCATAAAGAAGGTAAAGATTTCTTTCAAACACGCTGATCCAATTACAGCGTGTTTTTGTTTCTTCTTCACATTTTAAAGGATAGGCTCTGTTAAACTTGCCTGTTGATTTCCGCTCCAGACGCGAGCGGTCCGTGGGTGTTTCGGCGAGCCTCCTCGACGCAAGCGTCTGCGGGGTCTCCCCTGAACCATACTCCCACAGGAGTCTTCGCGTATTCCGCTCCAGTCAACAGAGTGTATAAATCATCATTGTTCTTTAATACAGCTAAAGGATAAAATAGAAATATATAGAAATCGAGCGGAGGTTCCTATGAATTCACAGTATATTTACTATTTTCTATTGTTAAGAAAAGCCTATCAATCATATGAAAACAACGTGAACATACGTATCACTATGAATGAATTAGTCCAAATCTTATATTGCACACAAAGAAACGTCAAACTAATCTTAAATAAACTAATGGAAGAAGATTTAATAGAATTTATATCAGGCAAAGGAAGGGGCATTCACTCAACCATTGTATTCTTAGAAAATCTGGAGCATATGTTGCAACTTCAAACTCAAGCATTATTAGATAAAAATGAAATAATGAAAGCATTAAAGTTAGTTAAAGAATTTGGTGAAGGCACCAATTTAGAGTCCTTTGTTATTGAATGGGTCTCTACCTATTTTGGCTATAAACATATAAATGTAAAAGACAATGATGAAATCGAGATTTTAAGATTTCCTATTTATAGACCGATTACCAACGTCGATCCTGTTCAAATCTTTTTTGATTTAGACGCTCATTTAGTGATGCAGGTGTTTAACACATTGGTAGAATATGATTTTATTAATAGAAGGTTCAGTCAAAGTCTGGCACATGATTGGGAGTGCACTCCTGATCAGAAAAATTGGGTCTTTTATTTGCGTAAGGGAGTTCGATTTCATAATGGCCGTGAGTTACTAGCCGAAGATGTGAAACAAGCCATTTCGAGGCTGTGGCAATCGCCACATAAATGGTTAGTCAATGACATAGTTGAGATAAAAGTTTTGTCCAAATACTCTATTCTCTTTCGCTTAAAAGAACCAAACACGTTATTTCTGCATTTTGTATCGTTTGCTCCAATGGCTATCGTAGACACATCCACTTCTGCTTTAGGAATTGTTCCATATCCAATAGGGACAGGTCCCTTTAAACTGGAATCCATTGATTCTGACCATTGCGTATTAGCAGTGTTTGATTCTTATTTTGAAGCTCGTGCACATTTAGATAAAATAGAAATAATTAGAATACCACAAGATTTAAGTGATGATATGAAAGATTTTAAGAAATTAATTTTTGATACAGGCGAAAATAAACGGACACATAATTCCTGGGATGAAAGGGAAAGCACATTTTCAGGAACAAATATACTTACAATGAATCTATCAAAAAAAGGGCCATTGCAAAGTTTAGATTTAAGAAGGTACATTGATTCCTGTATAGATAGGAGAAAACTAGCTGATTTAGGAAAGCCGAGGTTAGGTATTGCTAATGGGTTTATGTTATCAGATGAGACTCTTCCTGAACTAGTAAACACGCTACCTTCTATATCGAATTTGCCATTGATAGGGTATAAAGGGGAACCTTTAACACTAGTTACCTATAGCAGACATGAACAAGATGCCTATTGTGTTCAACAAAATTTAAAGGACAGAGGTATTAATGTATTAGTAAACATTGTTGAATGGAACGAAATTCAAAGTGATTCCATGTTAAATGAGGCTGATATGATTCTATTTGAGGCTACACCCTATGGAAACTTTATCACCTTATTTGAATTATTTTTATTTGAAAGAGGTTTTGTCTATCCATTTTTAACTAGTGAGTTAAGAGGGGAAATTGATGAATGTATTTCAAAAATTAAACAAGAGGCAAATCCATCAGTAAGAATTAACAAATATCTTGAATTGGAAAGGTTCTTAGTAAATCAAGGAGTGTTGACTTTTCTAGTTCATAAACAAGTCGAAGTATTTTATGAGCCAAGCCTAGAAGGTGTTTCCTTTAATTCGAGAATGTGGATTGACTTTAAAAAATTGTGGTTCAAACACAGTCGAAACGATCAATTTCAAGAAAATTAAGAAGTCCTTTGGGGCTTTTTTTTTTTGAAAGGCTCTGTTAAACTTGCCTGTTGATTTCCGCTCCAGGCACGAGCGGTTCGTGGGTGTTTCGGCGAGCCTCCTCGACGCAAGCGTCTGCGGGGTCTCTCCTGAACCATACTCCCACAGGAGTCTTCGTGCCTTCCGCTCCAATTAACAGGATGTATAAATCAACACTGTACTTTAACACAGCCTTTTGAAAAGGTGAAAAATAAGAATGAGGTTTACGATTTTTAGCTGATGATTGCCAACGTACAATGAAATTACAAATTTAAGTGTAAAGGAGTAATTACCATGGCAATTAGTCAGTCTTATCAAAAGGTGAGTATTTGGCAGTATAAGGAGTTTACTTTTCTTCTCTTCGCAAGCTTGCTATTAAGCATTGGGAATAAAATCTACGAACTACTATTACCGTTAATTATGTATGACTTGTCTGGCGGCTCTTCAATCGTTATGACATCAATGAGGACCGCAGAATTATTACCAAACTTGTTTTTTGGCATTATTGTTGGCATTATTGTTGACCGAGTAAATAAAAAGAAATGGGCGATGTGGATGATTATCATTCAAGCCGTTGTTTTACTATGTATGTATGGGATGTTCGGCGTCCACTTATACGCACCAATTATCTTTTATTTATTCGGGTTTATTTTAATGACATTGAATTATGGGTTTTTTAATACCCAGGTTAGCTTAATTAAATTTAGCGTTCCTCTTCCTTTATTGACAAGTGCAAACGCAAAATTTTCATTTATTGAGACATTTGTCGGCATTATGGGTCCTGTCTTCTTGGGGGGTGTCCTATTATTTGCCAATAAGACACAGGGTTTGCTCATAACAGTCTTTTTATACTTTTTAGCCTATCTACTATTAATGAATCTCTCGGTAACTGAACCAGTGAAAAAGGGAAGTAAAGCCTCATTTTGGTTTGATTTTAAAGAAGGATGGGATGTTTTCAAGAAAAATAAAGCACTCAAAACCATGACTATTTTTATCGTATTCATCAATTGTACAATGATTGTTGTAAGTAATACGGTTTTGATTTTCGGTACAGCAGATTTACACCTTTCAAACTCCATTCTTTCCATTACTTTATCCGCTGCAGGTGTTGGCGGATTAATCGCAAGTCTAACTATTAATAGATTTAGAATAAGATTAAAACTTGGTGTCCTTTTTGGACTTGCAATTATCGGAAATTCTATTGCTTATTTTGGTCTTTATTTTACAAATAACCTTATTGTATTTGCTCTTTGTTTATTACTAAACGGTTTTTCCACCACGATCTATATTATTTGTGCCTATACTTTTAGGCATGAACAGACACCTTCTGAATTTATGGGAAGAATTGGTGGGTTAACAGGCTCTTTGTTTAGGATAGGAATGCCCGTTACTATGCTCTTTTCTGGATGGATGATTAGTTGGTGGGGAACATCTTCTATTTTTATTAGCTCAGCTATCATTAACATGATTATTTTTATCTTTTATCGACGTTCCCTTCTTTGGAAACTTTCTTAGTAGAAAGCAGCAAACAAAAAGTTAACAAAAGATTAACTTACTTGGATTTTTGTATGAGTATAGGTACAATCTAAGAATGGAGTTTTTTTAGTAAAAGGCTATGTTAAAGAACAGCGTTGATTTTTATCCCCTGTTGATTGGAACGGAAGGTGCAAAGACTCCTGTGAAAGTATGGTTCAGTAGAGACCCCGCAGGCCTGAGGGCCGAGGAGGCTCGCCGAAACACCCACGGAAAGCGAAGCGCCTGGAGAGGAAATCAACAGACAAGTTTAACAAAGCCTAGTAAAATAAAATGATTGGGGAAAGAACAATGATTGCTAAGACAGAAGAAGATTTTAACGGACTAAAGGAAATAGGTAAAATAGTTGCTACCATAAGAGATGCCTTGGTACAACAGACAAAGCCTGGGGTAACTACTAAAGAACTTGATGATTTAGCAGGAGATTTATTTGAAAAAGAGGGAGCTGTTTCAGCGCCAAAAGGAATATATGATTTTCCGGGATATACTTGTATAAGTGTGAATGAAGAAGTAGCACACGGTATTCCAGGAAAACGTATCATTAAGGAAGGCGACCTTGTCAACATTGATGTCTCTGGGTCAAAGAACGGGTATTTTGCTGATACTGGTATATCGTTTGTTGTTGGCGAAGGTGATAAAATTTTAACAAAAATATGTGATGTTGCAAAAGAAGCATTCGAGGCAGGCCTTAAAAAAGCCAAACCTGGTTCTAAAAAAAGCGGGATAGGTAAGGCAGTTTTCCAAGCTGCAAGACAAAATGGATTGACTGTTATTAAAAATTTAACAGGACATGGCGTTGGTCGTTCCATACATGAGGCACCTGACCATGTATACAATTATTTTGAGCCATGGGATGATGAATTGTTAAAAGAAGGTATGGTCATTGCCTTTGAACCATTTATTTCCACTGAAGAAGAGGAAGTTTTTCAATTAGACGATGGTTGGACATATGCAACGGAAAAAAGCTTTGTTGCTCAAATTGAACACACATTAATTCTAACCAAAAATGGCCCTATCATAACAACTTTATAGTTAAATCAGTAAGATATAGATTTTTTCCTAATTGGAGAAGATTTATATCTTTTTGATTTTTATCCTCAAACCATTACGTTGACTGTACGGTTTAATATGGTATAATTTTTTGTTAGATAACTAAGTTTATATAAACAGGAGGTGTAATCCTTACTTATCCTTTTAAGTAAGGAGACCATTGATTATTGGTAATCTTATAATAATAGCAATTTTAATTGCTTTTACAGCATTTTTCGTGTCTTACGAGTTTGCTATTGTTAAAATACGGGGTTCACGAATTGACCAGCTTGTTGCTGAAGGCAACAAAAACGCGATTGCTGCGAAAACGATTGTTTCAAATTTAGACGAATATCTTTCAGCCTGCCAATTGGGAATTACAGTAACAGCATTAGGATTGGGTTGGTTGGGCGAACCTACTGTGGAACATATTCTGCACCCGCTTTTTGTGCATTTGAACTTACCTGAGTCCGTTTCAGGAGTTATGTCATTTGTCCTTGCCTTTGCATCTGTTACATTTATTCACGTGGTAGTGGGGGAATTGGCTCCTAAGACAATTGCTATTCAAAAAGCAGAGGCTGTTACCTTAACATTTGCAAAACCTATGATTCTGTTTTATAAAATTATGTATCCTTTCATCAAAGCATTGAATGGTTCCGCACGTATGGTTACAGGAATATTTGGTTTAAAGCCAGCTTCAGAACATGAAATAGCTCACTCTGAAGAAGAACTACAGCTAATCATTTCAGAAAGCTATAAGAGCGGTGAAATTAATCAATCTGAGTATAAATATGTAAATAATATATTTGAATTTGATGATCGACATGCAAATGAAATTATGGTTCCAAGAACTGAAATAGTGGCGTTTGATATCTCACAATCATTAGATGAATGTCTACAAATTGTGACTGAAGAAAATTATACAAGATACCCCGTCATTGATGGTGAAAAGGACAATATCATTGGTATGGTGAACATGAAAGAGGTTTTTACTGAATATATAAAAGGTAAAAATGTAGAAACATCTATTGCTGAGTATGTTCGACCAGTCATTCAAGTCATTGAATCCATTCCTATTCATGACCTGTTGGTTAAGATGCAAAAGGAACGCGTCCATATGGCCATCTTAATGGATGAATATGGAGGTACTGCAGGATTAGTAACAGTTGAAGATATTTTAGAAGAAATTGTCGGAGAAATCCGTGATGAATTCGATGCGGATGAAGTACCAGACATTAATAAAATTAGTGAAACAAAAACCATTGTTGATGGAAAAGTTCTTATAGATGAAATTAATGATTTATTTGGTTTAGATATTGAAAATACAGATATGGATACCATTGGTGGCTGGATTATGTCAGAGAAAATTGATGTGATCGAAGGGGATACAGTACAATATAACAATTATGAATTTAAAGTCATTGAAATTGATGGCTATCATATTAAATCCTTACAAATTCTAAAAATTAACCAAGAATCATATGCTTAAATAAAATAAGACTGACTCAAAATAAAAGAGTCAGTCTTATTTTTTTGTCCTAGTGCTTGACAAGCAAACATTTTATTTACAAATAATTCTTGTAATAGTAAGATATGATTCGTAATTATATTTGACGTTACCAAGTTTGATACATATTGGAAATGAGGTAATTATAGTGTTAACAGTCCTTTTATACCGCAACAATAAAAGGGTAGTAAACCGATCTAAGTGGAATGGATGGAGGCGAAATGGTGAATTTATTTAAAAAAAGGGGTAATCTGATAAAATTACATCCTGCGCAAATACTGGCAATAGGGTTTGCAGCCTTAATTGTCCTGGGCACAATCCTGCTGATGCTTCCTATATCGACCTATGAAGAAGGTCGAGGACTTCACTTCATAGATGCTCTTTTTGAAGCAACCTCGGCAGTGTGTGTAACAGGCTTAGCGGTTGTAGATACAGGTACCACATTTACGTTATTCGGACAAATCGTTCTCCTCTTTCTTATACAAGTTGGCGGTTGGGGATTTATGACGACTGGCATATTAATGTTTATTATTTTAGGTAAGAAAATTGGCTTGAAAGAGAGATTGCTTCTACAGGATTCATTAAATCTATTCACACTTTCTGGTGTAGTTCAACTTGTTCGAAAAATAATTGTCATAACATTGATCGTTGAAATTCTTGGTGCCACTGCTTTGGCCATCCGATGGTCGTTTGAAATGCCTTGGAGTAAAGCGATTTACTATGGCATTTTTCACTCCATCTCTGCTTTTAATAATGCTGGGTTTGGCCTTGAATCTGATAATCTTAGTAAATGGGTGAGTGATCCAACTGTAAATTTAGCTATTACCTTGTTATTTATTATTGGTGGTATCGGATTTACTGTTATTTTAGAAGTGTGGCAAAAAAGGTCATTACGAAAGTTGTCTCTTCACTCAAAAATTGCTTTACTTGTGACATTGATTCTTAATGTGGCTGGTTTCCTGGTAATCTTGATTTCAGAGTATAAAAATCCTCATACCATTGGAAAACTTAGTTTAGATGGGAAATTATGGGCATCATATTTCCAAGGTGTTGTAACACGAACAGCTGGTTTTAATACAATTGATATTGGTCAAATGACTTTATCATCCTTAGTGTTCATGATGGCTCTCATGTTTATTGGTGCATCATCAGGATCCACAGGCGGAGGGATAAAGGTGACGACCTTTGCGATCATTATGTTAGCATTTTGGTCAGTTTTGACAAATAGAGAGGATGTTAATATTTTTAGGAGACGGATTTCCTGGAGATTGGTTAACAAATCATTGTCTATTGCGGTTACTGCAATTATTTTTATTTTTGTTATTTTCTTTTTATTAACCTTTACTGAAAAGGCACCAATGGAAAAGATTTTGTTTGAAACCATTTCTGCCTTTGGTACGGTGGGGTTATCGGCAGGGTTAACTGGAGACCTCTCGCCGATAGGGAAGATACTTATTACAATACTTATGTTTATTGGAAGGATTGGCCCATTAACGATGGCATTTGCGCTTATGTCCAATCGTCCTGAATCAAAGGTAAGATATGCAGAAGAAAAAATCTTAATTGGATAATGTGAATAAAATTCAACATAAAAAACCAGAACGAGACAAAAATCGTTCTGGTTTTTATTCTTTAAAAATCTAATTTATGATACCCTATGTGTTTCAATGTAGGTCTCTAAAGCTGGATGAAATTCCTTTTGGAAATGTTGCTCTGGACATGATTTTATGATAATTGATTTTAGGGTATTGGAATGTTTAGTGTCTAACACCTTATTACATTTAGGACAATGTTCAACAAAGAGATTCTTTAGAAAGCGCATTAGTCGACCTCCTACCGCCTATTTCATTTAATTCCTATAGTTATACTATGAATTATACATGATCAATGTGAATTTTCAATGAAATTAATAATTTTCATTTGTAGAACTAGTGAAGCTTGACACATATTATGATGTTAAATATTTACCTATATATATATTCAATGGGCATAATAAAGGACAAATTGACAGAAGAAATGGCATGTAAATTGACACATGCCATTTTTGTTGTTATATCAAGGTTTAATGTCAATTTCTTTTAGTATTGACAGTCCAATATTAAAGTGTTTTTTGAGTGACAATACATATTGTACATTGAAAATTCGTGTCAATTTAGATGTCATTTAGAATGCCAAAATAAGTTCGAATTAGAGGTTAATGAGAGAAGGGGAAGGAAAATTAGAGCTTCGGTCGTTGAGACGAGTTCATAACGACCGAAGCGGTAAAAAAATCAGGTCTTCGGTCGATTAGAAGGGTTCATAACGACCGAAGGGGTAAAAAAATCAGGTCTTCGGTCGTTTAGAAGGGTTCATAACGACCGAAGGGGTAAAACAATCAGGGCTTCGGTCGTTTAGAAGGGTTCATAACGACTGAAGCTTTAAAAAAATCAGGGCTCCGGTCGATTAGAAGGGTTCATAACGACTGAAGGGGTAGAAAAAACAGGACTCCGGTCGATTAGAAGGGTTCATAACGACTGAAGCGTTAAAAAAATCAGGGCTCCGGTCGATTAGAAGGGTTCATAACGACCGAAGGGGTAAAAAAATCAGAGCTACGGTCGATTAGAAGGGTTCATAACGACTGAAGGGCTAAAAAAATCAGGTCTTCGGTCGTTTAGAAGGGTTCATAACGACTGAAGGGGTAAAAAAATCAGAGCTCCGGTCGATTAGAAGGGTTCATAACGACTGAAGCGTTAAAAAAATCAGGGCTCCGGTCGATTAGAAGGGTTCATAACGACTGAAGGGCTAAAAAAATCAGAGCTTCGGTCGATTAGAAGGGTTCATAACGACCGAAGGGGTAAAAAAAACAGGTCTCCGGTCGATTAGAAGGGTTCATAACGACTGAAGGGCTAAAAAAATCAGGAGTTCGGTCGATTAGAAGGGTTCATAACGACCGAAGGGGTAAAAAAATCAGGACTCCGGTCGATTAGAAGGGTTCATAACGACCGAAGGGGTAAAAAAATCAGGGCTTCGGTTCTTTAGAAGGGTTCATAACGACCGAAGGGGTAAAAAAAACAGGACTTCGGTCGATTAGAAGGGTTCATAACGACCGAAGGGGTAAAAAAAACAGGTCTCCGGTCGATTAGAAGGGTTCATAACGACTGAAGGGCTAAAAAAATCAGAGCTTCGGTCGATTAGAAGGGTTCATAACGACCGAAGGGGTAAAAAAATCAGGGCTCCGGTCGTTGAGACGAGTTCATAACGACTGAAGCGTTAAGAAAATCAGGGCTTCGGTCGTTTTGAGCAAAAGAGCGCATATACAATTTATTCAGATACTCTTCTTCATGTTGATTTCTGAGTAAAATAGACTGTCATTTACGCTGCCTATAAATGCTAATTTTAATATGTACAGAAATGATTGTATAAGAATGTACAGTTTTGGGTAGTACATGGCATACTCTTATCGAGGTGGAGAGTATGTATGTTCAACTAGATATTACAACAAATTTTGAAATCAACAGTCTTACAGACTTACCAAAACTTAAACTTCTTATGGAGAATTTAAATATGAAAATTAACAAGAGTAAATTAGCTAGAGAATTAAATGTAGATCGGAGGACAGTTGATAAATATATTAATGGATATGTGCCTCAAAAGAAACGAGATAGAGAATCTAAGATAGATGATTATTACGGAGTAATAAAGCTACTGCTTTCCCGAGAGTCTAAGCAGAGATTTTTTTATAAACGTGTTCTATGGCAGTATTTAAAAGATAATCATGGACTGGAATGTTCCCAGTCAACATTTCGAGCTTATATAGCTCGTAAACCAGAGTTTCAAGCATACTTTAGTGAGGGGAAACGTACAGAAACTGTTCACTCCGTAATTCGTTATGAAACCCTTCCGGGTGAACAAGCTCAAATAGATTGGAAGGAGAATATCCGGTATATAACGAAAGATGGAGAAATTCTTTATGTAAATGTGGCTGTTTTTCTTTTGTCCCATTCCCGTTTTAGAACCTTTCATTTAACAATATCAAAGTCACAAAGCGTATTGATGTCCTTTCTGACAGAAAGCTTTGAAGCCATTGGGGGAGTGCCTAAAAACCTTGTGACGGATAATATGAAAACAGTAATGGATGAACCACGAACCGAGTATTCAAAGGGAGTAGTGAATGAACGCTTTGGTCAATTTGAAAAGGATTTTGGGTTTAAAGTAAGGCCTTGTATTGCAGGACGACCAAGGACGAAGGGGAAAGTTGAAAGTCCTATGAAATTGATAGACGAGATTCATGCCTATCAGGGAAAATTTGATTATGAGGAGCTTCATGCGTTTGTGCAGAGCCTTTGTGAACGGATTAACCACAGTTACCATCAGGGTACAGGGAAAATACCTATTTTGGCCATTGAACAAGAAAAAAATCTCTTATTGCCCCTACCAAGAAAGCAAATAAGAGATTCTTATAAGATCCACCATAAACTTGTACAGGTCAATTCCGCTTGCATGATTACTTATAAATCAAACCAGTATTCAGTTCCAGCTGAATACAAAGGGAAAACCGTTGGTTTACAAGTATATGATAATCAAATCCATATTTATTATAACACGGAGTTAATCGCGAAACACGAGGTCAGTGAAATCAAACTCAACTATAAAAAAGAACACTACGTTGAGGCACTCTCAAGAGGGCTTCCGCACTTTCCGGATATTGATGAGCTGGCTAAAAATAACTTACGAGCGATTGATGAGGTGTATAAAAATGAATAGTAGTTATCAACAATTAATGCAAAACCTTGAGTATTTAAAATTAAAACAGATGATTGGTCATCTTGGTGAAACGATTGATTTTGGTATGAGTAATCAATTATCTTTTGTAGACACACTCTTAAAACTAACAAATTATGAAATCGATATGCGTGAAAAAACCATGGTTAATTCAATGGTCAAGGTGGGGGCCTTCCCCCACCGTAAAGAGATAAAGGATTTTGATTTTAATTTCCAACCATCAGTAAACAAGCAGCAAATACTTGATTTTACAACATTACGATTTCTCGAAGAGAAAGAGAATATCGTATTCTTGGGACCTAGTGGAGTCGGAAAGACACATTTAGCAACAGCCATAGGGATAGCAGCAGCCAAGAAACGAACCAGTACCTATTTTATAAAATGTAATGAATTAATCCTGCAATTAAAAAGAGCAAAATTAGAAAATCGCTTAGAAAGTCGATTAAAGCATTATGGAAAGTATAAGTTATTAATTATTGATGAAATTGGATATCTACCAATTGATCGTGAGGATGCCAAATTGTTCTTCCAGCTAATTGATTTAAGATATGAGAAAAAAAGCACCATATTAACCACAAATGTAAGCTTTAAGCAGTGGGATGAGGTCTTCCAGGATACAAAAATAGCAAATGCCATATTGGATCGTGTATTACACCACGCAACAGTTGTGAACATAATTGGTGATTCGTATCGTATTAAAAATCATTTGGAAAAGGAAAACGAGTAATTTTTGTACATTCTTAAACAATCAAAAATGTACATACTTAGCTTGACATTTACACGCTGCCGAACCGTGGTCAGGCACCTCTTAAGTGAAGCCTTTAGAATATGTCAACGTTCATTTTAACAAAACTTTCCTTCATTAGAATTTTTTATCGAGGAGATACTTAATTTGTATGAAATGAAGGGGGTTTATAGATGGAAAAAACAAATATTCAACAAAAACGCTCATGGCAAGAAGTTTTAAAAACTGTGAAAACACTCGATCCTCAAAAGCTAGAAATCATTAAGGCTACCTTACCTATTGTTAAGGACCATGGAGAAGCTATAACCAAACAATTTTATAAAAGAATGTTTAAACAGCATCCTGAACTCCTGAACATCTTTAACCAAACCCATCAACTAACGGGTCACCAACCTAAAGCATTAGCTGATGCCGTATATGGTGCTGCAGCAAATATTGAAGACTTTAGTAAGATCATGCCCGTATTAGAGAGAATTGGTGAAAAGCATCGGAGCCTGCAAATTAAGCCTGAACACTATCCTATTGTTGGTGAAAATTTACTTGGGGCCATTAAGGAAGTTTTAGGGGATGCGGCAACTAACGAAATTATTGATGCATGGGCAGATGCTTATGAGGTAATATCGGACGTTTTCATACGAATGGAAAATCGCATGTATAAAACTACTGAAACTTTGCCTGGTGGGTGGGCTGGATTTCGCGAATTTAAAGTGGATAAAAAAGTGGAGGAGAGTGATGTCATTACCTCCTTTTATTTAAAACCGAAAGACGGAAATCAAATTACTGCATTCATTCCAGGGCAATACATAACGCTAAAAGTAGAGATTCCTGGGGAAAAATATACTCATTTACGACAATATAGTTTATCTGATTCTCCTGGATTAGACTATTATAGAATAAGTGTTAAAAGAGAAGATTCTAGAGAGCAAGAGATACCAGCAGGAATCGTTTCCTCCTATTTGCATACCCATGTAAATGAAGGAGATATTCTCCCAATTACTGCTCCAGCAGGAGACTTTTATTTGGATATGGAATCTACCTTACCATTGGTGCTAATTAGCGGTGGGGTTGGACTTACCCCTATGATGTGTATGTTGAACACCACTGTTAAAAATATTCCAAAGCGGGAAATATACTTTATCCATGCAGCTATTAATAGCCATTACCATGCATTTAAAACACATGTGAATGACCTTGCAGCAGAACATAAAAATGTAAAATCATTTGTTGTTTATGAGAAACCAACAGATGAAGATAGAGAAATGAAAAATTTTGATGGGGAAGGCTACTTAAATCTCGATCAAATGCAACAAATCGTACCTACAAAAGATGCTGACTTTTACTTTTGTGGACCTGAGCCGTTCATGAAGGTAGTAAACAAATCGTTAAAAGATTGGGAGTTCCAGAGGAACGAATTCATTATGAATTTTTCGGGTCGTTTGGTAGCTTGGAATAAGGTGAAAATAACCACGCTGAAGAAATCAGCGTGGTTATTCATGTGGGTGCACCTTATGGAATTGGTTCGTTTGACCAATTCCTCTTTCTTTAAATCATCATAAAATAACCTAAGGATTCATTGTTTCCTTAGGAGGACGTTATGAAAATACTATTACTATCAGGTGGTTCAGGAAAAAGACTTTGGCCATTATCTAATCAGGTAAGATCTAAGCAATTTTTAAAATTATTAAAAGATGAAAATGGTATTTATGAGTCCATGATTCAAAGGGTTTGCCGACAACTAGATTCAATCAGTCTTCTTTCCTCGACTTATATTGTTACTTGTCAAAATCAAGTAGAAACAATTAAAAATCAGATTGGTGATTCAATAAACATTATATGTGAACCGATGCAAAGAGGAACATTTCCTTCCATATCTTTAGCCTCAACTTTTCTTTATTCTATTTTACAAGCTGATTTGGATGAAACCATTATTGTATTGCCAGTAGATGCACTGGTAGAAGAAACTTTTTTTCAACATATAAAAATAATGCCTCATATCCTAAATGAATCTAAAGCTAATCTTGCACTTGTAGGTGTCATCCCTCAATTTCCATCTAATCAATATGGATATATTATTCCAGAGAAAATAAACAAAAAAACATATGAATTAATTAGCCAATTCATAGAAAAACCAGATGAAAGTGAAGCGATAAAACTGATAAAGAAAAATTCTCTTTGGAACTGTGGTGTATTTGCCTTTCCTTTAAAATTTATTCTTTCTACCTTAAGAAGTAAGGGACTACCTATAGATTACAAACAGTTGCTTCAAATATATAAGCAGTTATCTACTATGAGTTTTGATTATGAGGTGGCGGAAAAAACACCACATTCAATAGTTGTTCCATTTAGTGGAACCTGGATGGATGTGGGTTCTTGGCTCTCAATTACAGAAGTATTGGAAGACAAAATTATCGGGATGGGATCAATATCAGATTCAACAGAAACATATGTTATCAATGAACTGGCATTACCTATACATGTTATTGGAATTTCAAATAGTATTATAGTAGCTGGACATGATGGGCTGCTAATCGCTGATAAAAATAAATCAATAAATATTAAAAGTATGATAAAGAACAATCCTCCAATGTACGAAGAAAAAAGATGGGGGAGTTATAAGGTGTTATCTCGTTCTTTGACAGTAGAAGGAATGGAAACTCAAACGAAAATTCTCAAAGTGACTCAAGGTAAAAATACTAGCTACCAAATGCACAATTTGCGACAAGAAACATGGACAATTATTTCAGGAACAGGGGAATTTATTTTAAATGATCACTGTTTTCCTATTCATGAAGGAGATACGCTGATCATCCCAAAAGGTGCTAAACATGCAGTAAAGGCGATCACATCTCTAGAGATTATTGAAGTCCAGTTGGGAACAAAAGTAGATGAAGAAGATATCTTTAAATATACCGATTCCTGGGAAGATGCAATTAAACAGTGTAAATAAGGGAGGAAGTTCATTGATCTCTATCATATGTTGCACCATTCGGCAGCACTTAATGGAGAATGTATTTAATAATTATGAAAGGCAGACGTGGCAGGAAAAAGAATTGATTATTATTTTAAACAAAGATGATATGGAAATTGGTCAGTGGGAACAACGCGCAAAATGTGCTTCAAATGTAACCGTTTATCAATCGATGGAAGAATGGACATTAGGAGAATCTCTAAATTATGCCATTGAAAAGGCAAAGTATCCTTTTATTGCAAAATTTGATGATGATGACTATTATGCCCCCAATTATTTAACAAAGTCGATGGAAACATTAGTGAAAACAAATGCAGATGTTGTTGGTAAACAATCAGTCTTTATGTACTTTGAAGAGGAGCAAATACTTGTCATCCAAAAGCCGGGTAAAGAAAACCAATTTGTGAATCAGGGGGTCAAAGGAGCGACATTACTTTTTAAAAAAGAGATTTTTGAGAATGTTAGATTTCCTTCATTAAACCTTGGTGAGGATACGTTTTTCTTACGAGAATGTGCAAGAAACAGGTTCAAAATATTTTCGACAGATAAACACAATTATGTATGCTTGAGGAAATCTAATCCCGCTCATCATACTTGGAATATTAACAATGACATTCTCTTAAGAAAGTCTAGGTTTCTGTGCATAACCGATGATTATAAACCATTCATTCAAGATTAAAGAGTAAAGAATAATAAATGCTTTTAACGGAGGGAAAATGGAAAACTATCAGGTTGTATGGAGAGGACCCGTTCTAGATTCAACTGGTTATGGTATAGCGAGCAGAGAATACGCCTTAGCACTGGACCGTCAAGGAGTTGATGTTAAAATTGAAACCTATACTTGGGGGTTTGGTTCTAAATTTATTGAAAATGTAACAAGAGAGCGGTTATTACAATTAATTGAAAAGCCAATTTCATTGGAAAAGAAAAAGATATTAATTCTTCATTCTCCTCCGGGGAATATTGTTTGGAAGGAAGAGGAACGGAAAATATTTGATCGGATAATTTTGAATACCGTATGGGAAACATCGAGAATCCCTAGTAAATGGCTGGAAACCATACAATCATTTGATGCAGTATGTGTTCCTTGTACCAATAATGTTATTGCAATGATGGATAGTGGTGTAACTGTTCCTATATTTCATGTACCACATGGTGCCGATACCGTTACATTTACACCCGAAAATAAGAAGTTAATAATGAATGATGCAACCAAAAAATTTGTTTTTTTAAGTATATTTGATTACCAACTCCGCAAAAATCCTGAAGCATTATTAAAGGCATACTGGGAAGAATTTTCCTCAACCAACGAAGTCTTATTATTGATTAAAACGTATGGCGTTCCACGAAAACACATACTTGTAGCAATAAATAAGTATAAGAAAATGCTTGGTTTTGAGAAAGAAACTGCTCCATTTTCTATCATCACAGGTGTCATAGGTGAACAGCAATTAAAAAGCCTTTATTCACTAGCAAATGCATTTGTTCTCCCGACTAGAGGGGAAGGCGTAGGACTTCCTTTTATAGAAGCATTATCAACTGGTATCCCTGTCATTGCAACTGGTTGGGGAGGGCAAATGGATTTTTTACATGAAAATAACTCATTCATAGTTGATTACCAACTTTGTACTCCTTCCACGAAATCCAATCCATTAGGGACTGTTTCACCGGACATTTATGAAAATGACAGGCAGCTGTGGGCTGAAGTGGAATTGGTTGACTTAAAAAAACAAATGAGAAATGCATACGAAAACCCAATGCTTTGTATCCAAAAAGGAGAACAAGGGAGAAAGGACATGATAAAACTAACATGGGACCAAGCTGGAATCTTACTAAAAAACTTTCTACAAAGGCTCATAGGTTAAGTGGATTTAATATCCCTCAATCTCCTCGTATATCCCTTTAGCAATACTACTCCAAGAAAAATTGGCATTTATATATTTTTGTCCACCAGTTGATACTTCATTTAGAATTTCTTCATTTTGGTGATAGTTATTTAACTTATCTGAGAAATTTTCCCTATCAACATGAAAATAATGTTTGTGATCAGTTAGTTCTAGACCTCTGATTCCAAATTCGGTTGAGAATAACGGAATTCCAGCTGATAAAAATTCTAATGTTTTAAGATTAACGCCTGCGCCAGTCATGATAGGATTAAGTGCGATATTTGCTTCCGCAAATAGTGTTAATTTTTGCTTGTGTAGAATTCGCCCTAAAAATTGCACATTTGATTTTTTCAGTGTTAAAAATGGATTACAGCAACCGCCCGCTATAACAAAATCAATATCAGGACATTTGTCAGCTAACTGATTAATAATAAAATTAACAGCTTCAATGTTAGGCAAATAATCTGAACCAATGAAAATAGCTCTTGTTCTAATATGTGACCTAGTTGTTTTCTTTAACCATACGTCTGGATGTATTCCATTCGGTGCTAATTTTACTTGTTTGGGATCTTTTCGATACATGGAAATAAAACTTTGTCTTTCATTCTCAGACGTTGCAAACACAATGTCCGCATTTTCTACTAATTTTTTTTCCTCTTCATATAAAATAGGTAGAAATTCTTTTGCTTTTTCATTCATCCAAATTTTTTTTGCTAATAGGTATTCATGATTATGACTGTTATAAATTCTTAATTTACCATCTAATCCTATGAATTGATCATAGCCGAGAAGGTAGGGGGATTCATGAATAATTATGTCACTTGTTTGATATAGATTGTTAAAATACTTCTTAAAAATCGTGTCTTGATAAGAAAGAGTCATATGATTAATTAAAGTAAATTCATATGACTGCCTATTGTTACTATCCGTCATTTTATTATAGAGGTGGTCCTTTTCAACTTTATACTCATTAAATGTAGGGGAATATTGAAATAGGCCACTTTTGTGACTCCACGATTGAGATAAGAGTGTAATATGGTAATACTTACTAAGCTCTTGGTATAAATGAAAATATCTTAATGTACCTCCACTTATAGGAGGCTTCACTGTTGGAAAATGATTAATAACAAGAAGGTTTTTCATTGTTCTCTCCCACTTTGTAATACGTTGTTAAAAACATCCATTGTTTTTCTTACACTCTTCTCCCATGAGAATTGTTTTACCTGTTCAGTGCCCTTTTCAATAAGGTCTACTCTTGTCTTCAAATCCATTACTTGAAGTATTTGCTGGGCAATTTCATTTACGTTCTCCGGGTTAAATTGCAGCCCGGCCTCTGCAACAATTTCAGGAATGCTCCCTCTATTAGAACAAGCTATCGGACATTTCGCTTTCATTGCTTCTATTAATGGAATGCCGAACCCTTCATAAAGAGAAGGAAAAACTAAAAAGGAAGCACAAGAATATAGTGTGGACATTTCTCTTTGAGGGATGTAGTTTACTATTTTTATTTGTTTTTCTAAATGATGCTCATTCAAGAAGTTCACAACCTGTTGATATACGCTGTTCCCTTTGTACGCATAACCAGTAAGAACCAAAAAGATTTCCTTATTATGTTGTTCACGTAGTAACAAAATTGCTTTTAGTAGATTAAGATGATTTTTGTGTGCATTAAAACTAGCTGGGTAGACACCAAACACTTCTGGAAGTTTATATTTTTCTTTTAAATTTACTAATTCCCCTTCATCCAGCAATCTTTCAAAACCTATTGGAACATCCTGATAAGTTACATGAATTTTTTCTCCTGGAATGTGTAGGTGTTTCATGATCGTATCTTTTGAGAAATTCGAAACAGTAATTATAGCATCAAAGGATGGAAGATATTGCTGGTAATATTGATTATGGTAATCTACATTCTCGGAAACATACTGAGGGTAGGATGTGTGAAGAAGATCATGAATGGTTACAACCGATGGAATAGGTATATCTGGGATATAGGATCGATGTAAAGGGCAAAACCATAAATCTAACTTATTCTGCAGAATAGCTTTACGGATTTGAATGGGGTCGATTACATGTTTAATCATTACTCTTTTTATCCGATTATGATATTTAGGGAATGCGTCAAGGAAAGGCCTTGTAAGAAAAAGAAATAACTGCACATTCGCTTGACTGTTTGTTAAATGCCAAATTAAATTCTTAACGTATTGTTCCACTCCACCAAATCTGTCCTCTGAAAAATTCAGTAGATTAACTCCAATTCTCATATTTTTCACTCCTCACTAATAGGTTATTAGCCTTTTTATAAGGTGGAACGGCTTTTGTCAGACGTCATTCTAGTCAAAACCACAATTTTAAAAAACTAGTATACATGCCCTTACAGAATGACAAGTGCCTTCATTTAATAAAGAAGGAAAGGAGGGATTTTAAATGGGGGAAAAACATGATCACAAAAAAGTAAAGCTTACTACAGGTCCATTTCTCATTTCAGAAGAAGTGGCTTTGGACTTTCAGACAGGCAGAAATAATGATAGACTTGTGATTACTTTAAAAAATCCAACGGATAAAGAATTAAAAGCATCAGTCAAATTGGGCGTATGCTTTCAACCTACAATAGACTCTGTCCAAGAACAAAATACCATTCAATATAATGTATTTAGTGACATTCATGAAAAGGATTTTTATTTAGGTACGCATGAATTAAATCCTCACACTTGTACAAGGATCGAAAGAGATATTCCTGGAGGCATTCTTGATGGCCTTGTTAATGGAGTAGTACTGGACGAGAGAAATGCTGTGTATCGAGTAACGGTAGAAGGGGATTTCAAAATTTGCAAGAAGAGTTGTCAACCAATCTGCGGTCTACTAGAGGTTTCAGTCGTTGCCGGTAGTATTTTCAACCCTTTGATCCCTGGTATTGAACAAGCTGACCCATCCACATTTTTCCGATACAAGGACTTTGTTTTTTGTGAAGAGCATAAAGACGATTGAAACTATTTAACTCATTTTAAGATGGCATTTATTACATGCCATCTTTGTTTTTTATCTTTTTCTGATATTTAAATATTCTTGTTGGTATTCATTTAAATATTCTTGATTAACCTCATGTAATGGATGGAAATTTAATCCATAGTCAATCGTTCTAATACCATCACAATTGTATCCTTGAAGCCCTATATGTTGGAAATAACTCTCATTTGAAACCAGCATAGGTATCCTTTTTCTTCGTAATAACTCACTCCACTTCCAATCAAAAGAATCACTAGGAGGCAACGTTTGAACGATCTCGTTTACAATTTCTCTAGATATGATTGAGCCTGCAGCACCAATATGATTTTTTTCTAAAAAGATATTTCCATTAATCAAGTTTGTTTTAAATGGTTTATGTCGTTTAGAATTATACAAACTCATGATGCCTTTCGTATGGTGAAAATGATCTTTTGTAAAAGTCAACCAGTCAGGTCGACAAATAAGGTCTGAATCCATGGTCACCAAGGCATCATCTTCCGTTTCTAGAAAATCAACATACATTTGTCTTAAATTTCGATCAGGCCCCATATTATGATTTCTTTGAGTAATTGTCAGTGCAGTTGGAAAAAGTTGTTTTATGTCTGAGATGGTTAATTCGGTACTGCAATCGTCATAGATTCGAATGTTACATGAATCTAAATTATGCGATAAATATAAGGAGTGTTGAAGCTTAGCTAAATATTTCTTTCTATTAAAGGAAGTAATACCGATTGTGACTTTCAATTTATTGCCTCCTTTCAAAAAGACCGCTAAACATTAGCGGTCTTCATTGTTATAATCCCAATATTTAAGTGTGTCTGTTTTCCCGGTAGGTTCACTTTTTACAACATTTCCATCTTTGTCTTTATAGACTTCAAATTCCTCATAGGTCTCAAGGATATAACCATCCACTTTTTCACGCTTTTCAAGCTTTTCTTCCAACACGGGAGTATCTTCTGCCGGCTCTACATCAACTGGCTGTGCCATTACAGGCTGGTCAGCAGAATACGAATAGTTCTTATTTAAAAAAGAAAAGGGTGAATCAAGATAGGCGGCAAAGACCAAAATGGCAATAAGGAAACATACATTCATAAAGGTTTTTCGTTTCATTCTACTAGGCTCCTTTATACATCAATCCTTATAACCCATTCTATGCATGTCCTAGAAACATATGACACGTACAATTTACATATTCGTTGATTTAATAGTGGCTACTTGTGGTCGAAATAAAACAAATAATAGTAACGCCGCCATTGAAATGATGGCACCAGAGATATAAGGAAGACCAATGGATAGTGAAAAAAGCCAGCCACCAATCGGTGGTCCGATAATCCGTCCCAGAGAATCAAAGGATGATAACAGACCTGTTGAACTTCCATGCCCAGCAGTAGACATTTTCGTAAGTAAAGAGGAGACACTTGGACGAATTACGCCATTTCCTAATCCGAAAATCGTTAAGAAAATTGCTGCAGTTGTAAAACTATGTACAAGTAATATTAATCCAAAACCAATGGCGGAAATAATAATTCCACCTTGGATAACCGATCTTTCTCCATACTTTTTTGTAAATCGGCCGACTAATCCGCCCTGAACTAAGGCACTGCCAAATCCCATAATCATAAAAATATAACCAAGTTGAGTACTGCCCAGACCCGCTCTTTTGGCAGCGAAATAAGCAAAGGTAGCTTCCAATCCGGAAAGTGATAAAGAAATCAATAATTGTACAAAGAATAGAACTGAAACATTGGTATTAAAAGCTTTCCAAATAGAGTCTCTTTTAACGGTTTTCTTTTTATCAGATGATTCTTTAAGTAATAGAAAAACAAGGATTAATGTAATCAAGGAGGAACCACTAGCTAAGTAAAAAGGCATATTTAAGCTGATTTTTGAAAAGATCCCGCCAATTGCAGGTCCAAAAACAAAGCCTAGGCCCGTGGCCGCACCTATAATTCCCATTCCTTTTCCGCGATTTTCTTCTGTTGTTATGTCAGCAACATATGCCATAGCTGTTGGCATATTTGCAGATGAGAGAATGCCCCCTAAAATCCTTGCAACGAATAACATCCAAAGTTGAGAAGAAATGGCTTGAATAAAGAACGATAGAGCTAGGCCGGTAATTCCAATCATCATTACGGGTTTCCGCCCAATACGATCAGAAACCTGACCCCAAATTGGAGCAAAAATTAGTTGCATGAGTGAATAGACCGCCATTAATAATCCAAGCTCAGTGGGGTTCGCTCCTATTTCTTTCGCATAAAACGGTAAGACAGGGATAATAATACCGAATCCAACCATTACCAAAAACATCACTACAAATAGTAACGGTAAAGCAGTTTTTGTTTGCAAAGTGATTTCACTTCCTTAGATGATTTCAACTGTCGTTGTTTATGACACATTCACACTATAAATAGAATAATGGAAAGACCTGTTACAATACAACCTTAATACATAATTTCTAGTATAGAATCTGTCCGTGTGATACGTTTATTAAGGAAGAACATTGGAATCTTACAAAACTGTAAGGTTCGCCGTTCAATATGTAAGGATTCATTATGGAAGAACAACTGTATTTTTCTTATAGTTAAAGTAAGGAATTTACAGAAATGGGTGAATTGGTATGGAAATTATATTAGATGCAAGGGGAGTAAATAAAGTCTTTGGTAACAGAAAGAATTCCTTTTCTGCTCTTAGAGATATTGATTTAAAGATGGTAAAAGGTGAATTTGTGGCTGTTATGGGTCCTTCTGGAGCCGGAAAGTCAACTTTACTAAATGTTTTGTCAACTATTGAAAAACCATCTTCAGGTGTGATCATGGTTGATGGACAAAATGTAAGTGGTATGTCAGATAAGGATTTAACAGAATATAGACGAGGAAAAATGGGATTTATTTTTCAGGATTATAACTTACTCGATACGTTAACTGTAGAAGAAAATATTCTATTACCGTTGGCCTTTTCTCGCAAATCTCCAGGAGAAATAAATAATCGTGTTAAAGATTTGGCTGCTCGTTTTGGTATCAAAGAAATTCTTGATAAATATCCATATGAAATTTCCGGAGGCCAGCAGCAGCGAACCGCTGTTTGCCGTGCCATTGTCGGAAATCCTAGTATTCTCTTTGCAGACGAACCAACTGGTGCTCTTGATTCAAAGTCAGCGTATCAGTTGCTTGAAACTCTTTCAGGACTTAATCAGGAGAAACAATCAACCATATTAATGGTTACACATGATGCCTATGCAGCAAGCTTTTGTTCACGAGTTGTATTCATCAAAGATGGGGCCCTTTTTACCGAGATTCGAAAAGGGGAGCAATCCCGTAAGCAGATGTTTCAGCAAATACTTAACATCCTATCAACACTAGGAGGTATTCAATATGACATTGTATAGCCTTGCTAGTAAAAATATTAAAAAAAGCCTGCGCCAATATTTGATTTATTTAAACTCTATGATTGTAAGTATTTCAATTTATTTTACGTTCGTTTCATTAGAATATAATAACCAGTTACTTGGTGCGACAGTGACACTTGGAAAAATGGAATCGGCATTTCGTGCTGCCTCCATTGTTTTAATGCTTTTTTCAGCTATTTTTATATGGTACAGCAACTCCTTTTTTACTAGAAAACGTAAAAAGGAAATTGGATTGTATTCTCTTTTTGGCATGAGTAAAAGAAAAATAGGACAATTACTTTTTTATGAGAATCTGATTATTGGATCGATCGCGCTTGTCTTTGGAATAAGTATTGGGATTCTCTTATCCAAGTTGTTCATGATGATTATTTTTAAATTAATGAACTTTTCCATGGAAGTGACATTCATTATTTCGAGTCAGGCTTTGATTCATACCATTATTGTTTTTTATATCATTATTGTGTTTGCCTCTATACATGGTTATCGGGTCATCTATCGCTATTCACTTGCTGAACTTTTTAAAGCCGATCGAAAAGGGGAGAGAAGAGGGAAAACCACAGTTATTACGAGTTCTCTCGCACTTGTATGTATAGCTTTAAGCTATTTACTTGTATTGAATCCTGAAGGAATACATTTAATTGAAAATACGGGAATTCGGATCTTAGCATCTGTCATATTCTTAATTATGGGTTCCTATTTATTTATGCGATCCCTATCAAGCTATATATTACTTATATTAAAAAGAATGGCATCTGTTTATTACAAGGGTAAGAACCTGCTGAGTATTAGTCATTTAATGTATCGAATGCAAGGGAATGTTATAGTATTAACTGTCATTTCCTTATTGAGCAGTATTACAATTATTGCTTGTGTGTTAACCTATAGTTTTTATTACCATATTGATACGATATCTAAAAAGGAAAATCCCTATAGTTATATGTTTAATTTGATGGACAGTGAAGGTAATGATCGGCTACAGTCAATTATTGAAGAGGATTCCTCTGGAATTATTAGCTATCGTCAACAGGTAGAATACTTACCTGTTCAAACGGAAGGAGCAAAGATAAATAGGGTACCTGATTTTTATCAAACGATTCTTTTATCTGATAAATCTTATCGTGAAATGATGAAACAAAGAGGATTTACAGAGGATGTACACCTTGCCAAAAATGAAGCACTTGCTTTTTATGATGGTAATTTAAATCAAACCATTGACCCTTATAGCGGGAAAAAGCTTTCCTTGCCTAACCAGAGAATGATTAATATCAGAGACTATAAAGACTATTCTTTACTAAACCAAGGCAACATGCTCTTCCCACTAGTTATTAGTGACAGACTATTTCAAGAGTTGAAAAAAGAAATGACGGTTCAAAAGCTTATTCTTTATAAATTAAAAAACGAAAAAGAAGTAAAGGGTTTAAATAAAAAGCTTGATAGACTTGCAGATTCGAAAAAATATGTGGACACTGTACCGAGACCCATATTCTCAAGTTTTTACGAAAACTATCATTACGGTTTAGAAACTTACGGGTTGCTTATTTTTATTAGTGGGTTTCTTGGATTGGTTTTTCTGTTGGCAACCGGCAGTATCATCTACTTTAAACAACTTATGGAAGCAAACGCAGACAAGGGGCGCTATAAGATTCTTGATAAGATTGGAATTTCTGACAAAGAAGTGAAGGGATCAATTGCAAGACAAGTGGGATTTACTTTTTTGCTTCCCCTGGTACTTGCAATCAGCCATAGTATCGTAATCTTGTATGTACTATCAGAGTATTTACCAATCAAATTGACCGTTCCGTATATCACTTGTTTATGGGCCTATTTAGTTATATACTTTTTCTACTTTTGGATTACCACCAGATCCTATTATAAAATCATTAGGGAAAATTAAAAGAGGTTGACGAATTAGTCAACCTCTTTCTTATCCTCAATTATATAAATGAACACGTTCAGGAAAATGGAGTACAGCTTGCGTTCCTGTACCGACAGTCGAAAAAATAGTAAGCTCATGCCCAAGTTTTTCTGCTGTTTTTTTAGCTAAATATAACCCCATACCCGTGGATCGTTGAAACTTTCTACCGTTTTTTCCTGTAAATCCTTTTTCAAACACACGAGGAAGGTCTTCTGAAGGGATCCCGATTCCTTGATCTTGAATAATCAGCCGTCTTGATTCTTTGTTTATCTTAAGGGATATTTCGGTGTGGTCATTCGAATACTTTAATGAGTTGTGTAGGATCTGTTTGATAATAAAAGCTAAACCTTTTTTATCACTTAAGATATTTATTTGTTGGCCATCAAATGTAACTTTTATTCGTTTTGAAATAAATGATTTAGATTCTGCTTTAATAATCTCTTTTAAACTATCTTCCAGATTGATTTCTTCAATTATATAATCCTTATTGAACTCATGGAGTCGTGAAAAGTAAAGTGCTTGCTCCACATATCCTTCTATTTTATTGATTTCCTCTAGAAGACTAGGCGAGTGAATTTCAGTTTCTAACAATAAACGGCTGACTGCAATAGGGGTTTTTATTTCATGAAACCACTGTGTCATAAACTCCAGCTGTTCTTTATTCTCTTCATCGCGCAAATGAGTCTTGAGTAGATATTGATCGTTTAATCGTTTAATCGACTCAAGGTAAATTTGCTGTTCGTATGAACCGGCCAAGGGGAAGGAGTCAGAATGAACATTAACTAAGGGGAGCTGCTCCCACTTGTCAAGCTGACTCTTTTTATTAAAATATGTGATCATAAGGAAACCGCTAAAAATAATGATTGATAGTGTGACAAGATAAATGATGCTCCCAAAAGAGATATGTAGCTTAGGGTCAACACTTATTATTATCACAATGAAGAACAAAACGATTGTAAAGGTAAGGACCATCCATTTTTGGTCTGAAAGAAAGTTTGTAAACTTCATTTGATTATGTATCCTTGTCTCTTTTTTGTCTCAATAAATTGGTCAAGTCCAAGTTCTTCCAGTTTCCTTCGTAAACGTGCGATATTAACCGTTAGTGTATTATCATCTATAAAATTTTCACTTTCCCAAAGGGCGGTCATTATATCATCGCGCGAAACAATAGTTTCCTTATTTTTCAATAGTAGGTATAATATTTGAAATTCATTTTTAGTCAAATCTACCTCGGTCTCTTGGAAGGATATGCTGTTTTTATCAACATGCAGAATGAGACCTCTATGTTCAAGATAATCTTTATCTTCCTGTTGGTAGGTGTACACTCTTCTAAAAATCGCATTAATTTTTGCCATTAACACATCGAGAGAAAAGGGCTTTTGAATAAAATCGTCTCCTCCCATATTCATCGCCATGACAATATCCATATTTTGTGACCGAGAAGAAATAAAAATAATCGGGACATTGGATAGTTGACGAAATTTATTGCACCAATAATAGCCATCATACACTGGAAGGTTAATATCCAATAAAACGAGGTGCGGTTTCGTATTCCTAAATTCTTGTTCAAGATGTTCAAAGTCAGTTGATTCTATTGCCTCGAATTTCCACTTTCTAAGAGTTTGAGCAATGATCGAACTAATTTTTGGATCATCTTCAATAATCATAATTTTGTACATTTCTTATACCACCATATATTAATATATTCTTTGATTCTATTATACTGATAAATGTTTAAATGTGGAAAATTTATCAAAATATTAGCTGAAATCCTTTCACAAATAAAACGTAGATAACGCTAATAAAAGCTTATTTTTCGCAAATAAGACATGTGTTTCGCGAATAGAAACCTAATTTAACTCAAATAAAGCCTTTAAAATGTATAAATTTTACACTATTTAGTAGGTAGAACCTAAAAAGATAAAAAGCGGATGTCGTTTTGACATCCGCTTGAATTATTTTACTGCTTTTCTTGTGCTTTCTGATGCAAAGTCTGCGATTATGACGAGAATCATATAGCAAAGTAGAAGAAGAGTGATTTGCGTATATTGGAAAAAACTCATTGCCAGTTTAAATTCCATGCCGAGACCTCCTGCACCAACAAATCCTACTACAATAGTAGTTCTCATAATCACTTCCCAGCGATAGAGAATATAAGTAAGAAATCGAGGTAATGCCGTAGCCAGAATTCCATAAAAGAAAATTTGAATCCTGGATGCGCCAGTGGATGCCAAGTTCCTAATTGGACGAGGGTCCATATCCTCAATCACTTCCGCCCAAAGCTTACCGAGAATACCAAAATTATGAAGCGCAAGGGCAATAGCACCAGGCAAAATCCCAGGTTTAAAGATAAAAATAATCATCATGGCCCAAACCAGTTCGGGTACAGCCCGTGAAAAGATATAAGAGATACGAACGAGTCCATAAAGAATCCAATTGTACCAACTTTTAGATGACGTAAGATTTCCATTTGCGATATTTCTAGCCGCTGGAATCACAGTAACGAAGGCAGCAATGGTCGAAAATCCGATTGCCATGATACTCATCTCTAATGTTTCAACCGTTAATTTTAATGCGGATGACCAGCTATCTGCATGTAAGAAAGCTATATTATCTTGATGCAAGCCGATTAATCCACCGAAAAACTTCTTAGCATATTCAAGATTTTTTTCAGTCAAAAGCTCTAATAAATGGGCATTTTCTGTAATTAGTATATAAAACCAAGAACCCCCAATTAAAAGAAAGGTAAGAAGAGTAGATAGCCACCCATAGCTTAAACCATTTCTTCTTTTTCGTTCCGTTAACCCTTTACGAACAAAATTGCTCCAAATATCAACAATTAGCACCAAACCAATGAGAAAGAATACATACGTCCATACTTGATCGTATTTCAGGTCAGCCAAGGATAATTGAATTTGGTAACCCAGGCCACCAAGTCCAACAAAACTCATAATTGCTGAAGAACGAATCGAGCATTCAAATCGGTACATAGTGTAGCTAATCATATCTGCCCAAACTAAAGGTAGATAGCCATAAACTAAGGTTTGCAATCGGGATGCTCCGGAAGATTTCAATGCTTGGATCGGGTTCTGAGGCACGTCATTTAACATATCTGCAAATATGCGTCCAAGAATACCACCATATGGAATGGCAAGAGCAAAGATAGCTGCGTAAGGTGATAAGCCTACAGCTGCCACAAAAAGCCAAGCCCAGATTAATTCATGGATTGACCGAGTAAAGCCTAATATCCCTCTAAAGAAAATCTTCGAAATGATCCTAGAAGTACGGCTAGAAGCTAATGTTCCTGATGCGAGTATACCAACGACAAATGCGTAAATGATGGCCAATGACATTCCTACGACAGCATACACAAGGGTAATCCATGAAGATTCCAGCCCTTTAATTAATACCTCCGTTGAGAAGTCGGGATGGAACAGGCCTTCAAAAATTTGAAGCAAAGTGGGAATGCCGCCAGAGTGAAATAATTCCTGATTCCATTTAATAGAGAAAAGGCTCCATATGAAAATGGCCGCTAACAATATTGTGAGGAGGAGGCGGTTATGTAAACGAAAGATGGGGTAATGTTTCATCATCTTACATTTGCTCCATTATCTGATAGAGGTCCATTAACATTTCATCAGTAACTTGGTCTGTAGGTAAGTCGAAAAATATTTCTCCATTTTTTAGAGATATAATTCTGGTGAAATATTTTCTAGCATATTCAACGGAATGCAAGCTCGCAATTAAAGTCTGCTTTTCCTCTGTAACAATTTTAGTCAACATAGAAAGTACATCTTCTGCCCTTGCGGGGTCAAGTGAAGCAACCGGTTCGTCAGCTAGTATAACTTCTGGCTTTTGAACCAATAAACGTGCCATCGCCACTCGCTGTTGTTCGCCTCCAGATAAAGAGGAAGTAATTTCATACACTTTGTCTCCTAGTCCGACTCGCTCAAGTGCATTAATTGCCAGATTTTTTTCTCGAGGAATTAGCAATGAAAAAAGGGACTTAAAAAGGCCCCATTCAACTAATCTTCCAGCTAAGACATTATGAATCACTGCTAGTGGACCTATTAAGTCGAACTGTTGGCGGATTACGCCTACCTTTTTTGCTAAGGCTTTCCCATTCTTATAAGAT
This sequence comes from Bacillus sp. SORGH_AS_0510, assembly GCF_030818775.1. Lineage (NCBI taxonomy): Bacteria > Bacillati > Bacillota > Bacilli > Caryophanales > Bacillaceae > Bacillus > Bacillus sp. SORGH_AS_0510. The sequence goes on along the minus strand of NZ_JAUTAU010000001.1, from coordinate 2,707,597 downwards.
ACATGTGATTTCCCATCAATTAAAAGTTCGCCACTTTGAATAGGAACCAATCCTGCAATGGTATTCAAAAGAGTAGTTTTTCCGGCACCGCTTGGCCCGATCAATGCAATCATTTCACCCTCTTTTATAGAAAAAGAAAGGGAAGATAGGGCTATCTTCCGCTCAAATTGTTTCGTTATATTATTTGCTTCTATTTTTATTTTCGCAGACATCAATATTACACCTACTACTTAATAATCTTTAATTCCTTTGCAACCTTTTGAATCTTTTTGTAGTTATCGTTATTTGTTTCTATAAATTTATCAGTTTGGAAAAAGTCTGTGATGTCTTTTTGTTCCGTTGTAATGCCAAGAATGGCATCCTCCACTTTTTTCATTGAGCCTTTTCCAAAAACATCATCAACATTGCTATTGATGGTCCAGTTGTAGTCATAGAAAGCTGGAGTTGTATAGAAAACTTTTACTTTATTTGTATCCACTTTTCCTTCTTTTACAGCAGCCTGCCAAACAGCCTCATTTAACGCGCCAGCTTTATAGGTACCAGCCTCAATTAATTTATATGTGGTATCATGTGAACCAGAGAAATTAGGTTTTCCATCAAAGTCTTTATTAGGATCGATTCCTGCTTCAGATATGAAGTAACGTGGCATTAAATGTCCAGATGTAGAACTTTCACTGCCGAAAGTGAATGATTTTCCTTTTATATCATTAAGGGATTTAATTCCAGAACCCTCTTGAGTAATAAACACGGAATGAAACTCAGCATCTCTGGGTCTTTGAGCAAATGATTCTGCGTCAGGAACAAGATTAATCGCTTGAACACTTGTTAGACCACCAAACCATGCCATATGGATCTCACCACGTTGGAAAGCAGTGACAAGAGCAGCATAATCAACAGACGGAACAAATTCCACTTTCATGCCCGTCTTTTCACTTAAGTAATCAGCAACAGCCGTCATTCCTTTACCAAGGTCGGCAGCATTCTGGTCAGGAATTGCTCCTATCTTAAATACTTCTTTAGTTTTGGTTTCTTTTTTTGTTTCACTTGCTTTGTCCTCTTTCTGTCCACAAGCAGCTAAAGAAAGAAGCAATAATATAGTAATAATAGCAGACAACCATTTCTTCATAAACAAATTCTCCTTATTTATTATGATTTATACAGTAGTTTTAACCTTGCCTTTAAAATTATAGATAAATGATATTTTAAAACAAATTCATTAAATCGATTTATTAAATTGATTAAAATCGATTATATAGATATTGGATTTTAAGAAGAATGAGGGAATTGCCTGATAATATAAGAAAAACCGCTATATTGGTGCATGGGTTCTAAACAATTGTTAAATCAGATAATTGTGACCATTTTTCGACATTCGTAATTTTCGTAATCCTATCTTCATAAAAGATAGGTTCGTGGGAAACTAATACATTAAATTCACTGAAAAGTAACACCATTAGTGAAGTTGCTTAGACAAGCTCCGAACTTGTACATATAATAGTAAAAAAGCAGGGGGGAGCAAAGAGTGGAGAAGAAACAAGAATGTGTTAATATTGGTACTGTATCTGGTGGAATTGTAAATTTTGGCGGCGCTGTTTATATTGCACCAATCTCCGTTACGAAGTCAATTTCTGGTTCAGGGGAAGATGAAAGTATTTCTTCGAGTCAGCGAAGTGTAACAAGTTTAATTGATTTTATTAGGCGGAGCATAGAGTAGCTCCGCCTTTATTTTATTTAAGAAGCTTTTAAAGTGGAAGCCGCTTGTATTTTTTTTGCTGGCTTCATGACATTAAAAACAATATTTAATAGGATAGCAGATATACTTCCAGCAACTATACCATTGTTAGTCAGGATTTTGATGCTTTCAGGAAGATGAGAAAATAAATCTGGAACAGCTGTAACACCGAGACCCATACCAACGGAACAAGCAATAATTAGTAGATTTTCCTGTGAGCCGAAATCTACTTTGCTTAGCATTTTTATCCCATAGGCAATCACCATTCCGAACATAGCTACCATTGCCCCACCAAGAACAGAAGTTGGGATGACTGTTGTAAAGGCACCAATTTTCGGTACAAAACCAAGAACCACGAGAATTCCACCCATTGTATAAATGACATTTTTCCCTTTCACACCAGATAACTGAACGAGACCGACGTTTTGAGAGTAGGTGGTATATGGGAAAGCATTAAATAAGGCACCAAGAATACTAGCTAAACCTTCTGCTCGATATCCTCTAGATATATCATCCTCTGTTAGTTTTTTACCAGTGATATCGCTCAGGGCCAAATAAACACCTGTTGACTCCACTAGACTTACAATTGCGACCAAAGTCATTGTGATAATCGGAGTTAATTCAAAGGTTGGTGTTCCAAAGTAAAATGGTTTTACCATATGAAACCATGAGGCATCAGCAACGGCGGAAAAATTCACCTTGCCCATGAATGTGGCTGCAATTGTTCCAGCCACTAATCCTAATAGGATTGAAATAGAACGGATAAAACCTTTTGTAAAACGATAAAGCAAAACGATAAACAATAAGGTACCGAAGGCAAGGCTGATATTTGAGATACTACCAAAATCAGGGCTTCCTTGACCGCCAGCCATATTATTCATTGCAACAGGAATTAAGGTGATCCCAATGATGGTTACCACAGAGCCCGTAACAACAGGAGGGAAGAACTTAATCAGCTTACTGAAAAATTTGGAAATAAGAACGACAATTAATCCGGAAATAAAGATAGACCCATATATAGAAGAAATACCGTATTGGCTGCCAATTGAAATTATCGGTCCTACTGCGGTAAAAGTACAACCAAGAACAATGGGTAAACCAACCCCGAAAAAGCGATTTTGCCAAACTTGTAGAATAGTTGCAATACCGCACATTAAAATGTCTATTGAAACCAAATACGTTAATTGTTCGCCAGTAAAATTCAGTGCACCACCGATAATCAGAGGTACAATCACTGCTCCGGCATACATGGCCAATACATGTTGAATTCCTAACGAAGCGATTTTTAAAGGATGTTGTTTCATTAGATGTATTCCTCCACTTTTTCATTAATAAAAGTAACTTCACCGTTTGCTAGTGAGGCAATCTTTGCTAGTGATTCAACTCTAATACCAAGGTCTTGTAATTTTTGCGAACCATTTTGAAAGGATTTTTCTATAACAATACCTATCCCGAAAACTCTGGCACCACTTTGTTGAACGATATTCACCAATCCTAGTGCTGCCTGACCGTTTGCGAGGAAATCATCAATGATGAGCACTTTGTCATCTGCGCTGACATATTTCTTGGAAATCGAAATTTCATTTGTTTCATTTTTTGTAAATGAATGAACACTCGCTGTAAACAGGTCATCAGTTAGTGTTAAGGATTTCTTTTTCCTTGCAAATACAACAGGGATTTTCATATGTAATCCAGCCATAACAGCAGGTGCAATACCAGAAGACTCAATGGTGACGATTTTCGTTATTCCGTTATTTTGAAATCGTCTGGCAAACTCTTTACCAAGTTCATACATCAAATCAGGATCTACCTGATGATTTAAAAAGGAATCGACCTTTAGAACATTTTCATTGATGACTGTTCCATCATTCTTAATTTTTTCCTCTAATAGTTTCATATGTTTACCTCCAATAAAAAATAAAAGCCCAAAAGTCATGCTCACAGGATAAATGAGTGAGCAATGACCTTTGGGCTTGTTTGCCGTAAGGATATAGAAAAGTTCGCTATAAATATAGCAGCGACATCCTATTACTCACTCATAGTCAGATTGTTAACGGCAATCCGGTAGAAACTTGCGGGCCATATCCCCGCGATTATATGAGTGATAACTTATGAATTTATTTACATTATAGCATGGTGTTATTATAAATCAACCGTAAGTTCCAGAAGAAGCGTATATTGTTATATATAAAATCAATAATGTTCGTTTTTTACACCATTTAACATTTCATCACTTCAAAGATTGAATAACCATTCATTTTCAGTTACTATAAAAGAGAGTCTTTTGTTCAGAAAATTCTAAATTAGGAGTGTGTACGATGAAGAAAAGTGTTCCTGAAAATTGGTGGGCTCAACTAAAGCTTCCTGTCATTTCTGCACCGATGTTTTTGGTCTCAGGACCAGATCTGGTTAAAAATTGTTGCTTAAATGGTGTAATTGGATCATTTCCGGCTCCGAACGCAAGACCTATTGAGATGCTTGATCAATGGATGGGGCAATTAAATGAAGAACTCGAGCAAGCCCGCGCAAAAAATCCTGATCGGAAAATTGCACCATGGGCTATGAATATGGTGGTACATAGCAGCTATAGCCGCCTTCAAGATGAATTAGAACTGATTAAAAAGCATAAGCCACAATTAGTTATTACCTCACTAGGTAGCCCAAAACATGTAGTCGATATCGTTCATGAATATGGCGGTCTTGTATTCTCTGATGTAAGCGATTTAAAATTTGCTAAGAAGGCGGCTGAAACAGGTGTCGATGGGCTAATTTTAGTAGCAAGTGGGGCTGGGGGCCATGCCGGTCAAATTAATAGCTTTGCTTTTGTCGACATGGTGAGAAGTTTTTGGGATGGAATCATTGTTTTGGCGGGGTCGATTTCAACAGGTAAAGGAATTTTAGCGGCCCAGGCTGCGGGTGCGGACCTTGCTTATATGGGAACACGCTTTATTGTCGCCACAGAAAGCATGGCAAATGATGAATATAGAGAAATGTTAGTGGAGTCAACCCAAGAGGATATTGTATTGACAGATGCATTCTCTGGAGTCATGTGCAATATGTTAAAGCCTAGTATTGTAAAAGCGGGATTAGACCCTGAGCAACTGGTAAAAAAAGATCAGGTTAACTTTGATAGTATGCAGAGAGAGTCGAAATCAAAGGCATGGCGTGATATTTGGTCCGCAGGTCATGGGGTTGGTGCCATCGATAAAATTGAATCGACTGCCGACATTATTAACCGATTAGAAGAAGAGTATAAAGAGGCTCTAGAAAAAGTGAATAGTAGCGCTAGTAAATTAAGTGGTGTTCATGTGAATTAATAGGTTTATAGTTGAATAAAAGTAGTAAGGAGAGAGAAGAGAAGGCTCCATTTAAGGGTCTTCTTTTCTTTAAAAATACTAACCGGTTAGCATGTAATTTTTCAAAACATCCTATTCTTTAATTGGAGGAATGTAAATGGTAGAGAAGACTCGCCCCTATTGGCCGAAGCAGTTACCCGATAAACTGACTTATTTGCAAGGAGAAAAAACGTTAGTTGATTATTTGGAACAGCATAGTAAAGAAATTCCAAACGAAACTGCCTACATTTTCTATGGGACGAGAATAACTTGGAGTAAACTTTCGGAATATGTAAATCTCTTCTCACACTATTTACATAGGAAGGGAGTTAAAAAAGGAAGTTGTGTTGCCCTTTATTTACAGAACTGTCCTCAGTATATCATTGCTCATTTTGCCATTCAAAAACTTGGCGGAATCGTTGTACCATTGAACCCTATGTTTAAAGAGAATGAATTAGCTTATTATTTAGAAGAAGCCCCTATAGAAGGGATTATTACTGGTTCTGATGGTTATTCCCTTGTAAAAAAAGCGCAAGAAAAATCCCGTCCACTGCACTTCGTTGTCACCACTAACTATGATGATTTCCTGCCACAACAACCTGAATGGAAGTTTCCAGAGGAACTCCTGATACCAAAACAACAACAGATGACAGATTCAGATGATTTCTGTGAAATTCTAAAGACCGAGATTCCCTATGAAACGAAAGAACCAATTGATTTATGGAATGATATCGGATTAATGGTCTTCACCTCCGGCACTACCGGAAGACCGAAAGGAGCCATGTTAACGTATGGTAATGCGTTATTTAAAACAGCTGCATCACAGCAAGCAAATGGAATGGATGATAAGGAGGTATTATTAGCAAGTGCTCCGTTATGTCATATTGCTGGAATGGTTATGGGGCTTAATAGTCCTATATATACAGGTAGACCTTGTGTTCTCTTCACTCGATTTGATCCACTTGCCACTGTGGAAGCAATTGAAAAGGAGAGAGTCACATATTGGTATAGCGTCGCCCCTATGAATTGGGCTATTTTGCAGATACCTGCCATCAAGGAAAGAGACCTTTCTAGTTTAAGAACCAATTTGGCAACGAGCTTTGGTGTACAAGTAACGAAAGAACTAGCGGAAAGTTGGCGTGTAATAACAAAGGGCTGTACGCTATTCGAAGCAGCCTACGGTCTAAGTGAGACCCATACATGTGATACCTTTATGCCAATTGAAAAAATTAAGTACGGTTCTTGCGGGATTCCCATCTATGATACTCAAATTCGTATCGTTGACCTGGATACAGGTGAGGATCAGCCAGCCGGAAAACAGGGTGAAATTGTTGTAAAAAGTCCTGGTGTATTTAAAGGGTATTTGAACAGACCTGATGCAACAGCGGAGACTCTAAAAGACGGATGGGTTCATACAGGTGATATCGGATACCTAGACGAAGATGGCTTTTTATATTTTCTTGGCCGGATAAAAGAAATGATAAAAAGTTCTGGATACAGTATTTTTCCAGAGGATGTTGAAGCCTTGCTTAATCTTCATCCTGCCATCCGTCAATCTGCGGTAATTGGGGTGCCTGACCCCATAAAAGGTGAAGTGGTTAAAGCATTTGTTGTCTTAAAAGAATCAGAAAAAAACAGTATTACTCCTAATGATATTATTGGCTGGGCAAAAGAGACCATGGCTTCCTATAAGTATCCCCGGTATGTAGAGATTATTGATCAACTTCCCTCTACGACTTCAGGGAAAGTTCTTAGGAAGTTATTGAGAGGAGAATAGGAGAGATAGGATGGAAATAATTAAGAAGCTTACAGATGACCTTCAGGCAAGAAAAGAAGCTGCTCAACTAGGGGGAGGCACAGAAAAAATAGTTGCCCAACATAGTCGAGGGCTAATGACTGCAAGGGAAAGAATTCATAAATTAGTAGACACGGGAACGTTTATGGAACTTGGGATGCTGAACACCTCGGATGTTAAAGGGACGGAACATAAAAGCTATGGTGATGGTCTAATTGCTGGGGTAGGAAAGGTCAATGGAAGACCTGCAATCATCCAGGCCGGGGATAAGACTGTTTTTGCGGGTACGGAAGGGAATGTCCATATTCGTAAATCAAGAAGTATTCATGAGTTTGCCATTAAGAATGGACTACCCATTTTTTCCCTGCATGAAGGCGGCGGCTTAAGGATGCCTGATGGAATGGGGTCCGATGGGATCAGCGATAAATTATTTCCACGTGAACTGCTTACACTCCACCGCCAAGTCCCGACCATGACAGCTATTTTAGGGGACAGTTTTGGCGGGCCGACCTGGGCGGCGGTATCCTCTGATTTTGTCACCCAACTTCGAGGGACATGCATGGCCATTGCTGGACCGCGGATGCTTGAACTTGCGAATGGCCAAAAGTTAGCACCTGATGAGCTTGGCGGTGTGGACATTCATCATAGATTCACAGGTCAAATTGATGAAGATGGTGCAACTGAAGATGAGTGTTTAGAGCAGTTAAAATCGTATTTTTCCTATATGCCTCAACATGCAGGGGAACGTCCAAACATGAGACAAACGAACGATGATCCTTACCGCTCTGTTGAAGAAGTATTAACGATTCTACCTCAGCAGAGCAATCGTGTGTATGATATGAAGAGAATCATCGAAGTTATTGTTGATGATGGAATTACCTTTGAATATCAACGTAAATTTGGTAGAGGCTTGATCACCACATTTGCTCATTTAAATGGACATTGTGTTGGAATCGTTGCGAACCAGCCTTATCATTATGCTGGGGCACCTGGTCCACAAGAATGTCAAAAAACAACGGAATTTATTTGTCTATGCGATTCTTACCATATCCCGCTTATTTTTTTACACGATACCCCTGGTTTTCGTATCAGCAGTGAAGCGGAAAAAGCAAAGATGCCTACCAAAATAATGGTTTGGAATCAGGCTTTGGCTCTCTCAACGGTACCTAAAATATCGGTAGTAATAAGAAAAAGTATTGGTGCAGCCTATGGTAATATGTGTGGTCCTGGTATGGGTGGAGATTTGGTTGTCGCCTGGCCGACTGCAGAGATAAATTTTACTGGACCGGAGGTTGGCGTCAACGTGGTTTTCGGCAGAGAACTTGCATTTGCTGAAAATCCTAAAGAAGAAAGGAAGAAGCTGTTAGAGTTGTGGTCATTTGATAGTTCACCCTATAAAGCAGCGGCAAAACATTTAATCGATGACGTCATCCACCCAAGTGAAACAAGGAAATTTCTCTGTCAATCCCTCGAGTACTTGCTTACTACTAAGCGGGAAAAAAGTGACCGACTGCTGGCAACCTGGCCAACAGGAATATAACGTTAAAAAGGAACCTCCAATGGTTCCTTTTTTGTGTGAGAAATTAGCTTAAATCTACTTTTTTTGCTCCTTTGAGACCATTTTGACAATTTTATAGCCAGGTTTCACTTTTATTTTCTTGGTCTCTTTATTCGTAATCACTTGATACATCGTATATTTTTTTGGTAGATGTTCCAACTGATCGATTTTTTTGACCTTTTCTTTACTAAAGTATTTATGTATCTTGCTAATTTGCTTTTCCTGATTTTCTCCATAAAAGAATTCATAGGCAAGTTTAAACAAAAAGATAAACACGGTCCCGACAAGTAGGGTATAAATTAAAGAAACTAATAATGACAAGGTTGACATCCTTTCGTAACAGACAAAGAGTTTGTTTAATTTAATGATTATAACGTAAAGAGTGTATATTGAAAATGAACAAAATAGTAAAAGAAGATTTCTTGAAATAAGGCCTATTAGTTAGGGTATCCTAAAAAAAATAAAAAATATTTTTTACTTTTGTCCTCTAGATATGAACAACACGAGAAAATTATGATAAAGTATAGGGGATAAATCCTTTAATCACGCTGTTTAAATCCAAACAACTGTCCACTCGAGACGGACAAATGTTTTCTAGAGGAAAAATAATACTACTTTCTAATGCAATTAGGGGGAATTGAACATGTCCAGTAAGATTTTAGAGCAATTTTTAAATGAAAACCTTGAGGAGCTAAAGGGTAAAGGGTTGTACAATGTGATCGACCCACTTGAAAGCCCAAATGGTCCTGTTATTAAAATCAACGGCAGAGAACTAGTTAACCTTTCTTCCAATAATTATTTAGGTTTAGCGACCGACGAACGGTTAAAAAAAGCAGCTGAAGATGCTATAGAAAAATATGGCGTTGGAGCGGGTGCGGTTAGAACAATCAACGGAACCCTTAAACTTCATGTTGAATTAGAAGAGAAATTAGCAGAATTTAAGCACACGGAAGCAGCGATTGCTTACCAATCTGGTTTTAACTGTAATATGGCAGCTATTTCTGCCGTAATGGATAAAAATGACGCCATTTTATCTGATGAACTAAATCATGCCTCTATTATTGATGGTTGCCGCCTTTCAAAAGCAAAAATTATTCGTGTTAACCACTCTGACATGGACGACTTACGTGCAAAGGCAAAAGAGGCAAAAGAGTCTGGACTCTATAATAAAATCATGGTCATTACTGACGGTGTGTTCTCAATGGATGGGGACGTTGCCTTACTACCTGAAATCGTGAAAATTGCCGAAGAGTTTGATTTGATTACATATGTTGATGATGCACATGGTTCTGGAGTACTGGGTGATGGTGCCGGAACAGTAAAGCACTTTGGACTTTCTGATAAAATCGATTTCCAAATTGGAACTCTATCTAAAGCCATTGGTGTCGTTGGAGGTTACGTAGCTGGAAAGAAAAATTTAATTGACTGGTTAAAGGTACGAAGCCGTCCATTCTTATTTTCTACTTCTCTTACTCCCGCAGATGTAGCTGCAAGTAAGAAGTCGATTGAAATTCTAATGGAAAGTACCGAGCTTAACAAAAAGCTTTGGGAAAATGGAAACTATCTAAAAAAAGGTCTAAAAGAGTTAGGATTTAATATTGGTAACAGTGAAACACCTATTACTCCTTGTATCATTGGAGACGAAGCACTTACCCAACAATTCAGCAAACGTCTGAATGAAGAAGGGGTATATGCAAAATCCATTGTATTCCCTACTGTACCAAAAGGAACAGGACGGGTACGTAATATGCCTACTGCGGCGCATACAAAGGAAATGCTTGATCAAGCGATTGCCATCTATGAAAAAGTTGGTAAAGAAATGGGCGTTATTTAATTTTTGTGTATGAACGTCACCTTTAGAAACAACGTGACGTAGCTATAAATGTAAGACTGAATTATTTAGCATAAGTGAAGAGGACGGAGAAACAATGAAGAAGATTTTAATTACAGGTGCCTTAGGACAAATTGGTTCAGAATTAACTTTAAAGCTTAGAGAGATTTATGGAGCAGATAATGTAATTGCTACAGATATAAAGAAGAATGACAGCGAGGCAGCAAATAGCGGGCCTTTTGAAACGGTTGATGTAACCGATCTAAACAAAATGGTGGAGACGGCAAAAAAATACCAAGTAGATACAGTCATGCATTTAGCTGCCTTACTTTCAGCTACAGCTGAAGCAAAACCTGTATTTGCTTGGAATTTGAATATGGGCGGTCTAATGAATGCATTAGAAACGGCTAGAGAGTTAAACGCTCAATTCTTTACGCCAAGTTCCATCGGAGCCTTTGGTCCAACGACACCTAAAGACAGTACACCACAGGACACGATTATGCGACCTACCACTATGTATGGAGTGAATAAAGTGGCGGGAGAATTGTTATCGGACTACTATTACCACAAGTTCGGTGTGGATACTCGCGGCTTACGTTTTCCAGGTTTAATTTCTTATGTAGCACTTCCTGGTGGAGGAACAACTGATTATGCGGTAGAGATTTATTACGAAGCCATTAAGAATGGTAAATATACTTCTTATATTGATAAAGGGACATATATGGATATGATGTATATGCCGGATGCCTTAAATGCAATTGTTGACCTAATGGAAGCAGATTCTTCTAAATTGATTCACCGCAATTCATTTAACGTAACAGCTATGAGTTTTGACCCTGAAGAAATTACAGCAAGTATTGCCAAGTATATCCCTGGCTTCGAAATTTCATATAATGTCGATCCAGTTCGTCAAAGTATTGCCGATAGTTGGCCAAACTCAATTGATGCAACAGCGGCTAAGAACGAATGGGGCTTTACTTATAAGTATGATTTAGACAAAATGACAAAAGACATGATTGAAAAACTGCGTCAAAAACTGTAATAGTTAGAATCCTGAGTCTAAGAGGGCTCAGGATTTTTTTATGAAGAAGTGGATTGGCTCATTTTCTTGTGGGATTGGCTTATTTTTAGGTTGGATTGGCTCATTTTTTCGAATGATTGGCTCATTTTTCATATGCATTGGACATTTTTCCATAATAAGGAAATTATACACATAAAAAAACAGCGAAGCATACATTCTCCGCTGTTATCTAGTGACATATATCAGTTTATCTTTTTTCTCGGTCACTCTCCCAATGATAGACGCATGAGCCAGTCCTTTAGAATGCAATTGATCCACATATTCTTGCGCTTCTTCTTCACTCATCGAGATAAGTAGCCCGCCAGAAGTAATGGCATCACAAAGGATAAGTTGCTCCTCAGGGAGAATGCCATCCTCATAAACAACATCATTGATTAACCATTTATGATTTGACTTAGAACCACCAGGGACTACACCGTCCTTCGCTAACTGCAAAGTACCTTCTAGTGTAGGAACCTGATTAAATGAGATTTCAAAACTAACTTCACTTCCGCGTGCCATCTCGCTGCCATGACCTAAAAGTCCGAAACCAGTAACGTCAGTAACGGAATGCGGCTGATAATTGGTTAATACTTCAGAAGCTGTCTTGTTTAACATCGCCATCGTTTCTGTGACGATTTGTTCTTGCTCAGGTGTAACTACACTTCTTTTAATTCCAGTAGTCAAAATACCCACACCAATAGGTTTCGTTAAAACAAGAACGTCACCAGGTTTAGCTCCGACATTTTTCCACACTTTATCTGGATGTACAATACCAGTAACCGATAGACCGAATTTAGGTTCTTGGTCATCGATTGAATGGCCTCCAACCGTAATCGCGCCGGCTTCTTTTACCTTATCAGCAGCCCCGCGTAAAATCTCAGAAAGCATTTCTGCACCAAGCTTTTTGATTGGGTAACCGACAATATTTAAGACTGTTTTAGGTTGTCCACCCATTGCATAAACATCACTTAATGCATTTGCAGCGGTAATTTGACCAAACATATATGGGTCATCCACGATGGGGGTAAAATAATCTACGGTCTGTATAAGAGCGATGGAATCCGTTAATTGATAAACACCGGCGTCATCAGATGTATCAAGACCCACCAATAGTTCAGGAACAGGTTCTTGTTTTGGTAATAGACGCAAAACTTGCGCCAAGTCCTCAGGACCAATTTTGCAGCCTCAACCAGCTTTAGTTGATAAAGAGGTCAGGCGAATTTTTTCTTGTTCACTCAACATGTCCACCTCCATTTCATAGTATAACTCTTTGGTAGAAAAACCGCACTTAAAAGAGTCAAAAGATTTGCGATGGTATTGGGAATGAGTTAAAATGTTTCTACTATATAGATAGAGGAAATATGGAGGTTTACAAAGATGAAGAACTACCATGTAGTCGTTGAATTTTGCATGCAATGAAACTACGCACCAAAAGCCGCGAGTTTCGCGGAAGAGCTATTTACGCATTTTAATCGAAATATCCAAAAGCTTGAATTAATTCCGGTCTCTGGTGGGGCTTTTGAAGTGACACTTAACGGTGAGAAGATTTACTCTAAGCTTGAAACAGGTCTTTTCCCAGATACCGAAGAGATGATTCAATTGATAGAATCTAAATAATTTGAAGAGAGGCTGAATCAAAAAGATGATTCAGCCTCATTTATTGTCAGTAACAATATTATGTTAACTTAATTGCAAAAAATATTGCCTCTTTCACAATCTAAGGCAAGGTAATATATCTATTTTTTCCTAAGCCATTCTTTGTCTTTGATATAAAGATCTCCAAAATCCCATTTGTAAAAGAAGCCAAAACCTCTTGTTTTATCACTAAGAATGGAAAGTTAATCATCCGCACCTTTTTGGATTGGCTCTTTGAAGGGGGGTACTTCGATGCAGTAATACTTAACTTACATTCCTCTATATAAACTTTAATTTCCGAAGAATCATACTCATTTAACAAAGCCTCAACGATCCATTCCGTTTCAGTTTCATAAAGGTCAATACGAAATTGACTTTGATCTTCAAAAGAAGTCAAAGGATCGAGGAAGTAGTTCTCCAACCATTTCTCAACTAATTCATAATCAAAGGATTGATTTTGAGAATGTTTTTTTTTTGTCATATTTAAACCCCCTTGCTCGTTTCATTTTATTCAATGGACCTTAAAATGTGAAACCCCTATGATATAATGGGACAAAAGATGGATGAATGAAGGAGTTTTTTCGTTGAAACATTTACTACGCTCTCTTCCAGCAGTACATGAACTTCAAACTCATGAAAGATTTTTAGAGCTTCTTAATAAAAGCCAGATCGATTCTACACAGCTTACCAAACGATTAAAAGAAGTACTTGACCAGATAAGGTCTGCGATTTTAAAAGAGAAATGGTCTGGGGGGTTACCTGGAACAGACATATTTATCGAAGAATTATTTTTAATTTTGGAGAAAAATGTAGGTCAGCAGTATTCATTTACAATAGAGCAAGTAATCAATGCAACTGGGACCATCCTACATACCAATCTTGGCAGGGCGAGATTAAGTGAAACAGCCATGGATCATGTCGTTGAAACCGCACGCCACTATTCCAATCTTGAGTATAAGTTAGAAGAAGGGGAAAGAGGCTCACGCCATAGCCACGTCGAGGCGCTCATCAAGGACATCACTGGTGCAGAGGCAGCCATGGTTGTTAATAATAACGCTGCCGCTGTCTATCTTGTATTAAGAGCTTTAGCAAAAAATAAAGAAGTGATTGTTTCTAGAGGCCAGCTTGTAGAAATAGGCGGATCGTTTAGGATTTCTTCCATAATGGAGGAAAGTGGTGCCGTTCTAAGAGAGGTGGGAACGACCAATAAAACTCACCTTTTTGATTACGCGGATGCAATTACACCTGATACTGCCATTATTATGAAAGTCCACACCAGTAATTTTAAGGTCATTGGATTTACAAAAACGGTGGAATCAAATGCACTTATTGAATTAACTCAAAAACAAGAAAATGTCTTATTTTATGAAGACTTAGGAAGTGGAGCTTTGTATGACTTTAGAAAGCATGGAATTGGAGATGAACCAGTCGTAAAAGAGGTCATTGAAATGGGGGCAGATCTCGTTACCTTTAGCGGCGATAAGCTTCTTGGCGGCCCACAAGCAGGTATTATTGCTGGCAGAAAAAAAATCATCGATAGATTAAAGAAGCACCAGCTTGCTCGGGTTGTTCGTGTGGATAAGATGACATTAGCCGCGCTTGAAGGAACACTTATTGATTACGCCCGTGGTGAAAATGCTGTAAAAAATATACCTGTCATTCGTGATTTATTAGTATCTATTAATGAATTAGACGAAAGATGCCATTCTTTTGTTACAAGATTGTTACAAGGGACAAATAGCTATCAGACAAAAATTTATAAAGACACAAGTCAAGTAGGCGGGGGGACCATGCCTGATGTTGAGTTACCTACCATGGTAATTGCGCTACAGCATAATTCATATACTGCCGAACAGCTAGCAAAAAAATTAAGAACGGAAACGAAGCCAGCCATTGTTGGACGGATTCATAAAGATGAGTTTATCATCGACCTTAGAACCGTTTCAAACGAAGAAGAAATCAATTTAATAAATGCTTTAGTAAATATGGACCCCTCATAAAGAGGGGTCTATTGTATTGAGTTACATATCATGATGTGAATTATGCTTTGCTCGGGTATGATTACGGTTCTTTACTTTATGAGAACCGCTCAATGGTTCAGGCTGTCCCGATTGTTTTGGAGCATTTTTTCTCATATCTTTGCCATCGTTTTTGTTCATTTATCATCCCTCCTAATTGTTAGGATGCAGTGATTAAGTCTTTTTATGCTGAATAAATTTTGTTGTTCTGTGCAATTTAACGGTAAACAAAATGAAGGAGTGTGAAAAAAACAATGGAAAAATATCCTTACAACAAGGACAAACAACAGGCATTTCAAGCAGCACAGCAAGGATATGAAGAAGTACAAGGATTTTTTAATCAAATCGTCAATGATAGTGCCAATTATGGCCATCAATTAAAACACCTAAAAAACGAAGTCAACGAAGCCTACCAGCAAATTGAGAACGCTCTTGAGGTAGCCTCAGAACACCAACGTGCTCAATTAGAAAGATTCCAGCAAGATTTACAAAGCATTGTTGCAGAAGTAAATCAGACTGAATAGCGAAATACAACCAAAAAAGAGGCATTCCCACTTTTGTAAGTGGGAATGCCTCTTTTTTTATTGGTTTTTCTTACGTTTTTTATTGTTCATCTTTTCCTTCACACTTAACCCTTGTTCACTAGCCAATTCCTCATTAAATCCGGCACCATTCCCTTGTCCCTTAGCAGCGTTTGCGCCAGGAATTACATGGTTTGATTTGCGCTTTGCCATCTAACATTCACCTCCTGATATTTTTACTATTTCCTTTAAACCTTCAAAAATGACAAGTAATTGGTTTTTTGCGATAATATTAGCGAGAAGTTTTTATTTTTCCTGTAACCGTTTTCGCGTGTGCTTAATAACATTTTCGAAATATTCCGAACAAAATACATAAAAAAATATAAGAAAAACTTATCAATCACAATAACTTTCTTGTTATTTACTTATGTAAAAGGTTGTATTAAGATTAGAATTGTGAGAAAAGTGAAGATGGATGGGAAAATTCAAACTTTTCGACTTTTCGTTAAAATTGTATTATTATGACGAACGAGGGGGTTTTTACACTTGGTAAAAAATGATGTATTTAACGCGCGTTCTTCCTTTGAAGTAAACGGCAAACGCTACCACTATTACCGTTTAGCAGCATTGGAAGAAGCAGGCATTGGTAATGTATCCAAATTGCCTTATTCTGTAAAAGTATTACTTGAATCTGTTTTACGCCAATATGATGGCCGTGTAATCACAAAAGAGCATGTTGAAAACTTAGCAAAATGGGGAACAGCTGAACTTAAAGAGGTAGATGTACCATTTAAGCCTTCACGTGTAATCCTACAAGACTTTACAGGTGTACCAGCAGTAGTTGACCTTGCTTCTTTAAGAAAAGCAATGGCTGACCTTGGTGGAGATCCAGACAAAATCAATCCTGAAAAAACGGTTGATCTTGTTATTGACCACTCTGTACAAGTTGATGCTTATGGTTCTGCTGATTCATTAAAGGTAAATATGGATCTAGAATTTGAGCGTAACGCAGAGCGCTACCAGTTCTTAAGCTGGGCTCAAAAATCATTCAACAACTACCGTGCGGTTCCACCAGCAACTGGTATCGTACACCAAGTAAACCTTGAATACTTAGCTGACGTTGTTCACGTTTCTGAAACTGACGGCGAACTAGAAGCATATCCTGACACATTAGTTGGAACTGACTCACATACTACTATGATTAACGGTCTTGGTGTACTTGGATGGGGCGTAGGTGGTATTGAAGCAGAAGCCGGAATGCTTGGACAGCCTTCATACTTCCCAGTTCCTGAAGTAGTCGGGGTTAAGTTAACTGGAGAGCTTCCAAACGGAGCTACTGCAACTGACTTAGCATTAAAAGTAACCCAAGTACTTCGTAGCCAAGGTGTAGTTGGTAAATTCGTAGAGTTCTTCGGACCTGGGGTATCTGTATTACCACTTGCTGACCGTGCTACGATTGCTAACATGGCACCTGAATATGGTGCAACTTGTGGATTCTTCGCTATTGATGGTGAATCTTTAGAATACATGCGCTTAACTGGCCGTGACGAAGAGCAAATTCAAGTTGTTGAACAATATTGCAAAGAAAACGGCTTATTCTTCAATCCTTCAGAAGAGCCAGTTTATACAAATGTAGTAGAAATTGATCTTTCTGTGATCGAAGCAAATCTTTCTGGACCTAAGCGTCCACAAGATCTAATTCCACTTTCAAAAATGAAAGAAGAGTTCACTAAAGCGGTTTCTGCACCACAAGGAAACCAGGGCTTCGGCTTACAAGCTGACGAACTTGCTAAAGAAGCAACAATTAAATTCAATAACGGTGAGGAAGCTGCCATCAAAACAGGTGCTGTTGCGATCGCATCTATCACTAGCTGTACAAATACTTCAAACCCTTACGTTCTTGTTGGGGCAGGTCTTGTTGCGAAGAAGGCCGTTGAACTTGGAATGGAAGTTCCTAAGTTTGTAAAAACTTCTTTAGCACCTGGTTCAAAGGTTGTAACTGGATACCTTCGTGATTCTGGATTACTTCCATATTTAGAACAAATCGGCTTCAACCTTGTTGGTTACGGCTGTACAACATGTATCGGTAACTCCGGTCCATTAAAAGAAGAAATCGAAAAAACAATCGCTGAAAACGATCTTTTAGTTACTTCTGTTCTTTCAGGTAACCGTAACTTTGAAGGACGTATTCACCCGCTTGTAAAAGCTAACTATCTTGCATCACCACCACTAGTGGTAGCCTATGCCCTTGCTGGAACAGTAAACATTGACTTCGCTAATGAAGCAATTGGTAAAGATAAAGACGGCAATGATGTATTCTTCAAAGATATCTGGCCATCCACTGCAGAAGTAAATGATGTAGTAAAACGTACGGTAACTCCTGAATTATTCCGTAGAGAATACGAGAATGTATTCGGTGATAACGAGCGTTGGAACGAAATCAAAACGAGCAATGAGCCATTATATACTTGGGATGAAGATTCTACTTATATTGCTAACCCGCCGTTCTTTGAAGGTCTATCACCAGAACCTGGTACAGTTGAACCTTTAGCAGGACTTCGTGTAGTTGGTAAGTTTGGCGACTCTGTAACAACTGACCACATTTCACCAGCAGGAGCTATTGGTAAAAATACTCCAGCTGGTAAATATTTATTAGAAAAAGGCGTACAGCCTCGTGACTTTAACTCTTACGGTTCTCGCCGTGGTAACCACGAAGTTATGATGCGCGGAACGTTTGCAAACATTCGTATTCGTAACCAAATCGCACCTGGTACAGAAGGCGGATTCACTACTTACTGGCCAACAGGCGAAGTTACTTCTATCTACGATGCATGCATGAAGTACAAAGAAAACGGTACCGGCCTAATGGTTCTTGCTGGTAAAGATTACGGAATGGGCTCATCTCGTGACTGGGCTGCTAAAGGAACAAACCTTTTAGGTATTAAAACTGTTCTTGCAGAAAGCTTTGAGCGTATCCACCGTTCTAACCTTGTATTAATGGGTGTGCTTCCACTTCAATTCAAAGATGGCGATAGCGCTGAAACACTTGGATTAACTGGTAAAGAAACATTCGAAGTACAAGTAGACGAAAATGTAAGACCACGTGATCTTGTAAAAGTTACAGCTACAGACGAAGCTGGCAACAAGAAAGAGTTTGAAGTTCTTGTTCGTTTCGATTCTGAAGTTGAAATTGACTACTATCGTCACGGTGGTATTCTACAAATGGTTCTACGTGAGAAATTACAAGCTTAAATTAGTTCTCAAGAAAAACACCATGCAGATTTGCATGGTGTTTTTTAACGAAAGGAAGATTAATGAGTATACATCAAATTGCTGCAAGGTATGACCTTGCACCTGAAGAGCTTATCCCCATCACTAGCGGATTCCAAAATTCTGTATATACCTATTACAAAGATGGAAAAGAATATATATTAAGAGTTTCCAATCGAAATAGGAAGAGTCTCTCTGCACTAGAAAATGAATTAAAGTTTATTGCAGCTCTAGAAAAAGAAGAAGTATCCGTCTCACGTCCAGTTCCTTCTAAATATAACCTTTTGATTGAATCAGTGGACCATTTTTTTGTGGTTGCCTTTGAAAAAGCCCAAGGTGTGCCTGTGGATGTTACGGATGCAAATGTATGGAATAGTGATGTATTTTATAATTGGGGAAAACAAATCGGCAGGATGCATAAGGCTTCACAGCGAATACAGCTTGATAGGCCTAAGTGGACAAAAGAGGAGCCCGATCTTCTTGATCTTCTTCCAAAAATTGAATCCAATCTCATTAAAGAGCGATACACTGAACTTTTGGATAAATTAAGAGACTTCCAGCAAGATTCCCATTTGTTTGGGCTTATCCATAATGATTTTCATCAAGGTAATTTTTTCGTAAAGGACAGAAGAATCACTATTTTTGATTTCGATGACTGTGCCTATCATTGGTATGCCTATGATTTGGCTGTTTCCTTTTATCATGCTTACTGGCAGGCGTCATCCTTTACACCAGAACAAACGGATTTTAGTAAGAATTTTTGGCATCATTTTTTGAAAGGGTATTATGAGGAACATACGATAGACATAGAAATGCTGGAACAAATTCCTACTTTCTTGAAAATAAGAGAGATATTTTTATATATGTTATTTTTAGAGAAGTGGGATTTAGACAGCCTGGTGGATTGGCAAGTCTATACGCTCGAAGATTTGAAGTATAGAATAGAGGATCAAATCCCATATTCTAATGTCAATTTTAAGGAATTGATTGACAACTTTAAGTAATATTAAATACAATATATGTATCAAAATGTAAAGGAATGAATTTGGGCCGATGAAGTTATAATCTTATTTTTCAGAGCATGATTCGAATAACGAAAAATGTTGAACCTGAAGAATAGGATTAGTCTGTCCTTTTTTATGTCCTGAACGTACATGTGTAACTCTTAAACCTTTGACAGGTTTATTTGTTGTCTCGTTTATACGGGAACTCATGACCATTACTTGACATAAATCTCTCTTTCAGGTTCATTGAAGGGAGTTTTTTTATGTTTACAAATCAAAAAACGCTACTAAAAGTTACAGGTTTAGATAAAAGTTTTCAGTTACGAAAGGTATTAGATCAGATCCAATTTGAAATTAAAAACGGGGAAAGGATTGGTCTTGTAGGCTATAACGGCACCGGAAAAACAACCTTGGCAAATATTCTTTTCGGAAAAATACTACCTGATAACGGGCACATCGAAAAGCGAACAGATCTACGAATTGGCTACCTTTCCCAATCCATTGATTATGAAATAAATGATTTTCATCAGTCGCTATTCGCTAGTTCGAATATTGAGTTGTTACAGCATGCAAAAGAGCTAGGTCTGAAGAAGGTCTATGATTGGGAGGAAACACGCCTATCCCACCTTAGCGGAGGGGAAAAGCTAAAACTTGCCTTATCTATGATTTGGTCCTCTAAACCAGATTTCTTAATACTAGATGAACCAACTAACCATTTAGATTTTAAAGGGATTGAGTGGCTGGTGTCAGAATTAGAAAAATTCCATGGTCCTGTTTTGATTATTTCCCATGATCGACATTTTTTAGACAGAACAGTTAACCGTATATTTGAATTAGAAAATAGTAAGATTGACTTTTACAATGGGAACTATAGCAGCTACCGTAAGGAAAAACAAAAACGCAGGGAGAACCACCAACACCAATATCAAGTCCAGCAACGCCAAATTGATCTAGTTGAAAAGCAAATGGACCAGTTAAAAGCCTGGTCTGATAAAGCTCACCAAACTTCGACCAAACAAAGCAGAGATTACGGATATAAAGAGTATCACCGGGCTAAAGCAAAAAAAAGAGATACACAAGTTAAATCAAAAATGAAACGGCTGCAAAATGAACTCGAGAAAAATAAGATTGATAAACCCGTGGAAGAAACTGCCGTTAAATTCCAATTTGAAAATAGTGGGAAAAGAGGGAAGCGAATAATTGAAGCTAAAAAGCTAACAAAAGTTTATTCAGATAGGACTCTTTTTCAATCCACTAATTTTTACATTAATCACGGGGACCGCATTGGACTATTAGGTGAAAATGGCTGTGGGAAGTCAACTTTACTAAGGATGCTTTTAAATCAAGAACACGTGTCAGATGGTGAACTGTGGAGGAGTGACACTATAAAAGTAGCCTATATGAGCCAGGATGTAGACGACTTGCCAATTGACAAAACGGTGATTGAGGCACTCGGTTTTACAGATAGAGAAAGCATTCTTAAGGCTAGAACTATGCTGGCCAATTTAGGGTTGACGGAAGCTTTGATTACAAAGCCCATAGCCACATTAAGTTTAGGAGAACGGACCAGGGTCAAACTTGTTGAGATGTTAATGAAGGAATACGATGTGCTAATACTAGATGAACCAACCAATCATTTGGACTTACCAAGTAGGGAACAGCTTGAACGGACATTAACTGAATTTGCAGGTACGATTATTACGGTATCACATGATTATTATTTCCTAAATAAACTGTGTGACCGATTGCTAGTGTTCGAGGAACAGCAGATCAAACGAGTGGAAATGAAGCCTGAGGAATATTTGAATAAAGATAATAAAGATGTACAAAGTTCGAAGGAAGAGCTCTTAATTATCGAAAATAGAATAGCTTCTATTTTGGGGGAATTATCCACTATTGGTCAAAAAGACCCGAAATATCTTGTTTTAGATCAAGAATTTAAGCAACTTCTGCAGCAAAAAAGGAATTTAATCAGCTAAAACCACAAAGAGAGCAAAACTATTTGCTCTCTTTGTGGTTTATTTAAAGTTTATTTGCGAAGATTACATTTTTATTTGAGTACCTTCATTTTTTCAATAATGTGAGAAGCTCTTTCTCTCTTTCTGCTCGCATACCCGATTTCCATTCATCTTCGCGCAAACTTCTTGTCTTTTCCCACTCGTATATTTCAGTTAAACTTTCGTCCATTTTCCTGAAAGTAAGTCCACTTTGCACCGCTTTATCAATATTAATTGAAAAAGCACCCTTCCATGGCTTTTCTAATTCAGGAGATAGCGGGGAATTTTCAGGCACCCATAGAGGCATCTCTGTCCAGGGTGCAACCTTATGATCAAGTAGGAATTCCTCATTCACCCAAACTATTTCAGCATCAGCACCAGTCACCCTAATGCATGCATCTATGAATTGTTCCATCGTGAGAGGATAATTAGGTCCTGTTGCATTAAACGTTCCCGTTGAACAAGAGGTCATCATGTTTAATATCCACAGTGAGATATCTTTGTTGTCAATCAGTTGAATACGACGATTTGGACTTCCAGGGACTAAAACTTTCCCACCCATAGCCACTCTATGTACCCAATATGGAATACGATCTGTATAGTCATTCGGACCAATTAATTGGCCAGCTCGGACATTTAAGTACTTTCCAGGAAAATTCTCTTCTACAATTTTCTCACCTAATGCTTTAAAATGTCCGTAATATTCATATATTGGACCGTCCACATCCTTTGATAGCTCATTTGCCTTTTCCAACGATATGTCTAATACAGGATAGGTTTCATCTAGATTTTCAGGGACCCAGTCTTGATAAACAGATATACTAGAAATAAAAGTATAGTGGTTCACCCGATCTTTAAGTAACTCTGTACTATTTTTTATGGTATATGGAATAAAACCACTAGTATCCAAAACCGTATCCCAATAACGATTTTCCAGTTCATTCAAATCGCCAAAACGATCACCAGTAAGGATTTCAACATCCTTTAGACAGGCATTTTGATTCCCGCGATTAAATATCGTTATTTCATGATTTTGAGATAGCGCTTCTTCGACAAACGCCCGCCCTAAAAACCGACTTCCGCCTAAAACTAAAATTTTCAATCCAATCCTCTCCTCTCATTTACATCTTACTAAAATTTCATATTATTCCGTTAATATTAAGAATTCCAATTTTTAAAAATGAAAGTATTGCATATGTCATGAATATTGTTAAAATTACAATGGTAGAAGTCACACTTATAAAAATAATTACTTCTGAGTGAACTATGAGGAGATGTAGCAAATGGAGCACACTTTTTTACAATCTGTGTCTTATGATAATGGGATATTAAAAATATTAGATCAAACTAAAATTCCAAGTGTAACAGAATTTTTAGAGATCACTAAAATTGAAGATGCATGGGATGCCATTAAGCAATTAAAGGTTCGTGGTGCACCCGCTATCGGAATAGCCGCTGCTTACGGATTAGTAGTAGGAACAAAAGATGCGCCTGAGAATTCTTTTGAGGACTTTTATACTTATTTTAAGAAACAAGCAGATTATCTAGCTACTTCCCGTCCAACCGCAGTCAATTTATTTTGGGCGTTAAAGCGGATGGATGAGCGGGCACTAAAAGAAAAAGATCATCCAGTTGCCCAAATTAAGGCTTCTCTTGAAGAGGAAGCACATACAATACGGAATGAGGACGAAGAAGTTTGTCGTACCATTGGAGAACATGCTTTGACACTGTTGCATGATGGAATGGGCGTTCTTACACATTGCAACGCAGGTGGAATTGCGACAGCGAGATATGGAACAGCTCTAGCTCCACTTTATTTAGCAAAAGAAAAAGGTTGGAATATAAACGTATTTGCAGATGAAACAAGACCATTGCTACAGGGTGCGCGTCTAACTGCTTGGGAGTTAATGCAATCAGGGATTGATGTTACCTTAATTACGGATAATATGGCGGCCATGGTCATGCAAAAAGGCTGGGTTCAAGCGGTCATTGTCGGCTGTGACCGAGTAGCAGCAAATGGCGATGTAGCGAATAAAATTGGTACCTATGGTGTGGCATTATTGGCGAAAGCACACAATATCCCGTTCTACGTCGCTGCGCCACTCTCAACCGTTGATTTAGATACAAAAACAGGCGAGGAAATCCCTATTGAGGAACGTGATGCCTCTGAAATTACGCATGGTTTTGGAAAAAGAACTGCTCCAGAAGGTGTAAAGGTGTTTAATCCGGCCTTTGATGTGACGCCGCATGAACTTGTAACTGCTATTATTACTGAAAAGGGTATACTAAAAGGAAATTACAAAGAAGAGCTTCCAAAACTTTTTCAATGATAAAAGTGGAAAGCGGGTATTTATATGATTTCTGAAATTAAATATAAAAAGCAAATTTGTGATATCGGTAAAAGAATTTATGAAAAAGGGTTTGTAGCTGCGAACGACGGAAACATTTCGATTCGCCTTTCTGAAGATGAATTCCTCATCACGCCTACCGGTGTCAGTAAAGGCTTTTTGACACCCGAAATGATTATAAAGGTAAATGCCAACGGGGAAGTATTAGAGGGAGATTACAGACCCACATCTGAAATGAAAATGCACTTGCTAGTGTATCGTGAGCGGCCGGACATTCATGCTGTTGTTCATGTTCATCCACCATATGCAACTGCTTTTGCCATTGCAGGAATTCCTTTAAATCAGGCAATAATGCCGGAAGCTGTAGTTTACCTCGGGACAATACCAGTAGCAGAGTACGGTACACCTTCAACCGAGGAAGTTCCTGATTCAGTAAAAAAATATGTACATGAGCATCAAGGCGTATTATTAGAAAACCACGGGGCATTAACCTGGGGTAGAAATCTCGAACATGCCTATTACCTTATGGAATCAATGGAATTTACTGCAAAAATTAATTGGATTGCAAAGCAATTAGATGGAGATCGCGAGTTGTCCAAAAGACATGTCCAAACGTTAATTGAAATGAAAGCGAGTATGGGTATAAAAGGAAATTCGCCTCTTGGAGTAGATACTGAAGAGAATGTTCATGCTAAGAAAATTATTTCTTCTACAGGGTCTAATTTATCCGAACAGGACCTTCATTTTATTGTTGACCAAGTGACAAAAAACATCCTTGATGAATTAAAGAAACATCAATAATCAGCAAGCGGTTTACGCTTGCTTTTTCCAATGGCATTTTATGAATTGACCTATATGAATTTGTCACAATTTCGGCAAACCCATGTTTTGTTTCAACAGAGTTTATAGTGTAAAATCGATGTAGCAGATCAAGAACAAAAGGAGGCATCGGGGATGATAAAGAAAATAATTGCTGCCGTTGTTTTAATTACACTCCTAACCGTAGCGATTGTACAAGCAATGGATAAAAAGACAGAGGCACCCGAAACGTCAAGTCAGGCTACTGCAAATAAAGAAGGGCTTGCTATTGGAGGCAAAGCACCCGATTTTCAATTGAAAACACTAACAGGAGAAAACGTCAAACTCTCTGACTTAAAAGGTAAAAAGGTTATGCTTAATTTCTGGGCAACCTGGTGCCCGCCATGTAAAGCAGAAATGCCAGAAATGGAACAATTCTCAAAGCTGGCAGGAGATGATATCGTTATTTTGGCTGTTAACATCGATCCACAGTTGGATGTCAAAGGATTTGTTAATGAAAACAAGATCACTTTCCCTATCCTATTAGATGCTGAAGACAAAGTGAATGAGGCCTATCAAGTAATATCCATACCAACCACATATTTTATAGATACAAACGGGGTAATTCAAAATAAATTTACTGGATCTATGACCCTTGATGTAATGAAAGATTTTACCCGAAAATTAAAATAAGACAAAAGACATTGGTTGATATCCAGTGTCTTTTTTATGTGCTTTAAACATTAAATTAACTTTTTCATTTTTAATAAATTTTCAAAAAGTTGTAATAATTACAACCGTTTCCGGGCATAATAACTGTTACAATAGTAAATAAGGAAGGTGATACTAATGAGAAAACCTAGAAAACGCTCATTTGCAGAACTTGTACTAGAAAATAAATCACAGCTTTTGAAAGATCATGCTGCAATGGAAAAGATTGAACAGCGCTTAGAAGAGAAACGACTCGGGAAAGCAGAGTAATCTCAATGTTTTCCAATCATGGTTTGTAATCCTCATGGGCAAAATGTAACCAAGGAGGGATTATGACTATGGGTAAAGGTTATCAAACGAAACGTTTTCAACCAGACCATGTAGGAACGCAACCACGTGGTTTTAGTGGAAATAAAGGTAAAAAGATGAATGATACATCAGGTAAACATGCACAGGTAATTCAAACTAAAGGTGAATAATGTTTATATATTGAAAAGGCCCACTTCTTAAGCGGGCCTTTTTTCTCTTTAAAATTTCATTATTTTCTCTGTGATATTTTCTGTCTTCCGATACAAACTATATCTGTAGTAAATACACTTCAAGGAGGAATTAGACGTGGCCTATAATAATAAGCCTAATCCAGATGACCGTAGCGATAATGTGGAGAAACTTCAATCCATGATTCATAATACAATTGAAAATATGGAAGCCGCTGAAGAGTCGCTTGCATGTGCAGATAGCGAGCAGCAGCGTCAACAAATTGAAGCAAAAAACCAACGTAGACGTGAAAGTATCGACTCGTTCCGTTCCGAAATTAAGGATGAAGCAAATAACCAACAAAGCTAATTTTACTAAAAAGAGCCTGTTCCAATTGGACAGGTTCTTATTTTTAAACAGTATATTTCTTTTGCTTAGTCTTATTGTGGTAAGATAGAGGGGAAATTTTTATAAAGAAGTGATGATCTTGATACAACGTGCCAATCAACAAATAGAAATAAAATGTACAAATAATACAGTGGGAAAAAGAACTAAACGAATCGGGTGTTCTTTCAAATGAAGGTCTATTAATTAGTGCCATCAGCAAGGAAACGGATCCGAAATCTTTATCGAAACTATTAACACTTGGGGCACTTTCAAGGCTTGGACGCGATAAAGGGGATAGCTTAGCAGCTGTTTGGTTTGCTAAAGCCCTGACACTCGACCCTGAAAACCAAAAAGCAAATGAATTTAGCATCCAATCTGATTGGAAAAAGATGAAAGACCTGTTGTCATCTCTTTCTTTTCCCCCTATTCGAGAAACTGATAATCGTACAGCTAAAAAGAAAACAGCAGAGCAGTACATAGATATTTGTGAAAGCTTTCTTAAAGTTGCCGATGAACAATTACAAGGTTTGCAGGCTAAAGTGGATTTAACCTCCACTATGGTAAATCGACAGCATTTCCTTAAATATCAGAAGCTGTTTGAATTACTTTCAACTGCTATTGAGGAAACCGGTAGTTTGTTAAAGGCAGCGAAGGAATACGATCAATCCATAACTGGTGTCTTCCATACGTCCACTTTTTACGAAGACTTAAAATTGCACATGTCTAATTTAGATGAAATCAAACAAACTTGGGCACAGCAATTTGATGAAGAAGAATCTTCTTCTGCAACTAAAACAGAAAACGCACTCGAACAGTTAAATAACATGATTGGTATGGATTTAGTCAAGAAGCGTGTAAATGATTTTTATCGTTTCTTAAAATACCAAAAACAACGGAAAGAGCTTGGATTCCAAATTAAGGATGAACTCAGTCTAAATATGATATTAACAGGAAATCCTGGTACTGGAAAAACGACACTCGCTCGTTTATTGGCAAAAATTTATTATGAATTAGGGGTTCTACCACGTGAAGAAGTCGTCGAAACTGACCGCTCACAGTTAGTGGGAGGATTTGTTGGACAAACAGAGGAAAATGTTCGAGCCGTCGTGGAGCGTTCTATTGGCGGAGTATTATTTATAGATGAAGCCTATAGTTTAAAACGCGAAGGTCAAACAGGCAATGATTATGGCCAATCCGCTATCGATACACTCGTTTCCTTAATGACAGGAAGTGAATATGGTGGAAAATTCGCAGTGATTTTAGCGGGATATCCAGAAGAAATGCGTACATTTTTAGAAGCAAATCCAGGCCTCCGCAGTCGTTTTCCGCAATCAAATTTTATTCATTTACCTAATTATACCAACAATGAACTCATTCAAATTGCCGAAAAAGTGGCTTTAGATAACGACTATTTACTTACAGAGGAATCAAAAAGTGAAATAGAACTACGACTCGAACACGAGCGTGTAGATGAAACGTTTGGAAATGCACGAACCGTACGAAATATAGTTTTAGATGCTATCTTTAAAAAAGGAGCCTACAAGAAAGCCGTAGAGGAGGATCTACTCGATTATATGCTCCTGAATAAAGAAGATTTTCGTTTGGAAAAAGAGAGCAATCCTGAACCACCGCAAGAAAAATTGGATCGATTAATTGGTCTTCCATCGTTAAAAGAAGAGATGAAGTCCTTAATTTCATTTGTAAAAATGCAACAATTTAGAAGAAAAAAAGGGCTCCCCACCGTTCCTATCCAGCTTCATGCTGTATTTACTGGAAACCCTGGTACTGGTAAAACAACCGTGGCTAAGATTTATGCAGAGTTTCTTAAAGAATGCGGTATCTTGAAACGGGGGCACCTTATTGTTGCCAGTAGAGCAGATTTCGTGGCAGGATTTGTGGGCCAAACTGCAGGAAAAACAAAGAAAAAAATTAAGGAAGCACTTGGTGGTGTATTATTCATTGATGAAGCCTATTCCCTTCTTGGTCATTCAAACAGTGATTTCGGGAAAGAGGTAATTGACACCCTAGTTGATGAAATGACGAAACAAAATGAAAACCTTGTGGTAGTCCTAGCCGGGTATCCAAATGAAATGGACCAACTTTTAGAGAGTAACCCTGGTCTTCGATCGAGGTTTAAAAAATATTTTCTTTTTCCAGATTATTCTTCAGAAGAATTGCTTGAAATTATGGGAACCTATGCTGAAAATTATCAGTATCACTTAACAGAAGAGGCGAAAAGGGAATTAATTGAAACCATTGAAACAGAAAATACTAGCGGCAACGGTCGTTTTGCGACAAACTTGGTGGATGAAATGATCCAAGCACAAGCATCACGGTTAATGGGTTTTGAGCACGAAGAGACTCTTATGGAAAAATCTATGTACCTTGAAGTAGAAGATGTGAATGCAGCTTTAAGAAAAATTAAATAATTTTGTTTGGATGAGAGGAGTACTTTTCGTGGAAAAATATTATCAATCGACTAGAGAGATTCAGCTTTACTATGCAGATACAGATATGATGGGTGTCATTTACCATGCCAATTATTTAAAGTTTTTTGAGCTAGGCAGAACAGGATTTATTGAAGATCTCGGATATAATTACTTAGCGATGGAAGAGTCCGGTTACTATGCCCCTGTATATGATATTCAAATCACATATAAAAAACCTTTACGGTATGGTGATCAAGCCTTTGTAAAAACATGGGTGGAGTTAAACGATGGAATAAAAACTATTTATGGCTATACAATTGTAAATGGAAACGAAGAAATTTGTGCAGAGGGAACATCCACTCATATTATTGTCAAGAAAGAAAATTTCAGGCCTACTTCTTTCAAGAAAGCCTTTCCTGAATGGTATTTAAAATATGAGGAAGTAAAGAAAAAATAGCAATTGAATCCTCCTGAAAGCACGGATTGCCGAGGTGTGTCTGATTAGGGGTGATGTTGTGGCATTCGGTATTAAAAAAAAGGACATCTTAGATTGGAAAAGAAAGATTGATCGTGGAGAGATTGCTATCCTAACCCACTATTGGCTTGATGATCGTTTCCCAGGAGCAAAAACTGTTTCAAAAGTTGGGTGTGCCGATCTTGAAAAGCTGGTTGCCTGGGGAAGAAAGTACGGGTTAAAGAAGGAATGGATCCATCATAGAGCAGATGGGTATTCGCATTTTGATTTAATTGGAGAACGAGGAAGAGAAGTTTTACAAAAGGCAGGCTTTACTGAACATATTTGGGATAAATAAAAATGAGGCTGGCTCTTGGTGAGTCAACCTCTATTTTTTATTTGTTATATTGAAAAACAGGCTCTTCATAGGTTTCTTTATATTCAATGGTTAAATCATGGTCATCAAAAAACCATAAATCTTTTTCTTCAATATAAAAGTTAATTCCATCGACTTCTGACTTTGTGCCAATGTCGATTGGTTCGTCAGTAGAGATACCTAGAGAAAAACCACTTTGGACAGTGCTACATCCTCCATAGCGGGCGAAAAAGCGAACATAATCACCATTGCTAAGTCCGAGCTCCTTTTTATACCATGCTGCTGCTTCATTTGTAATATGTATTTTCATATGATGAACTCCTTTCTACTGGCTAATCATTTTATTATATAAGAAATAATATCGAGAATCGACTAATTTGACTAATACATGCTTTATCATACCCTAAGACATTCTCCTGTATAAAGAAATAAAAATAAAAGGCTCCGATCTAACGGAGCCATTGATACATGTGTTGCTGGATTTCCTTGTATTTTGCCTCTGCATTCGGAAGCCCAAAAGTATTCGCCATTTGTAACGGAACGACCTTAAACTGATGATCTTTTTGACTCGAGACATAAGTAGGGAAAAAGACAGGATTCGAGATTTCGATTGTTTTTCCATGATCCGTGACCTGTTTCGTCACATCGATTGTTGCCAGACCACCAATGTCTTTATAATGATTATTTTGTCCTGAAATAAAGTTGCCTAATGAATAGACCACAAATACATTTCTGCCATCTGTTGTTTTAATCCATTCCATTGGCTGAAGAACGTGTGGATGGGATCCAAAGATGATATCCACTCCTTCATTTGCCAGGAAACGGGCTAAATCTTTTTGTGCATTAGTAGGGATTCTTTGATACTCATTTCCCCAATGTATGCTCATAACAACAATATCTGATGCCTTTTTTGCACGGCGTATTTCTTCTTTCATTTTATCACGATTAATCAGGTTTACTAAGAAATCCTGGCCTTTTGGAACTCGTATCCCATTTGTGCCATACGTGTATGATAGGAAACTTATATTAATTCCATTTTTGTTTATAATACGCAACTTTTGCTGATCTGTGGTGTCCACAAAACTGCCTACATGGGGTAATCCAATGCTTTCTAGATAAGCTGTTTCTGATTGTATCCCTTTGGAACCCTTATCTAATGTATGGTTGTTGGCTGTAGAGACAATATCTACACCGGAATGAAGAAGGGTATCAGCTACTTCAAACGGACTATTAAACCTGGGATATCCCGAAAGCCCCAGATCAGTTCCACCTAGTATACTCTCTTGATTAGCCGTTAACACATCAGGCATTTCTAAAAGATTTTTTACATTTTCAAACATAGGATTGAAATTATAGCCTGTCCCATTAAAGGCATCTCGATAAATGACATCATGTATGAGGATATCTCCAATCGCACCAATTGTTACTTTCTCTATTAGATTTCGATGCATTAATTTGAAGGGACGGGTACTATGATTTTTAGAAGGGTAAACTTTCTTTTCTTTTACTCCTGTTTGTTCTTTGACGAAAAGAACAGATGCTAGTGTTGCACAAATGATCATAATAAAAACAGAAGGAATAATGGCTTTCTTTCTCATAAATTCTCCTTGTATGAGCTAATTCAAGCAAATTATTTTTGTGCCCCATGATAATACTATAATATATTAATATGATTTTTTAAATTTTTTCTTAAATAAATCATAAGAGATAGGATCGTGAGGTTAAATGTTTCGTATTACGGGAAGTGCACACAAGTTTTTACAGGAATTAGTTATCAAGGAAAAAAAGCCTGAGGATGAAAATCTTTATGTCCGATTAAGCATGGGAATTGGTTGAGGGGGACCCAAATTAAATCTGTCTCTGGAAGAGCGGAAAATTCAAGGGGATCTTACATTTGAGTTCGATGACTTAACCATCCTAATACATGAAAAGGAATTTGTTTACTTTGATCACACTAAGCTTGATTATTCTGACGATGTATTAGGAAATAAGAAATTCCACCTATTGAAAATGTAAATGAAGGGCTGCCCTATCAATGGACAGCCTTTCATTTCTTTTGTTGTTATTGGTCATCAAATTCATCTAGGAATTCTAGTAATTCATCAAAATTTCTTGTAATTTTTATTGGAGAATGGTCTGAACTTTCTTCAGGGTTTATGAACTCGATAATAAAATCATTTACATCTGTGTTATTTGACACAATGCTTGAGAAAAATAAATCTTGTTTCACATTTTGCATGATTATCCCTCCAGTCATTCACATTCACTTACTCTTATTTTAAAGGAAATATAAGGGAAAAGAAGGAAGGAATTTCGACAATTTCATGAAAAGTGGCTATAAAAGAACCATCATGTAGGTTCTTTTATAGCCACTTAATTTTTGGTTCTGTTTTATTGATAATTCTTTTAATATTTGCTCGATGGCGGTAAATGACGAATGATGCCAGAAGGGTTACTGCAATTAATAGTGGGATATCCCATATGATAAGTGCATAAATCACCCCACATAGTCCAGCGATCATAGAAGAAAGGGAAACATATTTGGTTATGTACAGACCTAAGAAAAACACGAGCAGAACAGTAATGAACATAAATGGTGCACAGAGTAATAGAACTCCACCTGAAGTGGCTACAGCTTTCCCCCCTCGGAATCCAGCAAAGATTGGGTATGTGTGCCCAAGTACTGCTAGTACACCTGCGAGTAACGGGTTAATGTCGACAGAAAAAAGATGTGGTAAGGCAGCCGCTAATGTTCCTTTAAGGATATCAGCAAGAGTTACAGCAATGCCTGCTTTTACTCCAAGTGTTCGGAAAGTGTTCGTTCCCCCTAAATTGCCGCTTCCGTGACGACGAATATCGGTTTTATAAAAAACTTTACCGACAATTAAACCAGAGGGGATGGAGCCTAACAAATAGGCTAGGATCAAGACTAAAATAATTTGAACCATTAACATTTTCTCCTTCAATAAAAAGATCCAGTTCTTCTATTTTACCATGTATTGATAAAAAAACACTATTGCTTTCTTGAATTACTGAAATTATTAGTATGAAAGGATAGCTAGTGATCCTAAAAATATCTTCTAAATTGTACCGAGATACCTTAGGATAGAAATAAGGAGGAAGGGAAGATGGCACGTCTAGACTATGCAAAAAATAAAAAACGCTCAACTAAATGGATAATCGGTGGATTAATAGGTTCTTGTCTACTTATTTTTAGTTCTATTTTTTTCATGTTATATCCATTTGCATCAACAGAAAAAAAAGCTTATTTCGAGGGAAAGCATCCCATCCTTTTCAAGGGAAAACAGTTGGGAAATGCCCTGATTGAGGGAAATTCTCTGTATGTTCCACTCACATTTTTTAAGAAGAATATTGATTCTTCAATTCATTATGATGAAAAATCGAAATCCGTCATTATTACTACAACAGATAAAGTAGTACAAATGTCAACTGATTCATTAACTTATTTTGTTAATCAAAAACCAGTAAATCTACAGCTTTCTCCCATTCTAGTAAAAAAGGGTGAAATCTATGTTGCCCTTGATCCAGTTCTTTCGTTTTACTCCATTCAATATAAAACATTACCGGATAGTATGGCTATTTGGATTCAACACGATGATGAGCAATACGATAATGGTAGGTTATTAGAAAAGGACATTAATAACGAAAAGCTTAGACTTCGTACGGAACCATCTTGGCATTCACCGTATGTTGCGGAAATGAGACCAAAGGAAAAGGTTATGATTGAAGGTGTAAAGGACAATTTTTACCTTATCAGGAAAGAAAACGGTATTAGCGGCTATATAAAAAAAGAATATGTGATAAAAGGGGAGCACGTAAAGGTTAGTGTAAAGAAAGAACGAAAAACGTTTCAAATCCCGAAAATAAATGGCCCTATCCAATTAACATGGGAAGCCGTCTACACAAAGAACCCTAATATAACAAAAATTCCGGAAATGACCGGTTTAAACGTGGTTTCTCCAACCTGGTTCTCTCTAGCAAGCAATACTGGAGTTGTTAAAAACCTTGCATCACTTGACTATAGTAAATGGGCACAAGGAAAAGGGTATCAGGTTTGGGGAGTGTTTTCTAATTCATTTGATCCAAAACTCACCCATGAAGCATTCAAAGATTATGAAACGAGAACAGCGATTATCAGGCAGTTGCTTCATTTTAGCCAAATGTATCATCTTCAAGGGATGAACTTTGATATTGAGAATGTTAATCCCGAGGATGGGCCGTTAATTACACAATTTATGCGAGAGGCCGCCCCTTATCTTCACGAGGCAGGTCTGGTGATATCAATGGACATCACCTTCTCCGCTGGTGAAAACAACAATTGGTCTTCTTTTTACGAGAGACCCAAGCTTGCGAATATTGTTGATTATCTTATTGTTATGGCATACGATGAGCATACGAATGCCGCCACTGGAGCAGGAAGTGTAGCAAGTTTGCCATGGGTGGAAGATAATCTTGATAGACTTTTAACAGAGGTGCCCCATGAAAAGTTAATTCTAGGTGTGCCTTTATACGCTAGGCTCTGGAAGGAACAGACGAATGCCGATGGTACGGTTGAAATTACTTCAAAGGCACTAGCAATGGATAAAGTGAAGGCTTGGCTGTCTGAAAAAGGTGTGCAACCTAAATATGATGAGGCAAGCGGACAGAACTACGCTGAATTTTATGCAGCAGAAGAAAGTGCAACCTATAAAATTTGGATTGAAGATGAATTTTCACTAAATAAACGAGTAGAATTGGCTATCAAATATAAACTTGCTGGTATTGGAGCATGGTCCCGACTGTTTGGGGATCAAACGGCATGGACTGCCTTAAATCTACTAGCTGAGAGAACTGTGTCGCAGAAATGAGCAAAGAGGAACATTCCTCTTTGCTTTTTTATTTTCAACCTTTATAGGTAACTAAGAACAATTAGAGTCAATTTTATTACAAAAATATGGAGAATTTTCAAACCATTTGTTAACTCGTTGAAAGCCGTGCATAGAGCCCCTATAATTTAGTTAAAATCAAATAAACAAGCTAAGACCGGCCGAATCATTACTATAAAACGGGCGGTTTTCTTACATACCATTCTTAAATCAAAGAAAGAGGTGATCATTTCATGGCAAAAAATATCAAACAATATTTAAGCAATCAATATCCTGATATCCATGTGTTATTCGTAGAGGAAGAGGGATTTTCAAGGGAAAAGCTTTTCCGGATACTAAAGCGACGATTTTCAACTATTTATGTGGCAAAAGATAGCATGACAGGCTTTCAAATTTTTCAACAGCAGCATCCAGATTTAATTATTGCTGATATTAAACTGGATCAAGGAAAACAGGTAGAAATGATTCAAAAAATACGAGAAATAAATGACAAAGTACAGGTAATTCTAACAACAGTCCATGATGTTAGTAATGATCCCTCTATAAAAAATATGATGCAGAGTGCTAATCATATCATCTTAAAGCCCTTTGATTTAGATATATTATTTAATGCCATTCAATCATCTATATGCCAAATTCAACTGGAAAAAGAAATCAAAACCAGTTTAAATTCCCTTGTTCCGATAACATACAAGATGAATCATTTGAGGTTTTATGACTATTTGAGCCATGTGTTGGAACAAGCCAATCAATTTAGTCAGACACTCTCCCTTATTAAGATTGAAATCGATTTTTTCAATAAGATCTCAGATTGTTTCGGAAAGACGGCGGCTGAAAAGGTGTTAAACACGATCATAACAATTATTCAACAGCGGATAAGTGAAAAAGATATTTATGAACACTGGAAAACGGAAGAATTTCTACTCTTACTCCCTAATACCAATGAACAGGAAGCCACTGAAATTGCTGAATCTCTTCGTAATTTAGTAGAGAACTTTAATTTTGGAGTAATTGGGAAAGTGACATGCAGCATCGCTGTGACAGTTTACGAAAATGGTAAATCAAACATAGACCTGCTGAATGAAGTAGATTTAGCCCTTTCTATGTCAAAATCGAACGGAAGAAACCAAGTAACTACGTACAGCAAAGAAGAATAAGAAGGTGCGCGCATTGTTAGTAATAAATTTAATGTTATTCCTTTCCATTTGCTTTTTTATAATCACCATTTCCTACTTGATCTATAAAAACCGAGAGCTTACGACAAAGCTGAAGTCGAGTGAGGGAAAAAATCGGGACTTAGCAAATAAATATAAATTAGTTAGCCAAGAATTAGATTCACCTACTCATGATGAAGAAACTAGATACAGAAAAAAGGATCTTCTTCAACTCCATCAATCTAAATTTACAGTCTTAAATGAAATCAGTTCTAGTATGGAACAAGAGTGGATACAACATTTAAACAGTCTATCATTATTGGTTCAGGATGTAAGAGAGGCACGTGCTTTCGGAGAAATCGACGACTTGTATATTGACACATTTATCAATGAAAGTATGTCTCAAATAAAACATTTAACACAGTCAGTAAGTGACTTTCGTAAATTTCAACTGGATAATGCCATTAAAGAAGCATTTTCAGTGGGTGATTCGATTGAATACGCCTTAACATTATTTTCCTCGAGTCTTCACAATCATAATATTCATGTGAATTTTGAATATCACGGCCAACAAATGGGTTATGGTTATTTAAATGAGTTCAGTTATATGCTATTGATTATGTTTATAAAAGTCCGAGATGCATTTTTAGCAAACGGCATTCAAAACAAGAAAATATATATTCATTTGAACGAAACAGAAAGTTTTGTAACAGTCGATATTCAGGATAATGCAGGTAAAATCGAATCAGAGGATTTGCTAAGGATAATGGAAGCTGATGTTACCACTGATTTTCCAGGAGGAGAGCTAGAACTATACATGGCAAAAATAATTCTTGAGAGAATGGATGGTAGAATCTCATTTGAAAGTACTAGTGAGGGTACAAGATTCCTCCTAGAATTACCGAAGGCGTGTAAAGTAATAAATCCCGTATCTTCTACAATGTAAGTACTAAAAACTCACTACTCAACGGGTAGCTTTTTATTTTATGAAAGCGTTTTATTATGTTTTTCCCTTGTTTATCGGTAAAATAAAAGAAAACAATGTAGGAGTGAGAGTCATGACAGTTGAGATTCCTAGCCGTGAAGAATTAGGAGCTATTTTAAAAAAAGCAAAAAGAATTGCGGTTGTGGGTTTGAGTAATAACCCTGAACGTACCTCTTATCAAGTTTCAGCAGCGATGCAAAAAGCAGGATATGAGATTATCCCGGTGAATCCTACCATTAATGGAGAGGTATTAGGAGTAAAAGCTGTAGG
The DNA here is from genome assembly GCF_030818775.1 of Bacillus sp. SORGH_AS_0510. Classification (NCBI taxonomy): domain Bacteria; kingdom Bacillati; phylum Bacillota; class Bacilli; order Caryophanales; family Bacillaceae; genus Bacillus; species Bacillus sp. SORGH_AS_0510. Next base: position 2,670,563 of record NZ_JAUTAU010000001.1, on the reverse strand, counting down.
TTCTTTAAAAGAGATCGAAGGACATGTTGATATCGTAAATGTCTTCCGTCGTTCCGAGCAATTATTTGAAGTTGCGAAAGAGTTTGCTGATATCGATGCAGAAATCTTTTGGGCCCAGCTCGGGCTAATGAATGAAGAAGCCTATGATTATCTAAAAGAAAAGGGCTATACGGTAGTCATGGACCGGTGTATTAAAGTAGAGCATGCATTAACAAGATAACTCACAAAAAACTGCTAATCATTAGCAGTTTTTTCTATTTTTGTTAACAAATAATGAGAAAAATTATATTACAAAATTATGTTGTTTCAAATTACGTATTTGCCAAATCTGAATAAATCGCTACAATTAAGCATAGACGTCACAAGAACATGTGTTAAAATAAAAGTGGCAAACATGGGTTCTCTCCATTTTTTTAAAGGAAAATGAACTCATTTGAGCGAATGATAATTTGTTAGCTATTAAGCAATTAGAAGGTTGTTTCTTTTTGTAGGGTATGAAAGGGGTATTTTAGTGGCAAGAAATCAGCAAGCTTTTGATTATAATGATGATGCCATACAGGTGCTGGAAGGTTTAGAAGCCGTTAGAAAGCGCCCTGGAATGTACATCGGCAGTACGGATGCGCGCGGATTGCACCATCTTGTATACGAGATCGTAGATAACTCTGTTGATGAAGTACTTGCAGGCTATGGTGATCACATTATTGTTAGAATTCACAAAGATAATTCCATCAGCGTTATAGATAAAGGCCGTGGAATGCCCACTGGGATGCACAAAATGGGGAAACCGACACCAGAGGTCATCTTAACCGTCCTTCACGCCGGCGGAAAATTCGGCCAAGGCGGATATAAAACCAGTGGTGGTTTACATGGTGTTGGTGCATCAGTCGTTAACGCATTATCTGAGTGGTTAACCGTTACCATTAAAAGGGACGGATTTATTTATGAGCAGAGATTTGAAAATGGCGGTAAACCAGTTACCACATTAGAAAAAATTGGTAAAACCAATCAGTCGGGAACAACAATTCACTTTAAACCAGATCCATCCATATTCTCAACTACCACATATAATTTTGAAACCTTATGTGAGAGGCTAAGAGAATCTGCATTTTTGCTAAAAGGTCTTAAAATAGAAATTAACGATGATAGAAATGGCTTACATGAAGTTTTTCACTTTGAAAACGGAATTGAAGCCTTCGTTGAATATTTAAACGAAGAAAAAGATACGCTTCACCATGTGGTTAGCTTTGAAGGCATACAAAATGGAATAGAAGTAGAATTTGCTTTCCAATTTAATGATGGATATTCCGAAAATGTTCTTTCGTTTGTAAACAATGTTCGTACGAAGGATGGCGGTACGCACGAAGCAGGCTCCAAAACAGCCATGACTCGAGTGTTTAATGACTATGCAAGAAAGGTCTCTCTTTTAAAAGAGAAAGATAAAAACCTAGATGGAGCAGATATTCGTGAGGGCTTATCAGCTATTATTTCTGTTCGTATTCCAGAAGAACTCCTTCAGTTCGAAGGACAAACAAAGGGCAAACTAGGGACCAGCGAAGCAAGGTCATCTGTGGATGCGGTCGTTTCGGAACATCTCTCTTATTTCTTAGAAGAGAATCCTGATATCAGTTCATTGCTTATTAAAAAATCAATTAAAGCGTACCAAGCGCGGGAAGCAGCAAGAAAAGCCCGTGAGGATGCCAGAAGTGGAAAGAAAAAGAAACGTTCAGAAGCTGTCTTGTCTGGAAAATTGACACCAGCACAATCTAGAAATCCGCAAAAAAATGAGCTTTATCTGGTAGAGGGAGACTCTGCAGGAGGATCTGCAAAGCAAGGACGTGACCGCCGTTTTCAGGCAGTACTTCCGCTACGTGGTAAAGTTATCAATACTGAAAAAGCAAAACTCGCTGATATCTTTAAAAATGAAGAAATCAATACCATCATCCATGCAATCGGCGGCGGTGTGGGATCGGATTTCAATGTTGAAGATATCAATTATGATAAAGTCGTTATCATGACAGATGCAGATACCGATGGAGCACATATTCAAGTACTCTTGCTTACATTCTTTTATCGCTATATGAAGCCTTTACTTGAAGCTGGAAAAGTGTTTATTGCTCTTCCTCCTCTTTATAAAGTAAGTAAAGGGACTGGAAAAAAAGAAATTATTGAATATGCTTGGAACGAAGATGAACTTCAAGATGCCATGAAAAAGGTTGGCCGAGGTTATATTATTCAGCGTTACAAAGGTCTTGGAGAAATGAATGCGGATCAACTTTGGGAAACGACAATGGATCCAGAAACCCGCACGCTAATTCGAGTGAAAATTGATGATGCGGCAAGAGCAGAACGCCGTGTTACGACACTTATGGGCGATAAGGTTGAGCCACGCCGAAAATGGATTGAAAGCAATGTGGCCTTTGGTTTAGAAGAGGATGACACGATTTTGGAAAATGAAAATATAACGGTCTCTGAGGAGGGTTCTGAAGGATGAGTGCAACAGAAAAATTCCGTGACTTACCTCTAGAAGATGTACTTGGCGATCGTTTTGGTCGATATAGTAAATATATAATTCAGGAACGTGCCCTGCCAGATGCAAGGGATGGTCTAAAACCCGTGCAGCGAAGAATTCTTTATGCCATGCATGTGGAAGGAAATACATTTGATAAAGGATTTCGTAAATCAGCTAAAACAGTTGGTAACGTAATTGGTAACTATCATCCACATGGTGATTCTTCTGTGTATGAAGCAATGGTTCGCATGAGTCAAGACTGGAAGGTAAGAAATGTACTAGTCGAAATGCATGGTAATAACGGTAGCGTTGATGGTGACCCGCCAGCGGCTATGCGTTATACTGAAGCCCGCCTATCGGCTATTGCAGCTGAATTACTTCGTGACATCGAAAAACAAACGGTGGAATTTATTCCAAACTTTGACGATACATCGAAGGAACCTACCGTATTACCAGCAATGTTTCCAAATCTCCTTGTAAATGGCTCTACAGGGATATCTGCAGGTTATGCCACAGATATTCCACCACATCACCTTGGAGAAATCATTGATGGTGTAATTATGAGATTGGAACAACCGGATGTTTCGATAGATGAGCTTATGACTATTGTAAAAGGCCCGGACTTCCCAACAGGCGGAATTATCCAAGGGATTGACGGCATTAAAAAAGCCTATGAAACTGGTAAAGGTAAAATTATTGTCCGCGGTAAGGCCGAAATTGAGGAAGTTCGCGGTGGTAAACAACAAATTGTGATCACTGAAATTCCATATGAAGTCAATAAAGCCAACCTCGTCAAAAAAATGGACGAGTTCCGGCTCGATCGAAAGGTTGAAGGAATGTCTGAGGTCCGTGACGAAACAGACCGTACTGGCCTACGCATAGTGATAGAGTTGAAAAAAGATGCTGATGCAGAGGGTGTCTTAAACTATTTATATAAAAATAGTGACCTCCAGGTAACCTACAATTTTAATATGGTTGCTATCCACAACAAGAGACCAAAATTAATGGGTCTTAGAGAATTGCTGGATGCCTATATTGAACATCAAAAAGAAGTAGTTACTAAGAGGACCAAATATGATCTAAACAAAGCAAAGGAACGCCAGCACATCGTTGAAGGTCTGATGAAAGCATTGTCCATCCTGGATGAGGTTATTGCGACCATCCGGGCATCTAAAGATAAACGAGACGCAAAGGACAATTTAATCGCAAAATATGCGTTTACTGAGCTCCAGGCAGAAGCAATTGTATCTTTACAGCTTTATCGTTTAACGAATACGGATATTACTGCACTTAGACAAGAAGCAGAAGAATTAAATAAAAAAATTGAAGAGCTTAGTAGCATTTTAGCTAGTGAGAAAAAGCTATTCTCTGTTATAAAAAAAGAGTTAAAAGATGTAAAAAAACGCTTTGCAGATGAGCGCCGATCAAAGATTGAAGCGGAAATTGAAGAGTTAAAAATTACTCTTGATGTAACCGTTCCAAGTGAAGATGTCATTGTTACGGTCACAAAGGAAGGCTACGTCAAACGGACCAGTCAGCGTTCGTACGCTGCATCTAATGGACAGGATCTGGCAATGAAGGATTCTGACAGATTGCTTGCTCAGCTTGATATGAATACAAAGGATGTTCTTCTTCTTTTCACGAACAAAGGGAATTATTTATTCCTTCCAGTTCATGAATTACCTGATATCCGTTGGAAGGATCTTGGTCAACATGTGGCTAACATTATCCCAATTGAGCGGGACGAGGATATTATTCAGACGATACCAGTCAAGGATTTTGAAACAGATGCATTCTTAATCTTTGTGACAAAAAATGGAATGGTAAAGAAGACAGAACTTAAAGCATACAAGGCACAGCGCTACTCAAAGCCGCTAGTTGCTGTAAATCTTAAAGATGATGACCAAGTAATTGACGTTCACCTCACTGACGGAACGAAGGAAATTTTCATGGTTTCCCATCTCGGATATGCGCTATGGTTCCATGAGGAAGAAATAAGTATTGTCGGACAACGCGCAGCCGGCGTGAAAGGTATTAACTTGAAGGATGGAGACTTTGTTGTTGGCGGTAAAGTCCTTAACCCTGACAGTACTGAATCCATTGTAATTTCTACACAGCGTGGATCTGTAAAAAGGATGAAGTTAAAAGAGTTTGAAAAATCCTCTCGTGCAAAGCGCGGTGTAGTAATATTAAGAGAGTTAAAATCAAACCCACATCGAATCATGGGCTTTGTTGTTGCAAATAATCAGGAATTGATTTTCATTGAAACAGAAAAGGGCTTTGTCGAAACACTTAAAACGGAAGATATCCGCTTTAGTGATCGTTACTCAAACGGTTCGTTTATCCTTGATGAAGGGGAAAACGGAAAGGTTACTACTGTTTGGAAAGAGGATAACCCTCAAAATCCAAGTGAATAGAAAATTTTTAGACTCTCTATAAATTAGAGAGTCTTTTTTCATCATTTTTCCAATTTTGGACATACTAGCTATTATTAAGCTTTGATGGAGGGGAAATGAATGAGAAAAGAGATGTTGCTAGCTATTGTTGCTTGCTTTTTTATATCCCTTACTGCCATTACCGGTGTTTATGCAATTGAAAAAAGTAAGGAAACCGTTACGTTATCAAATGAAGTGCTGGATATAACAGGAGATGGAAAAGATGACGTGATTGAATTAAAGGGTATGCCTAATCAGGAAGAGAATTCTTTTTTGAAGAAAATCTATGTTGAAGTAGCTGCTTCGAACGGAAAAACCTATACGATTTCATTAGAAAGCGGCTCAAAAGCATCCCTTCAACTCATCGATTTAAACAATGATGGGGTAAAGGATCTGTTGTCCAGTGTGTTAGCGGAGGAAAATGAGGGAACTGTGTACAACTTT